>JBECKQ010000460.1:0-8463 GCA_040235375.1 Phycisphaerae bacterium | reverse complement strand
GCGCCGGCGAACATGGCGCGGAGGCCGAGTTGGGCGAGGTCCCGGCGGCGGGTGGGGGCGATACCGCCGATGCCGCCGAGCTGGATGGCGATGCTGCCGAAGTTTGCGAAGCCGCACAGCGCGTACGTGGCGATGATCGCGCTCCGCTCTTGCAGCTGCCCGGCAGACTGCGTGAGCTTGCTGAGCGAGCCGTACGCGACGAACTCGGTGAAGGCGAGCTTCTCGCCGAGCAGGCCGCCCACCGTGTGCGCGTCCTGCGGCGCAACGCCCATGAGCCAGGCAAGCGGCGAGAGAAGAAGGCCGAATATGCTCCGCAGGCTCAGCTTGTCGATGCCGATGGCCAGCAGGGCGGAATGGACGTGGTCGAGCGAACCGATGGCCCCCAGCACGTAATCGACGCCCGCGATCAGCGCCAGAAGTGCCAGTAACATCGCGCCGACGTTTGCGGCGAGGCGAAGGCCGTCGGACGCGCCCGACGTGGCGGCGTCGAGCACGTTCACCGTCGTCTTTTCAAACGCGCTGCGTACGACGCCCGCGGTCGTGCTGTGCTCGGTCTCGGGCACGATCAGCTTGGACATGACGAACGCCGCAGGAGCCGACATAACGGACGCGGCAAGGAGGTGCTTGGCGAATTCGATGCGGAGCTGGGGGTCCTCGCCGCCGAGCATGGCGACGTACGCGGCGAACACGCCCCCGGCGATCGTCGCGAAACCGCCGGTCATAAGCGTCATGAGCTCGGAGCGCGTCATCTCCGACACGTACGGCTTGATGACCAGCGGCGCCTCCGTCTGCCCGACGAACACGTTGGCCGCGACGGAAAGCGACTCCGCCCCGGTCACGCCCAGAAAACGGTTCATCACGTAGGCCATGCCGCGGACGACCCATTGCATGATGCCCATGTGATACAGGACCGACATGAACGAGGCGAAGAAGATGATCGTCGGCAGCACATGGATGGCGAAGATGACGCCCAGCGACCTTTTCGTATAGAGCTCGTCGCCGAAGATGAACGACGCCCCCGCATCCGTGAAGCTGAGGATGCGCGTGGCGACGGCGGCGAGGTCGTCGAAGAATTGCCGGGCGAGTGGCACCCGCAGCACGAGCACCGCCAGCAGAAACTGCATGGCCACGCCACCGATGACGGTTCGCCAGCGGATTCGCCCGCGGTTGTTCGAAAGAGCGAGACCGATGCCGACGAGCGCCACAAGCCCCAGAATGCCGACGTATCGGTGCGTCATCGATCAGCGCCTCCGTGCGGTTGGAAACATGCCGCGCAGCGAGGTTCGTACTGACCGGCGCCGCCTACAACGATCGGTGCGTCGCTGTCCACGAGGCGTTGCGTGAACTGCGCCACCGCTCCGCAGCGGGCGCAACGGGCGGTGCGGACGGTCACGCGATCCGCGCAGTCGCGCAGCGCGGCGATTGCGGGAAAGAGGCGGCCGCGGTGGTCGAGATCGACCCCGGCGGATACCACGCACTTTCCAAGTTCTCGAAGCCGGCAACACGTGTCCGCCACACCAGCGGAAAAGAAATGGGCCTCGTCGATCGCGACGAAGCTCGCCGCCTGGGCGGCCGGCTCGATCTCGCTTTCGTCTTCGACGGGATGCGCCGTGATACATCCGCGGTCGTGGCTCACGAGATGGATGGCGTGATAGCGATCGTCGGCGGCGGGCTTGATGGCAATGACGGCCTGGCCCTCGCGCTCCGCGGCATGAAACCGGTCGATCAGTTCCGTGGTCTTGCCACTGAACATCGGGCCGATGATGATCTCGATGCGTCCGCCGGCCTGTGTCAATTCCGCCTCCGCCGTTTGCTGATATGTCCGCATGCTACCGGCAGGAACCCTGCTTGGGAATGATGCGACCGCCGTGTGGCCCCTCGCCGCCCGCGAGGATAGCATGTCAGTGCTCGCGATCCGGCCTTCCGGGCATGGCTGCGGGCCGGCCGGTCGCCCCACTTCGCCAGAGTGGCCGCGCGGGAGCGTGCAATCATGATCCTGCAACTGCCGCTGTTCGAGACTATCATTCGCCGGCTGCAAGCGGGCCGGCGCATCGCCCTGTGTGCGGTCATCGAAACTCACGGCTCTGCACCGCAGACGCCCGGGGCCATGCTGATCATCGACGAAGGGCTGAACACGCTCGGTACGCTCGGCGGCGGCTGCGTCGAGGCGGAAGTCTGCAAGCAGGCGCTCGAGATGCTGCGCAAAGGCGAATCGAAGTTGATCCGCTTCGATCTCGACGGCAGCCCCGGCTGGGACGACGGGCTGCACTGCGGCGGTGGAACCGCCGTCGCGGTGATGCCCCTGACCCACGCCGCGCAGGCAGCGCAGTTTCGCGACCTTATCGATGCGGCAAAGGAAGGCCGAACCGGCCACGTGGCGATTCGCGTCCACGAGGCCGACCGGATCGAGGAGTACCGCGTGCTCGTCGAGGCGGAGCCGAAGCTGATCATCGCCGGCGCGGGGCACGTCGGCGCGGCGCTCGCCAGACTCTGCGTGGATCTCGAGTTCGACGTCACGGTGGTGGACGATCGCCCCACGCTGGTCAGCACCCAGCGACTGCCACCACCCGTCCGGCCGCTGGTGGGCGACATCGAGCAAACCCTGCGGCAGTTGCCGATCGATCGTAACACGTACGTGGTGATTGTGACGCGCGGCCACGCCCATGACGAAGCGGCCCTGCACGCCGTGATCGATTCCGCCGCGAAATACGTGGGCATGATCGGAAGCGGGCGGAAGATCAAGGCGGTATTCGATGACCTCGCCAAGCGTGGCGTCAGCCGGGAGCGGCTCGATCGCGTGCACGCGCCGATCGGCCTGGCGATCAACTCGATCACCGTGCCGGAGATCGCGGTGAGCATCGCGGCGGAGCTGATTTCGGTGCGACGCGAGCACCGGCCCAAGCTCGTCGAAGGGCCGTTTGCCGTGGCCGGCGGCAACAAGTCGGAGGAAGTCGGATGAATGCGAAGTCGCTGCGTGTTTTCGGCGTCGTGCCGGCCGCGGGTCGGTCGCGACGGATGGGCGAGCCCAAGCAGTTGCTCGACGTGGGCGGGCGGCCGATGCTGCTGGTGGTGATCGACGCCCTGCTGGACGGCGGCCTGGACCGGATGGTGGTCGTAACCAACTCGCAGGTGAACGCGGCACTGAAGCTGGACCAGGATGGCCGCTTTGTCACGGCCATCGCCCCGGACCCGGACGCCGAGATGCTTGAGTCCGTGCTGATCGGGATCGAGGCTGTCGCGGCGTCATTTCACCCGGATAAGAACGACGGTATCGCCGTCAGCCCCGGCGACGTGCCCGGTCTCGCAAGCGAACTGGTGAGGGCGTGTGCCGAAGACTATCGCGCTCATGCCGGCCACGTGGTCGTGGCCGCGGCCGGAGAGCGTACCGGCCACCCCATCATCATTCCGTTCTCGATGCGCGATCGTTTGCAGCGCTACCGCGGCGTCGGCCTGAAGCAGATTCTGGCCGACCATCGCGACACTCTCCGCCGCGTGCAAGTCGCCTCGCCGAGTGTCTTCGCTGACATCAACACGCCTGAAGATCGTGACGAATTGCAGCGACGCGCGAAACCCTGACGCGGGAATCTTCCCTACACGCCGTACTGCGCGGCGAGCGCGGGCAGGCGCATGAACAAGTCAACCTCTTCCGGCCGGATTTCGACCTTGCGCCGGCCCATGACAGTCTTTGCGGTTTCCAGTAGACGCGCCGGGTCCGTCGACTGCTGCCCTTCGTCAGTCAGCCAGGCGAACGAGGGGACGAACTTCGGCAGGACTCCACCGGCGGCGCACATCGCACCGAACCCGATCATCGAACCGGTCGGCAGCAATTGGCCGATCCCCAATCGCACCAGGTCGCCGATGACGCCGCCGAAAAACTGCTGGCCCGTATCGACTCGCTTATCGCCCAACTGGGCGCTGACCCTCCCGTAAGTGTTCTTGAGGTTCGAGTTCGTCGTCCCCGCGCCGATGTTCACCCAGTTGCCGACGTACATGTCGCCCAGAAAACCGTCGTGCTGCTTGTTCGAAAACCCGGCCATGATCACGTGGCTGATCTCGCCACCCACCTTGCACAGCGAGCACAGCGTCGTTCCCGCACGCAGGGCCGTGTGCGGCTTGACCACGCTTCCGGGGCCGACATAAGCCGGCCCCTCTATGTACGTGTGCACGTCGACCAGCACGTCGTTGCTGATGTAGACCGGGCCGTTGCTCGCGTCGATCACCGCCGTCGGCTTGATGACGCTCCGCTCGCTGACGTGGATGCGGTCGTGATTGACGAGGTACGCGGCGCTGCTCACGTCGCCATCGATGCAGCGGTCGTCCCCGGTCCACTGGCGCTGAAGCGTCTCGACGTTGCGGGCAATGAAGTCCCAAGGGTATTCGAGAAGGTCCGCGTCGATCTCGCCCGACGGGTTGCGCTCGATCAGCTCCCGGCTGGCATCGGAATCGAGAAGCGTCTGAGGCGCGAGACTCTCCGCAAGCTTGCGATCGCAGGAGACGTACGCGATCGCGTCGCCGCAGTAGGCGACGTACGGCGGGTCGTGGAACGGCACGCGGTCGGACAGCAGCCACCGGGCATTCACCAGGATGGTCCCGTCCGTGGCCGGCCGGTTTACGGGGGTCTGCACGCGCAGGCCGGCCACCTCGGCCATGTACTCACGCGTCCACACGCCGGAAATCGGACGCCCCAGCCGCCAGGCAGCGTTGTCCAGCAGCGACTTGCGACCGCAGAACAGCGCCGCGATACACCGCCAATAAGTCAGGGGCAGCAGGTTTCGGTACCCGGCGTCTTCGAACAGCATGAGCTGGGACATGCCCACGAGTATACCGCGAACGCACCGCTGCAACAGTTGTCCTCGCCGGGGCTGCTACAACGTCCTGGCGAACACCTCCTGGGCGGCCTTGAGGCCGGCGCCGAGCGTGAATTCGTACCCCTGGGCCTTCAACGTCAGCTCCAGCGCCCCGATGACGCCCAGCGTGTCCGCCAGATCCACGTAGCCCATGTGACCGATGCGGATGACCTTGCCCTTGATGTCATCCTGGCCGCCGGCGATCTGCATGCCGTACGTGCCGCGGAGCGTCTTTCGCAGAGCGCCCTCGTCCACGCCGTCCGGTACCCAGATGGCCGTGACGGAATCGGACGGGCTCTTCGAGAAGATTTTGAGCCCGATGGCCCGGGCCGCGGCGCGCGTGGCCTCGGCCAGCATCCGCGTTTCCTTCCACACGTTCTCGATGCCGCGCTCCTTGAGGATGTGCAGCACCTTCTGCAGGCCGAGCACCAGCGTGTTGGCCGGGGTGTACGGATTGTCCCAGGTGCGCAGCGATTTTCGATGGGCCTTCAGGTCGTTGTAGTACGCCCGGCAGTCGCCCGCGTCGATCCGCTTCCACGCCTCGGGCGAGACGCAGGCGAAGGCCAACCCCGGCGGCAGCATGAGCGCCTTCTGCGACCCGGTGAAGGCGATGTCGATCCCCCATTCGTCGAACTTGAACGGCAGGCAGCCGCAGCTCGTGATGCAGTCGACGATGAGAATGGCGCCGCGCTCCTTCGTGACCGTGGCGAGCGCTTCGATATCGGTGAGCGTGGCCGTGGAGGTTTCAGAGTGGACGCAGATGACCGTGTCGATCTTCGGATCGTCGTCCATGGCCTGCTTGACCATGTCGGGCGTGGCGCCGGTGCCCCAGTCGAGCTTCTGATCGACGTAGTCGAGCTTGAACGCCTTGCACACCTTGCCCCAGCGCTCGCCGAACTTGCCGTTGTTGAAGTTCAGGGCCTTGTTCTGCCCGGCGTGCACGCTCGAGACGATGGCGCCCTCGCCGGCCGCCGTGCCCGAGCCGGTCATGACCAGCGGATCGCCGCGCTCGGTCTGGAAGAGGTAGCGGAGATGGTCGGTCACGTCCGCGAGCATCTCGCGGTAGAACGCGGTACGGTGATGCTCGATCGGCTGGGCCATGTGCAGTTGCACGACTTCAGGAATCATGACCGGGCCGGGTGTGTACAGGCGTGTCTTCTTCATGGCATTCCCCTTCGAAACAAGAGGGTCGTTCGGCATTCCGGACGGGTAATTATAGTAAGAATGCCGGCCCGCTAAAGTCGCGACGACTCGCGACGAACCGCAGCCTGAATGGTCCACCGCCAGGTGCCACCCCGCGGTTCAATGCCGCCTGTCTGTGACCGGGGTAGGGATGGCCACACTTTCGTATCCGGAAATCGCGGGGTATCAGCCGAGGATATCGACCGTTGCCCTCCGGGCATCCGACTTCTGCCCTCCGCCCTCCGCCGCGCTACTCGGCCGCCATGCTGGCGGCCAGGTCGGGTGCGAAGCCGATGAGGTTCGCCTCCTTGAGCTTCTTCTCGAAGCCGACGTAGTCGTGGGCCAGGGCCAGGGCGTCGTCTGGTTCGACCAAGCCGTCCTGCACGAGCGTGAACAGTTGGTTGTCCATCAGCACGTTGCCCTTGGCTTTTCCGGTCTGCATCGAGCTGGGGATCTTGTAGGTCTGTCCCTCGCGGATGTTGTGCTTGATCGCCGCATCGGGAACCATGATTTCGAACGCTGCGATCCGACCGCCGCCTTTCTTGCGGAGCAGGCGCTGGGCGATGATCGCTTCGAGAGAGCCGGTGAGCATCGCACGAATCTGCGACTGCTCGTTCACCGGGAAGGAGTCGACGATACGTTCGATGGTGCTCGGCGCACTGCTGGTGTGCAGCGTGCCGAACACGAGGTGGCCCGTTTCGGCGGCCGTCGTCGCCGCTTTGATCGTCGTGTAGTCGCGCATTTCGCCGACGAGGATGATGTCCGGGTCCATACGCAACGAGCGGCGGATGCCTTCGTTGAAGTCCGGCAGGTGCACGCCGATCTCGCGCTGCGTCACCCGGCAGCGCTTGTGCGGGTGCACGAACTCGATCGGCTCTTCCAGCGTGATGATGTGGTCCGGCCGCGTCTGGTTGATGTAGTCCACCATCGTCGCCAGCGTGGTCGTTTTTCCCGAGCCGGTCGGACCGGTGACCAGCACGAGCCCGCGCGGCATCAGGCACAGCTTCTTGATCACGTCGGGATCGGGGAAGTTGAGCTGCTCCCACGTCAGCAGCTTCTTCGGAATCAGACGCATCACGATGCCGATCACGTTCGGAAAATCTTCGTACTGCATGCGGTGGATCGACGTACGGAAGCGGTTGTCGTGCATCGCCACGGCGAAGTCCGTCGTGCCGGCCTCCTGCAGCTCCTGCTGGTTGCGCTCCGGCGTGATCGACTTCATCAGGCTGACCATGTCGTCCGGCGTCAGCTCCTTCGTCTCGAGGCGGCGCATACGCCCGTGGATGCGAATCATGGGAGGCGATCCGACGGCCATATGCAGGTCGCTTCCGTCCTGCGTGATCAGCGCGCCCATCAGCTTGTCGATCTGCAACTGCTTGGTCTTGCCCATGGCTATTTCGCTCCGTTGACGATCGCGATCGGGGTCGTGCCCCGCGTGCATGCTGTCCCTGCCGACTGCTGTCGTCCGCCCACCATCAGTATATCAATGGCGGCCGACCTTCTCACCTGCCCCAGCGCCGTGTCGCCGAAAAAACGCCGCTGGCAGCCGGGAATCAGAGATTCCGCAGCCGCTGCTCCTTGTCGTACGTCTGCAGCGCCTCGATCAGCTCGTCCATCTCGCCCTGCATCAGCCGGTCGAGGCTGTAGAGGCTCAGGTTGATCCGGTGATCGGTGCAGCGGTTCTGTGGGTAGTTGTACGTGCGGATGCGCTGTGACCGGTCGCCGCTGCCGATCATGGTCCGCCGGGCGCTGTCGAGCGTCTGCGTCTGCTTTTGCTGGTAATGGTCGTAGACGCGCGACATGAGGATGCGCCGCGCCTTCGACCGGTTCTTGTGCTGCGACTTCTCGTCCTGCATCGAGACCGTGATGCCCGTTTCGAGATGCACGAGCTTGATCGCGGACGAGGTCTTGTTCACCTTCTGCCCGCCGGGCCCGCCGGCCCGGGCCACGTGCTCTTCAACGTCCGTATCCCAATTGATGTCGACGGCGATCTCTTCCGGCTCGGGATATACCGCGACCGTCGCGGCGCTGGTGTGAATGCGGCCCTGGGCCTCGGTCTCGGGTACGCGTTGGACGCGGTGGCCGCCACCTTCATAGCCCAGCGCCCGCCAGACGCCTTCGCCCCGGACGTTCAGAATGATCTCCTTGATCCCCCCGAGGTCGCTGCCCGACTGGTGAATCACCTCGATCTTGAAGCGCTTGCGCTCGCAGTACCGCATGTACATCGTGAGCAGGTCGCGGCCGAAGAGGGCGGCTTCTTCGCCGCCGGTGCCGGCGCGAATCTCGAGCATGATTGAGGAGATGGCGGCGTCGTCGGCCGTCACCACGCGCTCCTTCAGCGCTTCAAGCTGCCGCTCGTACCGCTCCTGCAATTCGGGGATCTCTTCCTCGGCCATTTCCCGAAGCTCGGGGTCGCTGCCGGAATCGCGGGCGA
>JBECKQ010000156.1:0-25401 GCA_040235375.1 Phycisphaerae bacterium | reverse complement strand
CTGGTCATCCCGTCGCTCGACGCCGGAAGCGAGGAGATGTTCCGGCGTGTCAATCGACCGCACGCGGACCTTCACTTCGAGCAGGTCGCAGAGGGGCTCGTCCGTTTCCGAAGGCGGTTTCGGGGCCGATTCTGGCTGGAGGTGTTCCTGTTGGCCGGCCTGACCGCGGGCGACGACGAGGTCCTGAAGATCAAGGCGCTGGCGGATGAACTCGCGCCGGACCGGATCCAGTTGAACACCGTGGCGCGCCCCCCCACAGAGATGTTTGCCAAGCCGGCCTCCATCGAGAACCTGCTGCGCGCCACAATGTTGCTGGGCGAGCGAGCCGAAGTCATTGCCGAACACCGGCTGCCGGGAACCGAGGTGCCCCATTCGGCCCGCTCCGCGGAAATCATCGCGCTGCTCCAGCGCCGCCCGTGTACGCTCGATGATCTGGCGGCCGGCCTGGGGACCCATCGTTTGGAAGTCGCCAAGCTGGTTGAGCAGCTTGTACGCAAGGAAACGATCGCCGCTCGACAGCACGACCAGCGGGTGTACTACCGAGTGAGCGGCCACGATGCCGAGCGAAACACCGGCGATCGACCGCCGAGCGAAGCCAGCACATGAAGGAACTCGTGATCATCAGCGGCAAGGGCGGCACGGGCAAGACCAGCATCGCCGCATCTTTCGCGGTCTTGGCGGATAACGCCGTCATGGCCGACTGCGACGTTGACGCCGCGGACCTGCACCTTCTGCTCACCCCCGAGATTCAGCGGCGCGAGATTTTCCGCAGCGGTCACGAAGCCTGCATCCGCGCTGAAGACTGCGACGGCTGCGGCTTGTGCGCGGGGCTTTGCCGGTTCGCCGCGATCAGAACATCGCAGCAGCCGGACGGCGCGATCGTGTTCTCAGTCGACCCTGTCGCGTGCGAAGGTTGCGGCGTGTGCCTGCGGTACTGTCCGCGCTATGCGATCGACCTCGAAGAATGCGAGTGCGGCGAGTGGTTCATCTCCCGGACCCGTTGCGGCCCCATGGTTCATGCCGACCTGTTCGCTGCGACCGAGAACAGTGGGAAGCTGGTGAGCCTGGTCCGGGAGCAGGCACGGATCGTCGCCACCGAACAGGGTCGCGACATGGTGCTGGTCGACGGGTCGCCCGGCATCGGCTGTCCCGTGATCGCATCCCTCACCGGCGCGAACCTGGTGCTGCTCGTCACCGAGCCAACGGTCAGCGGTTTGCACGACCTGGAGCGAATCACGCAGGTGACGGAGCACTTTCGAGTGCCGGCGTGCGTCTGCGTTAACAAGTGGGATCTGAACGCGCAGATGACGGAACGTATCGAATCCTGGGCGAGCGAACGGGGGCTGAAGACACTCGGCCGGATCCGCTACGACCGCGACGTGACGCGAGCGCAACTCGAGGGCCGGACACTGGTTGAGTTCACCGCCGATGGCGCGGCGGCAGAGGTTTCCAAGCTATGGCGGACGGTGGAGAAACTACTGAACACGGGTGCCACGCAGCCCGCGAACAATCCCGACACCGCGCACATATCTACCGCCGATCTGAGGAGCATCCCATGACCGAACGCAATTCCAGCTCACAAGGGATCAATGCTGATCCGGAGCGGGAGCGCGAGAGCGAGCTTCTGCCTGGCGCCTCCACCAATGAAGTTGAATCGGAGACACGGCGTATGAGAATCGCAATCCCTCTCGACAACGGATGTGTCGCCACGCACTTCGGTCACTGCCCGGCGTTCGCGCTGTACGAGGTGGACGAGGGCAAGCGGACCATACACTCGAAAACGACGCTCGAAGCTCCACCCCATGAGCGTGGGCTTCTACCCCGGTGGCTTCGCGAACGTGGGGCGAACGTCGTCATTACGGGCGGTATGGGACGGCGTGCAGAAGACCTGTTCGCCCAGCAGGGCATCCGCGTCGTGGTTGGTGCTCCTCTCGAGCAGGCGGACAAGATCGTGGCCTCTTACCTCGAGGACCGATTGCCTGCGGGAGTAAACCTCTGTGATCACTGAGCAGATGCAGCAGTGCCTCGACGACACGCGGCAGCGTTTCCACGCCCGTTGCATCGCTTGCGGCAGCTTGAACGGGCACACACCGCGACTCCGCTTTGTGCCCGCTGCGGAAGGCGGCGTCGAGGCGAGCTTTCAGCCCAACATCTACTTCTAGGGCTATCAGGGGATCCTGCACGGCGGCGTGACGGCCACGCTGCTCGATGCAGCCATGACAAACTGCCTGTTCGCCCAGGGATGCTGCGCCGTGACGGCCGACCTGCACATCCGTTACCGGCTCCCGGTGACGAGCACGTCGACCTGCGTCGTGCGCGCCTGGGTCGAGCATTCCACGCCTCCGCTGTTCGTGCTCCGGGCAGAACTCACTCAAGAATGCTCCGTTTGCGCAACGGCGACGGCGAAGTTCATGGAACGTCCGCAGGAGGTCGGCAATGTCGGTGAAGTTGGCGCGGGCACGGCGGCACGCTCGAAGGATGCAGCCCGTGATCAGGAGACCGCATCCCGCTCCAGACAACCGTGAAGGACGCTGCAGACCGGAAAGGAACTCAAATGTTCCAGGAAGGATTGATCGAAGGACTGAATGCGGATTTGGCGGCCGAGCTGGGCACCATCAGGTCCAGAACGTCACATGCTGCGCGTGTCTTTCAACAAGTTCTGCAGCGACCTTGTGACGAGGGGGCCCGACTAGGTACTCGCGTCTTCCGATCCGCATGCACCGACATACTCATGTATGTCATCCTCCCGTTGCGTCACCATTCGTGTCAACCGCGCATGTTGCACCGCCACGTTCACGCGCATCGACCGCCGACAAGGCCTCACGAATCGCCGACGCGCGCGCGGACGATTCAGCGCTCGCTGCCTCGTCCCCAAGCGCGCGAAGCGAATTCGCTCGTTTCTCCAGGCAATTGGCCACCAACATGTGCTCGTCACCATAGAGATTCTCCAACGCCACCATGATCTGATCAAGCGCGCGGAGCGCGGCTTCGTGCTTACCGAGAGCCTGCAGCACGTTGACATAGTTCATCCTGGTGATGTTTGTGAATGGATGGTCAGCGCCCAGTTGCGACTCGACCATCGCCACCGCTTCACGAATGAGCGGCTCGGCCTGTTCCGCCTTGCCGCGGTGGAGCATGATTGTCCCAAGCGCGTTGAGAGATCGTGCCAGCACCGGATTGCCATCGGGATAGCGTGCGCGATAGGCTTCGATCGCCTCTCGAAGCAGGGGCTCCGCCTCCGCATCGCGTCCACTGTCCGAGAGAACCGTTGCGAGTGCACTGGCAACGTCGATCGTCTCATCATGCTGGCGGCCGAATTTCGTGCGTCGAATTGCGAGAGCCTGCCTCAGTAGCGCTGCGGCCTCATCATAGTTGTGACGATTCCACAACACGGCGGCGAGGGCAAACGCACGGCTGGCGTATTCGAGCGATTGGTTGCCAAAGACCGCCGCAGTGAGACGGAGCGACTTGCGCAACTGTTCCTCGGCGATCGAGTTGTCGCCAAGATGGTAGTACGTTGTGCCGATTACCTCGCGCAAACGGGCCTCGGCTACTGGCTGATTCCTCAATTGCCGGTCAATGGTCCGGGTGGCGGCCTGCAGCAATTCGCGTACGGTGGGTTCCGATCCGCGGGCTTCCGCAGGATCGACGGACGCGAGCGTGTCCGTGATGAACGCAGTGACACTTTCGGCTTCGGTGCGACGCGCGTCGGCGATCAGCCGTGCGCTGCGCTCGCGCAGGTACATTCTCGAGCTGAGGAGAGTGGCGCCAACCAGCGTGAGCACAATTGCCAACGTCAGCACAGTGGCCAGCGGGTTGCGTTCAACGAATAGTGCGAGCCGACGGCCGGCCCCCGGTCGAGAGGCAAGCACGGGCTCACGTCGGCGGTATCGCTCCAGGTCCGCCACGAACTCGCTGACGCTGCCGTACCGTTGCTCCGGAGCCTTGGCAAGCGCCTGGAGCACGATCGACTGCAGATCGCGATTCACTGCTGAATTCGAGGGCGGAGGGAAGCGCGGTGGCTGCTCGCGCACGGCACGCAGGGCCTGCTCGAGTGACTTGGTCGAGATATCAAACACCGGCTCATCGCAGAGTAGTTCGTACAGAATGGCGCCAAGGGCATAGACGTCGCAGCGCGCATCGGCGAGGCCTGCCCCGCCAGTGCACTGTTCGGGCGCCATGTATGGAAGGCTGCCCATCAGCGTGCCCGCATGTGTGGTAAGCGTTTGCTGCCACGATTCATCCGAGATGACCCGCGCAATCCCGAAGTCGATTACCTTCACCCGGCCTTCGCGGTCCACGAGGATGTTCGATGGCTTCAGGTCCCGGTGAATGACCCCTCGGCCATGTCCGTGCCCCACCGCATCACAGGCGTCCAGAAAGAGCTGGAGGCGTTCATCGACACTCAAGTCAGCGGCCCGCGACATTGCGGTAATCGACTGGGCTTGCTCGACGAGCTCCATTGCAAAGTACGGGACCGATCCCAAGGCACCGGCAATCGTTCCCGCAGCATACACCTGTGCGATATGTGGGTGGTGCAGGCGCCCGAGGATTTCCGCCTCAAAGGCAAGTCGCTGGGCCACTTGGGGCAGGGCCAGCGAATGCCGGACAATCTTCAGCGCCACCGGCCGGGGCGGATGCTGCTGACGAGCCTGAAAGACGATGCCCATCCCACCTTCGGCGATTCGCGATTCGATGAGGAAGCCGTCGACGGTCCGACCGATCAGCGCCTCGGCCGAGCTGTACGCGGGTCGGAAAGTGCCTGCGTATGGTACCCGGATCTCCGGCTCGAGGAATCCGGCAGATTTCCGATCTGCCTCAAGCAGGCGCCTGACCGCTTCCCGAAGCTGCGGGTCGTCGGAGCAGGCACGGGCCAACCGGGCCGGCCGTTCGTGGTCCGGGACGGCGATCAACTCCAGAAAAACTTCAAGAGCGCGCGGTTCGCCAAGCATGATCCGGTATTCCGTTTTCAGGCCGGTCAGTCATCGATCAGTTCGCTGTAGAGCATCGCCCTCGCAAGGCGCCATTCGCGCTCGACGGTCGCCGTGCCCACTCCGATTACTGCGGCGGCCTGCTCAATCGACAAGCCACCGAAGAAGCGCATCTCGACGATTTTGGCGGCTCGCGGGCGTACCTGCTCGAGCACGGCGAGCGCGTCGTCGAGGGCGAGCAGCGCGAATGCCTCCTGTGGAGCCGCAATCGTCCATTCATGAAGATGTTCGCGCTCGAATCGACCGCCGCGTTTGACGGCTCCCTTCCGCCGTGCGTGGTCGACGAGGATGCGGCGCATGATACCGGCGGCAACTGCGAGGAAGTGGGCCTGGTCCGCAAAGGACGCTCGGGTCCGATCGACCATCCGCAAATACGCCTCGTGGACGAGCGCGGTGGGCTGGAGCGTGTGGCCCGCGGACTCTCTTTTCAGGAGCGCCTCCGCCATCTCGCGCAGCTCCTTGCGGAGGAGAGGAAGCAACTCGTCAACGGCACGCGGCGCACCCGCGGCGGCTTCGCTGAGGATCGTCGTGACATCTCGATCCGGTTGCATGGAATCCCCATTATCCCGGACTGGGGCCCCTGCCGGAGCCATCAAGAAAATCTCGGCCCATTCTGATGGAACGGCAACATGATTTTCGCGTTTCTTTGTAGACGCGACAAGCGCGTTGCTCTGAGGGCCGCTCAGCACCAACCGGAACGATTATTCGTTGACCGCGCTGCCGCCGTCGTGGACGAATCGCAGCTATGGTGCAGCGACTTCCGACAGGCTAGGAGAGGACAAGAATCGGCTTTTCTTGATGGGACGAACGATGATGAAGGCTCATCGCTTACCGCTACTGATCGGCATCCTGGCTACCACTCTGCTGGGCGGCTGCGAAGGTGTGACAACAGGCGGAGACAACAACGTCGGCGGGTACAGTGATAGCAGTGACGATTCCAGCAACATCGGCAACGATAGCAGCACGTGCACGTCGGAAGCCGCATGCAACGATCGTGATGAGTGCACGACGGACAGATGCGTGAACGGCGTATGCACCAACACGCCCATCGAGGGTTGTGGCGACTCGGCGTCTGTGCGCGGATTCGTGACGTATACCTACGATGGCGCTGTATGGCGCATTGAAGCAACACGGGGTGCGACGCCGGAGAACGTGAGCTCCGAACTCGATGCACTGGCCCCAGGTGTGGATGACAACTCTTTGAACATTTCTCCAGATGGTGAATGGCTCGTTCTCAACTCCGAGCGATTCGACGACGCATGCGACGGCTATGCATGCCTGACCGTCCTACCGTTCGATCTCAGCAGTGCGGAAGTGGTCCGGGCCGCAGGCAATGTCATCCATGTGAATGCACCGGGAGTAGATCCGTTTTCTGCGATTGCCAGCGGCGGAGACCTGATCGTCTTCCCCGGGCCCGACGGCCCCAATTCATCGGACCTTTTTGCAATCCGGCGCAATGGCAATGGCTGGTCCGCTCCGATCCTGCTCACCGGCGATTCCGCGTACGCTTACAACGCCCAGCCGGCCATCTCTGCGGACGGCTCGAGCGTCGTCTTCGATTGCGGCGAAGGTGAATACGCCGAACCACCAGCGGCAATCTGCGAAGTGGGCACCGACGGCCAGGGCTTCCGCGTGGTGCGCACCACGGAAGGTCGCCCGCAGTGGGATGCGGTCGGCTGCTCCCTCCATCATCCCGACTACGAACCTGACGGATCCATCGTGGCCGAACCGGGATGCCAGATCTGGCGCGTGGACACTTCGGGCGGCCAGCCGGAGCTCGTTACCAGCGCGTTTGCCAACGACAACTCGCCGTGCATCCTGCCTGACGGACGCATCGCCTCGTTATGGCTTGATCGCCCCGGTGGGCCGGGATTCCACGAGGTCAAGATCATGAACGCCGACGGGTCCGACGCGTTCACACTTGTCCAGAACATCGACGTTCTCGACATTGGTATCGGCTGCGGAGGCAGCGACGAAGCTGTGGATGACGGAGATGGCATGTCTCCAGACAGCTCCGGCGTCGCGGGCGCTGCGGCACGGTTCTCATCCTGGCCGGTCTGGTATGAAGATGTGTCCAGCGCGCCACTCGACGACGATTCCGACGAGGTCATTTCGTGGCTCAGCGCTAAGGGCGGCTGGGGCACAGGCGAAATGCGCATCGACTTCTCGATCGAGGTGCTCACCGCCGACGAGAATACGCCACTTCGATCGTTCACGCCGACGGAGGATCACTTCCTGCCCGACTGCGACCTCGACCCGGTTCCCGTGCCGGCCGGCGGGGCGCTCGAAGGCGAGAGTGGCCTCGAATGTATGAATGACGGGGACTGCCACCTGATCGTCGTCGACGAATCGACAGGCACGCTGTACGAGATGTGGAGGGCGAACATCACGGAAAATGATTTCTACGGAGGATGCCTCAGCGTATGGGATCTCTCGCACAATTACGGTTCCTCGGGTCGCGGGCTCGATTGCACAAGCGCTGACGCCGCCGGTTTCCCCATCGCCCCCCTTCTCTTCACCGCCGACGAAGTCGCGGCAGGTGAGATCGACCATGCCATACGCTTCATCCTGCCGAACGACCGCATCCGCGAACTGAGTTACGCCGCACCGGCCACGCATTCAACGGGCGCAACGAGCGGCGGACCATCGGCGCCGCCGTACGGCGCGCGTTTTCGTCTGCGGGCTGACTTCCCGATCGATTCGCTGCCAAGCGAGGGTGCCCGCGTTGTGGCCCGTGCCGTGCAGCGCTATGGCATGTTTCTGGCGGACGCCGGCAACATCGCGCTCACCGCGCAGAGTGATCGCTTTACGGACGCGAAGTGGTCCGGTCTCCTCGACACACGAGCCTTAACCGCACTCGAGATCAGTGATTTCGAAATGCTCGCGACGACTGCGCCGCGCACCTGGACAGGCGACTGCGTTCGGCAGCCGTAGGCAGCGTTGTAGCGCAAATGTCGCCACCAGTTCTGGAGGTATGTCATGCACAACGACTGGACTGCTCCTGGCACACCGATGAACCACACGCTGAGAGTTGTCTGCGTCTGGCTGATGCTTGCCGGGCAGTGCGCAGTCTGGTCGGGTGGGTGCAATCAGGGAAGCCTCCTCTCACCCGGGCAGAACGTCGACATCGATGGCCGCAATGACAATCAGGATACGGGTGACAATGGCGACAATAGCGACGTCGATGGGAGCATGAATGACAGCAATGTGGACGATTCCAACGCGACGCCGGATGCCCTGGCGATAGACGGCTACTGGATAAGCACGCGCGACGCCGATGGTGCGGTCCTCGAGGGTCTGGCGACGATCGGTCGATTCGGTGACACCGTGACCATCACGATCGCTGAAGACGACGGCGGCGGCTGGGACTTCAACGGCCAGGTTTCCGGCAGCGTGTTCAACGGCACCTGCAGTCCTGCATTGACAACGGGCGATGTGGATATCTCCAGTCTCTTCGGCGACCCGCTGGCCTGCCGAGGCGATCTCTCCAACGACGGCGCCGCACTCACACTCACCGCAAGGGAAGGGGACATGGCGCGCGTCTGGAAGCTCCGCAAACCCGCCGGCCCGGTGCCCAAACTGACCGGGAGTTGGACAGAGGCCGTATCCGGTGACGGTCTAATCTGCGCTTACGACGGCCGTACGCTCAGCGTGCTCAACCCTGCCGATACATACCAGCGCTTCGACGCACAGTGGAACCAATCGGGCGGTTTTGTCGGGAACAACAGCGACGGCGAGCGCTGGATCGGCCTGCCCGACAATGCCGGTCAGGAACTCTTCGTGTGGATCGAGGGCCCCGATGCATCTGTCACGCAGCGGACGTACGCGCGGAATGAAGATCCGCCGATGGCTGGATCGCCGCTGACCGGCCGGTGGATGAGCAGCTACAACAATGGCGCCATGACCAACGCCCTTCATGGTCAGGCTGAGATTATCTTCGACGGCACCTATCTCTACGTCCATCAGCGTGATGACAGTCACCGCGTGCTCTACGAGAGCGACTATGCCGCCGGCGGGTATTGGTCAATCTTCGCGACGTCTGATGGCCGACGATTCCAGAGTACATCGGAATCAACGACCAAATGGTCCGGATACGTCGACGCCACGGGGACGACCATCTACGGACATTGGAGCGGCGACGAGACGGCCTCATTCGGCTTCACTCGCGTCGATTCGCCGGATCCCGCCGACTTGAGCGGCACGTGGACCAGCGTCTCCACTGATTACGAGACTCCGTCGACGCCGGCACAATCGATCGGCCGAGCGCACGTGACATACGATGGCACCACACTCCGAATCGAGGATACGTATGACGAAGCAGACTACGTCATCGATGCTCTCTGGACCGGCGACCACTTTGAAGGGAATTGGTGGCCTTCGGACGATCCCGACAATCGCCTGCAATGGAGTGGAGAAGTGGTACTCGACGGAGCGCTGCTGCACGGCAAGTGGGAATACGGCGAATGGTCGTTTTCCCCCTACGCAGTGGAGTCGCGCACCGCGCTGGCCGATGTCGCCACGGACACGTTGACGGTCGTCAGTGATCCTTTTGACGACATGCTGGCTGCATTCCGCGATACGGGCGATAACCTGGCCGTGACCGTGTATCGCCACGAGGGGATTGTCGATCGCTACAGCATCGTCGCCCCCGCCGGACAGGTGGACATGCAGGTTGACGAGCGCTCCCGGCCTACAAAAGTCACGGGGCCCGATCTGAACGTTAGCCTGAACTGGGCAGATGATTCGAGTTCCGTCGAACTGGCGATCAGCGAGAATGGCACAACTTTCTCGGAGACCGTCAACCTTGACCTGTCCGACGAAGCCCTTCGTGCGGCGTTGACCACGATGGAGAACGCGACGGGCGTTGATGCCGCCGGCCTGCGCGCATGGCTCGACGCCAATCCTGGACGTGTGCAAGCCGTTGTCGAAGGCCGTGAAGTCGTCGCCTCGTCGGAGTCCGCGTTGTCCAGGCGCGCGTCCGGTGTACGCACCGCAGAGGCGAAAGATCCGACCTCGGTCCGCGTTCTGCGGCGTGTCGTCACGGACGGAGCCACCATTGCTGGACTGATCTGGGGCGCGGTCGCCGCCGGCAGCAAATATCTGTTGGCAACCAGCGTTGGAACGGCGAGCGTCACAGTCGCCACGGCATTCGGCGGGCTCGCTCTTCTGGCCATTACAGCAACCGGCGTCATCCTGGGCTTTTTCCTCGCCGACTTCATCTTCTCCTGCTATCCCTGCTCGCTCTCGTGCTTCTGGAACTGCTTCGAATGACATCGATAGGCCAGCTGCTGTTCAAGGATGGAGGTGCACCAATCGGAGGAAGATCGATGAGCGAGAAGAAGCTGCGACGACTGGGGACCGCGCAAAAGAAGCTGAAGTTGGCGATTGAGTCAATCGACGGCGAGAGCAAGATGGCCGAGATCTGCCGGCGTGAATCCTGAACGCAGGCCGTCGTCGACGCGAAAACGAGAACTGCTCGACACGCTGGTTCGTCCCTCACACTCGGGCAACCGCCCCATCGCTACCACAGGCCGACCATCTTTGCCCGACCCGCCCCGAAAACTGCCACGATTGTGCCACGATTCCCCGGCTAACATGTTGCTCATGGTGAACATGCTGTGATTTCGTGGAAGGCAAGTGTATGCTATTGCTGTAAATACACCATTGACGCGCACTTGCGAATTCTGCCTCAATCGCCTTGTAACACGGAAGGGTGCACCCAGAGTTGTCATTTGATAATGCACGGTTTGACGTCCCAAATTTCGTTTGCGTACTCGGCAATGGTCCGGTCGCTGGAGAACCTCCCCGAAGCGGCCACGTTCAGGATAGCCTTGCGCGTCCAGGCGTCCGGATTGGCGCACAGTTCGCCTAGCCGCTGGCTCGCCTCCAGATAAGACGTCAGGTCGGCCAGGTGCATGTAGTAGTCTCCCCGCGTGAGGAGCGTATCGCGAAGAATGTCGAAAACCCCCGGTTCCGACTGGTCGAAGTGCCCAGAGAAAATCAGGTCGAGCGCCGTGCGGGTTTCCGGCTCGTGCTGGTAGTGCCAGTGGGGATTGTACCATCCGCGACTCTCCGCGACCTGTTGTGCCGTCAGGCCGAAGAGGAAGAGGTTCTCCTCGCCGGCCTCCTCCGCCATTTCGATCGTCGCGCCATCACGGGTGCCGATCGTCAGTGCGCCGTTCATCATGAACTTCATGTTGCTCGTGCCGCTGGCCTCGTAACCCGCGGTAGAGATCTGGTTGGACACGTCGCTCGCGGGGATCAGGCGCTCGGCCAGCGTGACGCGGTAGTCGGGCAGGAACACGACCTTGATCCGCCCGCGAATTGCCGGGTCCCCTTCGATAGTCCCGGCCAGGTTGTTGATGAACTTGATGATGGCCTTGGCCAGCTGATAAGCCGGCGCGGCCTTGCCGGCAAAGAAGAACGTCCGCGGCGGTATGTCGAGGTGCGGGTTGGCGCGCAGGCGGTTGTAGACCACCACGATCCGCAGGGCGTTGAGCAGTTGCCGCTTGTACTCGTGGATGCGCTTGACCTGGCAGTCAAAAATCGTGTCCGGATCGACCGTCTGCCCCGAGGTGGCCTTGAGCCAGTCGGCGAACCGCGTCTTGGCCTGGCGCTTGGCGTTACGGAACGCATCGCGGAAGCCTTGGTCGTCGGCGAGCGGCTTGAGTTTGGCGAGCTGGCCGAGGTCGGTGATCCAGCCGTCGCCGATCGCGTCCGTGATCGTGTCGGCCAACGCCGGGTTGCACAGCAACAGCCACCGCCGCGGCGTCACGCCGTTCGTCTTGTTGTTGAAGCGTTCGGGAAACATCTCGGCGAAGTGGCGGACCGTCGTCGTCCGCAGGAGCTCCGAGTGGATGGCCGCCACACCGTTGGTGCTGTGCGAGCCGACGATGGCCAGATTGGCCATGCGGATCTTGCGCTGGGGCCCCTCTTCGACGAGGCTCATGCGAGCAACGCGCTGTTCATCGCCGCGATAGCGCGACCGCACGTCATCCAGGAACCGGCGATTAATCTCGTAGATGATCTCCAGGTTGCGCGGAATGATCGGCTCGAACCAATCCAGCGGCCACTTCTCCAGCGCTTCTGGGAGGAGCGTGTGATTCGTGTAGGCGAGCGTCCTCTTTGTGAGGTCCCATGCCTGGTCCCAGCTCAGCTTGGCCTCGTCGAGCAGGATGCGCATCAACTCGGGAACCGCCAAGGCCGGGTGCGTGTCATTGAGCTGGATGGCGACCTTTTGTGGAAGCGCGGTCCAGTCCGCATTGCCGCGCCGGAAGCGCCGCACCAAGTCCGCCAGTGAGCAGGTGACAAGGAAGTACTCCTGCACGAAGCGCAGGCGCTTACCCATGGACGTGGAATCGTCGGGATAGAGCACGCGCGTGAGCGACTCGGCGCCGAGCGTCTCGGCCAGCGCGCCGACGAAGTCGCCGCTGCTAAACCGCTGGAAATCGAAGTAATCCGGCGCTGCGGCGGCCCAAAGGCGCAGCGTGTTAATGGTCTTGCCGCCGTAACCGACGATCGGCCGATCGAACGGAATGCCGATTAAAGTGGACGGCCGGCCCGGTATCGCCCGCAGTGTTCCGTTGCGGAGCTCGATCGAAGATGCGAGCGGGATTTCAACGGCTTCGTGCAGGCGTGCCGCTTCCCATGGGTCCGGCCGGCGCAGCCAATTGTCCGGCTGTTCGCGTTGCCAGCCATTCAGGATAGTCTGGCGGAAGATGCCGTACTCGTAGCGCAGGCCATATCCCATTGCGGGGAGCTGCATGGTCGCCATCGAGTCCAGGAAGCAGGCCGCCAGTCGGCCAAGCCCGCCATTGCCCAGACCCGCGTCCGGTTCCTGTTCCAGCAGTTCCATCCGCTGGATGCCTTTGGCTGCGGCGGCATGCCGCGCGACCGGTTCGAGCAACAGGTTGGTGACGTTGTTGTGGAGCGACCGGCCGATCAGGAACTCCATCGAAAGGTAGTAGACGCGCTTGGGATTCTCACGGTCGTAGGTCTCCTCGGTGTGCACCCACCGCTGCGAGAGCACATCGCGCACCGAGCGGGCGAAAGCCTCGAACCAGTCGCGCGGTCCGGCGGCATCGATTGGCATCACGTTGTCGAACAGCAGGTGCCGGTCGTACAACCCGTTATCAGCCTGGGTGAACTGGATCGGACCACACCCGTACTGCTGAAGCAGCGTCGGCTCGATCGGCACGCTCTGCGATGGTTCTGGCCGGATGGGAGATTTCGTGATGCTCATGGGTCTTACCTTTCATCAGGTCCGTCGATCGCGCCGTGCCACGCGCTCGCCGCCCACAACTTGCGAGCCTGTGGCGGCCCATATGACCAGGCGCACGTTCTCGACGAAGATCACGAAGATAACGGAGGCGACGACGAGCGTCACTAGCGTGGCGACCAGCGTGTCGGCGATCTCATTTCCGTTCGTTTATGTCGTATGCGCCCCTCCCATGCAACGGCCGTTCCAGTGATGGAAGCGCCGGCCGTGCTGTTCCTAAGCCTCTCAGACGCAAGGATTTGCGGGTCGTGGTATTTCGGAGCCACTGCGCGCCGCGTCAGCAGCGGGGCGCCAACAGGTTGGCGCGCTAATACGACGCTCCCGATGAGCTGCAGCTACGCCCTACCGCCCCGGAAATTGTGCCCGTTTTTGTGCCCGCTCCGGCGACAAACATGGTGCAATTGACTCTACATGGGGCATAAGGGAAAACCCCTAAAGCCAGCCAACAGCGGTAAATGCGGGCGTGAGCAGGATTTACGTCAAGGGGCGAAATCCGCTCATAACCCGGGGGCCTGGACCCGCTGGCATGTGTCGGCACGGACCAGAGTTTCGTGAGTGTTCTGGAAGGTGAGCCACGCCTGCGGCGGGTTGCGTTTTCCGTCAGCGTCCAACTCAGCCCGCTCTCCGAACCGCAATCACGGTGATGTCGTCTGACTGGGGACAATCCGCTGCATGACGACGGACGGCATCGAGAACGATGGAAACGGCCTTATCGACGGGTTGGCCGGTGACGCCGCCGAGGCATTCGAGGAGCCGCGTCTGCCCGAACATCGCACCCTCCGCGTTGAAGGCTTCGGTCACACCGTCGGTGTAGAGCACCAACGTGTCTCCTGGCTCGAGCGTCATCGTCTCGCTACCAACCTTTGTTCCCGCCACAATGCCGGACAGTAGCGCAGTGGACTCCAGCGTCACGCGAGGTGCGACACCCGGTCGAAGCAGTACGGCGGAGGGATGGCCGGCGTTAGCGCACGTAATGATGCCCGTCGAAGGATCGATGATCATGCACAGCAGAGTCACGAACATGTTACGGGGATTCTGCACGGCCAAGGCATCGTTCACCTGAAGCAGGATCTCCTCGGGCTTGCGGTACTGTCGTGCCATGATCCGCAGCAACGTGGTCGTCACCGCCATAAAGAGAGCCGCGGGTATGCCCTTGCCGGATACATCGCCGATGGCCACGAGCAAGCGACCATCGTCGAGGCGCAATACTTCATAAAGGTCGCCGCCGACCTCGCGGGCTGGCTCAAGGATGGCACACACATCGAGGCCCGCATCCGCCACGCAGGCGGCGATATCCCGGGGGAGGATGCCGAGCTGTATATCCCGGGCGATGGCCAGTTCCGCAGCGATCCTCTCCTTCACGGCGTCGGAATACGCTTTCGCCTTGAGGAGCGATCGCACTCGGGCCTTGACCTCCAGGATCTCGAAGGGCTTGGTCAAGTAATCGTTTCCGCCGACCTCGAAGCCGAGTGTCTTGTTCTTCACCTCCTCCAGTGAGCTGAGGAACATCACCGGAATGTCGTGGGTGGCAGGCGTTGCTCGCATCCGGCGGCACACCTCGTATCCGTCAAGTCCGGGCATCACAATGTCCAACAGCACAAGGTCGGGCGGACTCTTCTCGATGCTGCGCAGCGCGGATTCTCCGTCGAGTGCTACGCTGAGCCTGTGATCGCTCCGCAATGCGTTCACCAGGACATCGACGTTGGCTTTCACGTCGTCAACGATCAGCACCCGGCACTCGGACAGATTTTTCATCATGATTCCTCGTCTACCGTTCCAGCAGCCGGGCGACGATTTGGCCCGCTTCGTCGTACTCGTAACCATCTATCAACTCGCGCACGCGTGCCAGATCTGCGGCCATGCCGACGGGCGCTTGGAGGCGGTCCAGTTCGGTGAGCGCCTCACCCGATGCCGACAAGTCGAAGTTGCTGAGCGCCGCTTCCAACTTCTCCAGCGTCATTCGCAGTTTCGCCGGATCGGACGGCGGCGCAGTAACCGGCGGCATGCTCGCGGGCGCCTCCCGTAGGGAATCTATAGTGCGCAAGACGGACGCGGCGCGCTCGTCTACCTCACGCAGCAGATCCTGGAGGTCGCTGCGTCCTTCGCGACCTGCCCGCTCGAGCGCCTTCGCCGCCGCTCGCAAGGATTCTGCGCCCAGGTTTCCGGCGGCGCCGGCGATGGCATGCGCGTGTCGTATGGCAGCGGCCAGATCGCCCGCGGACACGGCCGTCCGCAACTCCTCCAGGGTCTGGCCCTGGCCGTCCGCGAAGCGAATGAGCATCTTGCGCAGGCTGTCGAACCCGATACCGAGCCTTCTGAGCGCGTCCCTCACATTGATACCTTGGAGAACGGGGGGCGGCACCTCGGGCGCTGCGGGGGGCGGATGGTCCGCCGCGGTTTTCGAGGCGGTGTCCGCCACGCTACGCGGGAGCCACCGCCGCAGCGTTGCCAGCATCGCTGCTCGATCGAGGGGCTTGATAATGTGGTCGTTCATGCCGGCGGCCAGGCACGCGTCGAGATCCTGTTTCATGGCGTTGGCGGTCATCGCGATGATCGGAAGGTCGCGAAAGGCCGGATCCGCACGCAGGACGCGGGTGGCTTCCAGCCCGTCCATCCTGGGCATCTGCATGTCCATCAGGATGGCCGCGTAGCGACCGGCATTGCCACGCGCCATCTCGACTGCCTCCTGGCCGTCGCCGACCACGTCCAGTTCGATTCCCAGCCGGGAGAGCAACTCGAGCGCCACCAATTGGTTGGCCTCATTGTCCTCGGCCAGCAGCGCTCGCACACCCATGAATTCCTTCTCCAAGGGCACGTCCAGCGCGCGACGGACGGCGTGGACCTTGGCGCCCTGCGCCTCGACGACCGCATTGAGCAGGGACGAGGCGGTGATCGGCTTGGGGAGGAAGACGTTGACGCCGACCTCGGCACAGCGCGCCTCCTCTTCCTTTCCGGCGTAAGCGCTGATGACGACAATCGGCAGCGACCGCGTCTCCGTCCGCGCGCGGATGCGGCTTGCGGCCTCGATGCCATCCATCCCCGGCAGCATCCAGTCGAGGATTACAAGTCCGAAGGGGTCGCGTCCCTCCTTTCCATTGTGTTGCTCCAGAAGTGCCAGCGCGTCTTCCGCCGTCCCTGCAGCCACGGCGGGGACGGACCACCCGGTTAGCAACGTGTTCAACAGCTCACGGCTTGTCGGGCTGTCATCCACTACGAGAACCGGTCGCTCCCGGATACTGGCGGGCGGCATGGGAACGGTCGTCTCGTGCGTGCTCTCGAAGGCGACGCGGGCGGTAAACGTGAAGGTACTGCCGACCCCGGCTTCGCTTTGCAGGGTGATGTCGCCGCCCATCATTCGCGCGAGGCGCCGGCTGATGGCCAGACCTAAGCCCGTGCCGCCGTACTTTCGCGTCGTGGAAGTGTCGGCCTGACTGAAGGCCTCAAAGAGTTTCCTCTGCTGCTCCTCCGTCATTCCGATCCCTGTGTCACGCACGCTCAGGAGCAGGTCGAGCTTGCCCGGTGGGGTGGGGTCGCCGGCCGGGGAACCGCTGGCCGTCGTGACCTGAACGACGACCTCCCCCTGCTCCGTGAATTTGAACGCGTTGCCGACGAGGTTCGTCACGACTTGCCGGAACCGCAGGGCATCACCAACGAGGCGATCGGGGACGTTTGTCGGAACATGCACAATGAGTTCAACGTGCTTCTCGATCACTTTTGAGCGGAACGTCTCGGTGACCTGCTCCAACTCGTGCCGCAACCCGAAGGGCGCTTCCTCCAGCGTCAACTTCTGGGCCTCTATTTTCGAGAAGTCGAGGATGTCATTGATGATGCCCAGCAGGCTCTCTGCCGAGGAGTGAGCGACACTTACGTACTGGTACTGCTTCGGCGTCAGCGCCGTTTCCAAGGCGAGGCCGCTCATGTTGATGATCGCATTCATCGGTGTGCGGATCTCATGGCTCATGGTGGCCAGAAAGGTGCTTTTGGCCTGCGTGGCCGCCTCGGCCGCTTTCATCGCCTCCCGAAGCCTCTCCTCGGCTCGTTTCCGATCGCTTATGTCCACGAGCAGGCCTATCAGGCCGCCGGGACGCCCGTCGGCGAGACGGAAGCCATCCACGGAGTAGAGGGTCACGTGCGTCCGCCCGTCGGCGTACGCGATCGGCAGTTCGTAGCTCAGGCGGCTCGCGTCTCGGATGACGGAGGTGTCCTCGACGTGGAATTTCCGTCGGTCTTCCACCGGAATGTACTCCAGGTCGAGAACGGACTTGCCTCGCATGTCCTCGCTACAGACGCCGAAGGCCCTTTCGTAGGCAGCATTGCAGCCCAGGAAACGCGTCTCGGCGTCCTTGATGAACATGGGGTACGGGATGCTGTTCAGGAGGGCCTGCTGAAACAGCAGCCGGTCCTGCACTTCCGCCTCGGCGCGCTTGCGCTCGGTGATGTCAGTAAACATCGCAAACGCACCGATCTTGACACCCTGTTCATTGAGGAGCGGCGTGGCACTGACGTGGCAGGGCACGCAACGGCCGTCTGGTCTCAGCATGGTGACATCGTACGAACCGGACTCGCCTTTTTCCCGCCGCGCAATGTGCTCCTTGAAGATACGGCCATTCTCCTCGTCCGTGAAATCAAAAACGCTGCGGCCGATGATCTGATCCCGGGGGCGACCCAGGATCTGGCACAGGGCGTCGTTGACTTCGGTCGTGCGGGCCGTGTTGTCAATCACCCAGAATCCCTCGTTGGAAGTCTCGAGGATCCGGCGAGTCTTGCGCTCGCTGGCGGCCAGGGCTTCCAGGTGGCGTTTCCGTTCGGTGGCATCGGCAAAGCTGATCACCGCGCCCAAGACCGTGCCGTCTTTCAGAATCGGCGTGGCGCCATACTCGACGGGAAGCGCCGTCCCGTCCTTGCGCCACAGGTATTCGTCATCCACGCGGCTTGCCTTGCCTTGCCTGTAGGCGCCAAGCATGGGGCACTCGTCCAGCGGGCACTCGCCACCGTCGGGACGGTGATGATGAAAGAGGCTGTGGGAGTCCCGGCCGACGAATTCGCCGGTCGTGTAACCCAGCAGTCGGCAGGCGGCAGGATTCACGAAGGTAATCCGGCCGTCGGTGTCCACGCCGAAGATGCCCTCGGAGGTGGAGTCGAGTATGAGCCGCGTCTGCTCCTCGGCTTGCCGTCGTTCGGCGCTCTCCCGCGCGAAGCGGAGTACATTCGCCATCGTCTCGGATGCTCTCTCCAGCCATCGGGTCTGCGTCTCACTTAGTGGGTGGTGCAGGCAGAGCTCCATCACGCCCACCGGCGTTTCATCGGCCAGAAGTGGATAGGCCACGATGTCAGCCGGAGCCACGGCCCCGAATCCGAACTGCACGCGGTGGCCTCCTGGGTCCGGCTCGCTGAACACCGGACAGCGGGATTGCCCAGCCTTGCCGACCGTGCCACTGCCGGGAACAAACGACTTCGGGATGTCGGGGCGATCCGGGTAGCCGTGCGCGGCGAGTCGGTGAAAGGCCCCGTCCGCTCCCGCGACAAACAACGCGGCCATGGGCGCTGCCAGGAACTCCACCGCGCCTGCCAGTCCCCGCTCCGCGACCTGGGCGACGGTCAGATTCCCGCGAAGACGCGTGTTCAACGCCGACAGGCTCGACTCCAGGGTGCCCCTTTCTTGCGCCTGCCGGGTCAGTTTTTCCAGCTCGTCCGCGTGAGCGGAAAGCTCTGCCGTACGCTGCGCGACCGTATGCTCCAAGTTCTGGTTCCAGTCAGCCAGACGCTGCTCGCGAACCTGGATTTCGCGCGCCATCTTCTGGAAGCCGCGCGCGAGTTCGCCAAGTTCGTCGTGGCGACGGGGGAGGAAGCCCAGCATTTCTTCGCGGAAGCTCCCCTGCTCGACGGCGGCAGCCGTGCGGGTCAGGCCCTGCAACGGATGGACAAGGCGTCCCGCGATGGCGGACACGATCACGACCATGGCCAGCAAGCCACCCACCCCGACCATCGCGGAGTGCAAGGTCAGTTCGCGTACGGGCGCGAGAATCGCGTCCTCGGAAACATTGAGGACGACCTTCCAACCGGTCAGCGGCGACTCCGCCCAGTAAAGCTGCCGGCGTTCGCCATTCATTTCCACGGTCGCAAATCCCTCGGGCTTGGCCTGCACGTACTGTCCGCCGAGTTGGCTCGTCAGGTCGGCGCCGGGGAAGCCTTCGCGAAGCATGAGCTGCTCATCCGGATGCGCCACAATCTTCCCGGCGCGGCTGACGAGCATTGCATATTCATTGGCGGCGTCACCGTTCCCTCCCTCGGCGGTAGCCTGCAGGTGGATCGAACGCACCATTTTTCGGATGCGCTCGAGTGCCAAGTCCGCCCCGGCGACACCGATGAAGTTAGCGTCCGCATCGAAGACCGGCACGGTCAGGCTTACCATGCTGATATTGCCGGCCCCCTGATCGAAGTACGGCTCCGTCACGTAGAACGCCCGGGAAAGCTTCGGACCGTTGTACCACTCCTGCTTCGACTCGTGGTAGTCGTATTCCACCGGGGTCAGGGCGGGCCAGTTCTTGCGGTGCACCGCGAGGCATGCGTCCGCATTTTCCCAGTTCTTATGCTCGTAGGCGATGTAGACGCCGTAGACCTCCTCGGGCGCCGTCTGACGGAGGAGTTCGCGCAGATAAGGAACCATCTCTGGATCGGGATCGCCTCCATGCGTCTTTTGCCGGATGGCGATACTGCGCGGCAACATGCCGACGCGCGCGATGAAATCATCCAGTCGACAGGCGGCGGCGCGAATGTCCGAAACAGCCTTGGTGTTCGTCTGGTGCTTCAATTCGTCGCGGCTGGCGCGGTAGTTCAACCACACGGTCGACCCGAGCACCAGCCCGGCCGCGACGCCTACGCCAAGCTGTAGCCTCCGGGCGATGCTATGGTTGTAAAAGCGTGGTCTCATGCGAGGACCCCCTGGGGCAACTTGTAACGGCGCACTTTCCCGGTGGCGGCAAAAACGCGCATGGCGGCGATAAGCCGGACGCTGTCGTGAGCCAAGTGGAGCATAAGATCGGAGGGGACATGCCCGACCCCATGATTCCGCTCCGGCTGCCTGCGGTATCGACGTGAGATCCGGCCGAACTCAACGATCAGCGCAACGAGCAGGATTACGCTGGCCACGACGACTTAGCTGGTTCGCTGACCACGCAGGGTGATATATCCCCGTCCTTGATTCTGCCCAGTATGCCTTTCGCTCCCTGCGTGTCATTTTCTCCCGCGGTCGTCGCCGTGGCAATCACGCTTTCTGGAAGGGCGATCGCTGGCACGCGTCCAGCGAATCTCAAAAACATAGGATAAACGGTGATTCGTCCGGCCTGCCGGGCCGGAAATACGCCCCATGGCAGCGCATCGCCCGGGGGAAACCTGCCCGGAGAAACACACGCGAAACCCATACGCAGGAGGATGGGGGTCGTACAATAGCTGGTTTTGACCCAGCAGCGAAGCCAAGCCAGGTCACCTGAGAATCGGCTCCGTCTTTCTCGGGGATGAGCTGGCGGGTGGGCGCAACATCGTACGTCGTCCGTGAAGCATCGGTTTCGATGACCGTGGGACTAGGCACCCTGTTCCCGACTCAGGTCGTCTGCGGCGGAAGAGTACATCTTGGCGAGGCTGATCTGCTCACAAGTGTCTGTTGGGCCGAAGCGCAAGATGCAGTAGTACGGTCTCTGAAGCTCCTTCAGGACCCGCGCGTCATAAAGCTGGATCATCTGACCGGTGGTCTTGCTGCGGACGGTAAGCAGCGCCGGTCCCATCTTGAGATTCGCTTCGCACTCTGCCGGTCGTTTATCCTTGACCTTGGGGCGAAGAACTGCAAGCAGCCCCTCCTCCAGGACGACGTCCGAATGCTTCTGGATCTTGTCCACGGCGAGGATGCGCGAGTCTTTCACTTCGACCACGTATCGACAGGTGTCCAGAAGGTCCGCCGGGACGTGGTAAAGCCTCCACTCTCGTTCGCTTCGTGTATCGGTCAGGACCTCGACCGGTGCACCGAACAGCGTGTCGGCCTGTGCTACGGGCGCGCCCACAAGCTCCGTGGAACGCTTTTTCTGATCGACGTCATGGACGGCATCCCCGGCGATGTGCATGGCAAGACCAAGGGGCGACGCCGAGCACCCCAGGTTCACCGCACAGAGTAACATGCTGAACGCGTAGAGAGCGCTCCGCAAGCAATGGTTGATTAGCGTATCCTTCACTGCACCCTCCTTTCGACTGGCTCGATTTCCTATTGCCCGATCAGTCCGAGCTGGTAAAGTCTATGTACTATCAGGTGTTCCGAATGAGCCACTTGTTCCCACCTGCAGGTGATCAAGGGATCCGCCCATCCCGCGCCGATAGCGCATCCATCGCCCCACTTGGATGCACGGGCACCGGGGCGGCGGAATGCAAACCACATTATCAGTTCCAAGGAGCTGGACCGCAAGACGCGGTTCAGTCCCGGTCGGCGATCCAGCGACTGCGCCGGTGCGCCACGAATCGAATGATCGCTGTCTGCCTTGAGCAAATGCTCAGCCGCTTGAGCTGGCCAGCATCCTGGCCTGTAGAATCAGGTGGGTCTGGGCGACCGACCCCGGTCACGCCGGAATTCGCCGCCGGCTGCCCCGGTATGCTCAATAGAACCTCGGGATCATTGCGCAAGCGCCTTGACTTCCCCTCGCCACCTTGCCCTGATGGGGTGTCAACCAGTGACGATGCAGAGGACATGCACATGGCCATCGATATCCGTACGGCGCAACCTGCGAGCGCACCGTCAGGTTTGGAACGCCTTGGAAAGACGAACGCGACCCCGACGAGGCCGTTGTTCGGTCTTCGAACGGCGTCGCCGCTCCCGGAGGCAGCGGTGGGGCCGAATTGGGCAGGAGTTGGACGAGCCGAAGGACATAGTCTGCATTTCCGCCACACTCGCGCATATTGCGGAAGATCCTCGACCGCCCCACCCGTCTCGGCCGCCGCCCTTCCCGAAGCTCCATCACCCACCGGGCATACGTTCACGGCGTGACGATGCCAATGACCTCGGCCACGTCATGATCGAGTTCCTAGCCAATCGCCAGCAGGCGCGCTCGATCGTCGGGGCTGGGGATGACGCGGTTGCCGCCGAGCTTCCGGCGCAGCATATCGACCTGGGCCTTGAGGAATCGGATGCGGGCGCCCCGGCGTGCCGCACCCGCTTCAGCGAGGAGGTGAAGAGCGACGTAGAACCAACGCAGCATAACATGTGCCCCTCGGACATGAACCGTCGAAGAGACGGCGATGAGGACGGCCCGACATTCTGGACCTCCGCTTGCAGAGCGGCAACCGCCCTACCACTACCACACGCCGACCATCTTCGCCCGACCCCTACCGAAACTGCCACGATTTCGCGGTGACCATGTTGTTCAAGGTGAACATGCTGTTTGATTTCGTGGCAGCTAACTGTATGCTGTTTCTATAAATACAGCATTGACGCGCAGTTACGACGTCAGCCCCAATCGCCTCATAACTCGGAGGCCAAGAATCTTCTTGACTCAGCATTTTCGAGACGCTAGGGTCAAGTTATTCGGGCCAGTCCATGTCTTTTGTCGCCTTGCGTAAACTTGGAGGCTGATTATGCGACAATCACAGTGGCGATGGTGGGGATTTCTTGCGCTTCCGGTTGCGGGGCTTTGCTTCGTGAGTCCTTTGTTGGGCGAGCCGGCGCTCGCTCCGCCCGGACGCGTGCTGAGCTTTCAGGCGCTGATCACGGACGGCGGCGGCGTGCGCCTGGAGGGAAATCATACGCTTGACTTTCGTGTCTATGACGTGCCCGCAGCGGGCGCGCCGATCTTCAGCGATCTGGGCCGCATTGTGAGTTTCAGCGAGGGCGTGTGCAGTACGACGGTCGGTACGGCGGGCAACCAGATTCCGGCCGCCGTGTTTGATGAAAACACCAAATACCTGGGCGTGACGGTCGACGGCGGGATTGAGATGTCACCGCGCGCTCTGCTATCGCCGAACAGTTACGCGTTCCGCGCCGACCGGGTGGAAAACGAGGAACTGACCGACAACATCGACGCGGGGTCACCGACGGCCGACGGCACCATCGACGTTTTCACCAGCAGTTCGGCCGACCCGGTGATGACGCTAACCAGTTTCTCCGGCGGATTCACACAGTTCAACAACACCAGCGGCGATCTGATCATGGAGCACGGCGTTTCCTCGTTGGGAAACGGATTCACGAACATTCGCAACGTCGACGGCACCAGCACGTTCGTGGTCGCCGGCGGCAGCTCGGGGGTCGGGTCGCGCCTCACGATGAACGAGGGCGCAGGCGAGATGCGCATCACGCTCGACGCCGAGGATGCGACCAACGGGCCGTTTCTGAGCATCGCGAACGCGAACGGCAATGACGGCGTGCTTTTGAGCGCGGGCAACGGCGCGGGGGCGCAGGTGACGATGAACAACCTTGGAGGCGGCACGACAATCACGCTGGACGGCGACGGCGGGAATGACTCGGGACGGATCAGCCTGCTTGATCGGGCCGGCGCGAACAACCTGGAGACGATCACACTTTCCGCCCGTGACGGCGCGGGCACCGGCGGGGAGATCCTGATGCGTGAACAGGCAAGCGGCGCCGTCACCATCGATCTGGACGGAAGCAACGGCAGCGCCGGTCAGATCGCCCTGCACCAGACGGACGGTTCGACCACGTTTGAGGTGTTCGGTACCACGGCGAGGGTCCACGCGGATGACGGGAGTTCGACGGTCACGCTGACCGGCCAGAACGCCGACGATGCCGGCTCGATTTCGGTCAACAACAACGCCAGTTCGGTCCGCGTGCTCATCGACGGCGAGGATTTCGGCGGCGGTCTGATCGACGTGCGCCAGGACAACGGTGCGTCGGGCATCCTGCTCCGCGGCGAGGAATTCTCCGGCGGCGGCAACGGATCGGTGCTGGAGATGCTTGCCGAAGACGGAGCCGAGGTCATCGAGCTGGACAGCGGCTTCTCGGCGGGAGGCGGGTTCCTGACGATTGACGGCAACGTGTCGGCAGACGTCAAGAGCGCGATCGTCGAAATCGACGGCGAAGAACGCATGTTTTTCTGCACCGAAGGCCCGGAGATGTGGTTTGAGGATGTCGGATCCGGGAAACTGGACGAAGGCAAGGCGGAAATCAAGCTCGATCCGGGCTTTCTTCAGACCGTGGTGATCAACAACAAGCATCCGATGCGCGTGATGGTGACGCTGACGGACGACTGCAACGGCGTGTTCGTGAAGAAAGGAACCGACGGCTTCGTGGTTCAAGAACTGAGGGGCGGGACGTCCAATGCCACTTTCGACTACAAGGTGATCTGTAACCGAAGCGGCTATTCCCATCTGCGCCTCCCGAAATTCCGCAAGACCAACCTGTTCCAGCCGGACGAGCCGGCGGAGGTCAACCGGGCCCACGGGCCGGACCTCGCCGACGAATTCGTCGATGGCGGAACGCCCGGTGAGCCGGTTGTAAACGTGACGCGCACGGCGGCCAATGGTGTCCATGGTGCGGAGACGCTGAACGACGAGGCGCCGGCGGTCAGGCCGGCGCACGGCCGGCCGCAGCCGATTCCCGCGGGCCAGATACAGGGCGCGGCGGTTCCGGCGATCGCCGACGGTCCGGCCGGCGAGTGAATCCGGGCGATGCCCGCCAGAAGAAGGAGATACATCATGACACCGCTCATGATTCGCCTGTCGCGGCACTCGCTCGGATGCACATTGGTCGTATCGCTGCTGGTTGTCGCCACGCTGGTAATGACGCAACCCGGTCACGCGGTGCCGGAGGGTCCGGGGACGACGCACATCATGGTGTGCGTCAACACGACGCCCGGTGCGCTCGTCGCGAATGGAACGGACGACAACCTGCTCCTGGTCAGTCAGTCGGCCAGCACGACCGCGAGCTCACCGACGCATGAGGCCGTGATCGGATTCATCGGCTGCGTGACGACGTTCGGCTGCCTGCCAAACAAGGACATCGACGGCGACGGCGATATCGACCTCGACGACTACGGCATCTTCGCCGGTTGCCTGAACGGCCCTGGGATCGCCTATCCGGGCGGGTGTCGGGAGGCGGACTTCAATTGCGACGGCGACGTAGACATGCGCGACTTTGCGGCG
>JBECKQ010000416.1:0-4155 GCA_040235375.1 Phycisphaerae bacterium | reverse complement strand
GGACGGCCGGATCGATAGCGATTCAGACTTTGGTGAACTGGCGAATCACAGCTTTTGCGGAGGCGACATTGTCATGCAGCCATTCATGCAGCGAATCAAGGAGGCGAAACCGCTCGTGGCTGACGGCGCGATGGGCACGATGCTCTTCCGCCGGAACCTCAAACCCGGGCACTGCCCGGAATCGCTGAACCTGACGGACCCGGAAATCCTCGCAGAAATCGCGGCGGAGTACCTGCAGGCCGGCGCCGAAATCGTGCAGACGAACACGTTCGGCGCGTCGCCGCTGAAGCTGGCGATCTACAAGCTGGATGACCAAGCCGGCGACATCATCCGCGCGGCGGTTCGCGCGGTGCGCAGCACCGTCGACGACCGCGCCTACGTATCCGGATCGTGCGGGCCCAGCGGCAGGATGCTCCAGCCGTACGGCGAGGCCGACCCGGACGATGTGCTCGCCACCTTTCGGACGCAGATGGAGGTCCTCATCGACGCCGGGGTCGACGTGATCTGCGTCGAGACGATGATCGATCTGGCGGAGGCCCGGCTGGCGGTGCAGGCGGCGAAGGAGGTTTCTGCCGACATCCCCGTGATGGCCACGATGACGTTCGAGGCGACGCCGCGCGGCTACTTCACCATCATGGGCACGGACATCGAGCATGCCGTATCCGGGCTGCGCGACGCCGGGGCCGACGTGGTCGGATCGAACTGCGGGCAGGGCATCGGCCAGATGATCGGCATCGCCCGCCGGTTCCGCGAGATCACCGAATTTCCGCTGCTCATCCAGCCGAACGCGGGCCTGCCCGACACGAAGAACGGCGTACCCGTCTACAGCGAATCGCCGGAGTTCATGGCCAAGCGGGCGAAAGAGCTGGTGTCGATCGGGGTGAACATCATCGGCGGATGCTGCGGCACGACGCCCGATCATATTCGCGCCCTGCGGGAGATGGTGGACTCGGTTACAAGTCCACAACGGTGACGCGCATCGCCTCTTCGAGCGTCGTGAGGCCGCGAAGCACCTTTTGCATGGCGTCGTCGCGGAGCATGACCGCTCCGTGCTCGATCGCGTGGCGGTACATCGCTTCCGTCGAGGCGGTGTTCATCACCAGGTCGCCAAGCCCGCTGTCGAACGGAACGAACTCGAAGATGCCGAGCCGGTCGTAGTAGCCGCTGCGGCCGCACCGGGCGCAACCGGCGCCGCGGTAGATCTTCACTTCCGTCCGCTCCTCGGGAACATCAAGAAGCTTGCGTTCGGCCTGGTTCGCGGTGAACGCCTTTCGGCAGTTCGGGCAGATCTTGCGAACCAGGCGCTGGGCCATCACGCCGATCATCGCACTGGACACCAGGTACGGCTCGCAGCCCATGTCGAGCAGTCGGGTCAGGGCTCCCACCGCGGAGTTGGTGTGCAGCGTGGCGAACACCAGGTGGCCGGTCAGCGACGCTTCCAGGGCAAGGTGCGCGGTTTCGAAGTCGCGGATTTCCCCGACCATGATCACGTCCGGATCGTGGCGCACGATGCTGCGCAGCGCGGCGGGGAACGTCACGCCGAACTCCGTATCGACCTGCACCTGGTTGACGCCCTCGATGTTGTACTCGACCGGATCCTCGATGGTAATGATGTGGCGGTCGATACTGTTGATCTGGCCGAGGGCGGCATAGAGCGTGGTGCTTTTGCCGCTGCCGGTCGGGCCGGTGATCAGAATGATGCCGTGCGGCCGGCGGATCAGGCGTTCGAACGCCTGGCGGATTTCGAGTTCCATGCCGAGCGATTCGAGCGTGAGGGCGGCGCGGTCCATGGCCAGCAGTCGCATCGTGACGCGCGGGCCGTGCGTCGTCGGAATGATGGCGACACGGACGTCGATCTGCTGTTCGAAGCTCTGATGTCCGAAGCGGCCGTCGAGCGGTTTGCGGTGCTCAGTGATGTCCAGGTTGGAGAGAACCTTGATGCGCGACACGAGCGGCGGGGCGCTGTCGAGCGGGTAAGCCCGGGCCTCGATCATCCGCCCGTCGATGCGATAGCGGATACGAACTCGTTCCTCCTCGGGCTCGATGTGGATGTCGCTGGCCCGGCGGTCCACCGCCTCGTCGATGATGCTGTCCAGCTCTTCGGACATGTTGAGGCCGGTGGTGGAGACCGTGGCCGTCGCCTTGGCGATCGGCACCATGTCGGCGACGCGGGCGCCCCGGCGGCGAGCCTCGCCATAGATGCGGTCCTGCTGCTCGATGATCTGGTAGGCGGGGCTCACGACGTATTGGATCGGGCGATCGAAACGGGACTCCAGCGCCTCGTACATCGAGGCATTGCCGGGATCGGCGCAGGCCACGACCAGGTTGCCTGCGACCTCGCCGAACACGAGGCATTTCTTACGGCGCGAGACGTTCTCCGGCAGGGTCAGCGCCCAGCCTTGCGACGGCGACCGGCGATGCAGATCGAGGAACCGCAGCCCGTAGTACTCCGCCGCGACCTGCGCTACCGCCTCGTCGCTAACCACGTCCGACTTGACCAGCACTTCGACGAGTGGCGTGCCGGTGATCTCCGCCTCGACCTTCTTCTGCACAAGCTGGGAGAGGCGAATCTGGCTGGTGTCGAAAAGCTTCTGCAGCACTTTTCCTTCAATGGCGACTGCGGTCTGCATCGAAAGGCCTCGCTACTGTGGCGGCGGTCGGCCGTCGTACTGGCCTGGTTCTATCCGCGGCTGACTACGAGGAACGTCGCGTCGTCAACCTGCGTGTTGCCGGCAATGTGTGATACGAACGCGTCGCTGAGGATCGATAGCACCTTCTCCGGCGAACCGAACGCATCCTGCTCGAGCAGGTGATCGTGGATACGTCCCTCGCCGAAGGACTCGTTCGCGCTATTGGCGGAATCCGTGGCGCCATCCGTGCAACAGACGAGCCGGAACCGCGCCGGCAGATCTACAGAGGAAACTTCGTATGAATACTGCCCATCGATGCCCAGCAGCAACGATGGCTGATCCAGCGTTACCAGCCGGCCGGGGCCGACGAGCACGACCGGCGGAATCAGCCCCGCGTTCACGTAGCTCAATCGCCCCGCGGCCACGTCGCAGAGCATCGCCGCGCAGGCAACGAGCTGCCTTCCCTTGCAGTTGGCCATCATTGTGCTGACGCTGTTGAAGATGGTCGCCAGGTCGATTTCATCCGGGTGCGACTGGGCCGCGGTGGCGAAGGCGCTGCGTACGGCCATCGCCTGGGCCATGCCCGTGTTGCCCTGCCCGCCCGCGTCGACCACGAGCACGAGCGTGCGCTGCTCGTCGAGGTGGATGGCATCGACGAAATCGCCGCGCTGTGATGTGCCCGGGAACATGCGATGGGCGACGGCGAACGTTTCGTTGCCCGCAGGCGGCGTGAACAGGGCGTCGTGCATCCGCCTGATCGACGAGACCCAGGCCTGTTCCTCGAGCCCCACCATCTGGCTGAGCCGCCGGCTGCACGCCGCCATCGCTGCGCCGGTAACGGCGCCGGCGGCCGCCAGGTACTGAACGTTCGCCGCGGTGAACGGCTGCTTGGACGAAGGTCGATCGACGTAGATCAGGCCGATTGCCTTCTCGCGAAACGTCAGCGGCGCGACGGCCGCGGTGTCCGCGTAGCCGGAGCGCATGTCGATGCTGCGCGGCGACTGCGGGTATCGCCCCGCAACCTTCTGAAGCAACGCGGCGAAGGCGAACGACTGGCTGACCGGCATCATGGTCGTACCGGCCGGCGGGATCATCCCGCGGTGGGCGAACGGCTTGATCGTGTGCCGCTCGTCGCCGCGCATGGCCAGGAAACCCCGTTCCGCCTGGAGATCCATGACGATCCGGCTGAGGCAGCTGTCGGCGATGTCTTCTGCTCGCGAAGTGATCCCCCAGTTAACGCTGAGGCCGGAGAGCTGCTCGATCTGCGGAAGCGTCAGCGTGAGCGGGGCCTTCATCTTGATCCATTCGCAGCCTTCCGGCTCCCGGTTGTCGGGCGTGAAGAAGTCGGTGCCCAGCCGGTCGCGGTTCGCATCGGGATCGAGGTACTCGATAACGTGGTCGCCCACGCGAATGATGTCGCCCGGGTTCAGCAGCGTTTCGTTCACCTGCTGGCCGTTGACGTGCGTCTTGTTCCGGCTGCCCAGGTCGCGCACGCGATAACGCCCGTCCGACTCGCGGTCGAAGC
>JBECKQ010000146.1:0-2957 GCA_040235375.1 Phycisphaerae bacterium | reverse complement strand
GCGGGCCTCGTCGGGGCCTACCATCTGGGACGCCGCGACCAAGACGCGGAGGCGCAGAGCTGATGGCCGTGATTCCACTCAACCACGTGCTCATCCTGGCGACGATCCTCTTCGGGCTCGGCATCGTCGGCCTGCTCGTGCGCCGCAACATCATCTTCATGCTCGTGTCCATCGAAGTCATGCTGAACGCGGCCGGGCTCGCTTTTGTGGCCGCGGGGGCGCACTGGCAGAGCGCCGACGGTCAGGTGATGTTCCTCTTCATTCTGACCATGGCCGCCGCGGAGGTGTCCGTCGGTCTGGCTCTCGTGCTTCGGTTGTATCACCAGTTGCACACGCTCGACGCGGATGCGGCTGACCTGATGAAGGCCTGACATGCGCGAACTGCTCTGGCTCATTCCAATCCTGCCCCTGGGCGCCTACATCACGCTGGGCGTGATCGGCCGGCACCTGCCGCGCTGGGCCGTGGCCGTCATCGGCTTCGTGCCCGTCGCCACGTCGTTCGGCGTGACGGTGGCCGTAACCTGGCCATACCTGTCCGGGCAGACCTCGGAGCCCTTCGTGCAGGTGCTCTGGTCATGGTTCGAGGTGGGCGAGTTCACGCCGCAGATCACGTTGTACCTCGATCCGCTGGCAGTCGTGATGACGCTCGTCGTCACCGGTGTGGGCGGTCTGATCCTGCTCTACTCGACGGAGTACATGGACGAGGATGAGGACTACAGCCGCTTCTTCGCGTACATGAACCTCTTCGTCGCGTCCATGCTGATGCTCGTGCTCGGGGAGAATCTGCTGGTGCTTTTCCTCGGGTGGGAGGGCGTCGGACTGTGCAGCTACCTGCTGATCGGCTTCTGGTACAAGGACCCGGACAACGGCCGCGCGGCGCAAAAGGCCTTCATCGTGACGCGCGTCGGTGACGCCGCCATGCTCGTGGGCCTCTTCCTGCTGCTGAGCGAGCTGGGCACGCTGCACATCCCGCTGCTTCTGGACCGGGCGACCGCCCAGTGGGCGGTGGGGGCGGGGCTGCCTTCGGCGGCCGCGGCGCTGCTGCTCGCTGGTGCGGTCGGCAAGTCCGCCCAGCTCCCGCTGCAAGTCTGGTTGCCCGACGCGATGGCCGGCCCCACGCCGGTCTCGGCCCTCATTCACGCGGCGACGATGGTGACGGCCGGCGTCTACCTCATCGCCCGCATGCACACCCTGTTCCTTTTGGCGCCGACCGTATTGCTGCTCGTGGCGATCATCGGGACCGTGACGCTGTTGATCTCGGGCTTCAGCGCGCTCGTCCAGCGTGACATCAAACGCGTGCTGGCTTATTCGACCATCAGCCAGATCGGCTACATGTTCCTGGGGCTCGGCGTCGCGGCGTGGTCGGCCGCGATCCTCCACTTCATGACGCACGCGTTCTTCAAGGCCCTGCTCTTTCTTGCGGCGGGCGTCGTGATTCACGCGCTCGATGACGAGCACGACCTCCTCAAGATGGGTGGCCTGCGCACGCGCCTGCCGATTGCCTTCTGGACGTTCCTGATCGCCGGTGCGGCGCTGGCCGGCTTCCCGATCGTCACGTCCGGCTTCTACAGCAAGGACCTGATCCTGTACTCCGCCCTCGTCTCGTCTCACGGCGATTTCTGGCTATGGCTCGGCGGCGTCGTCGGCGTGCTGCTGACCGGGGCCTACATCTTCCGCCTGATTTTCCTGGCCTTCTTCGGCGAACTGCGGCGCGAGATCGGACGCCGCCCGCGCGTGCGGATGAAGATCCCGCTCATCGTGCTGGCCGTCCTGTCGATCGTCGGTGGGTTGCTCCAGATCCCGAGGACCTTGGGCGGCACGCCGAGGTTCAGCAGTTTCCTCAACACCGCGTTGGGGGTCTTGCCCTCCGGCTCCCTGACCATGGAGGCCACGTCGGAGCTCATCTCGTCCGGCGCGGCGCTGCTGGGGATCTTCATCGCGTATCTGTGGTTCCTCCGGCGGCCCAAGGAAGTGTCACAGGGCGCGCTGCCGGCCGTGCCCGGCATGCTCCAGCGATACTGGTTCGTGGACTGGGGGCTCGACTGGCTTTATGACCGGCTGTTCGTGCGACCGTTCTTCTTCGTCGCGCACATTAACCGCGACGACATCGTGGACCGGCCGTTCCGCCACCTCGAGTGGATCATGACGTGGACCTGGCGCGGCCTTCGCCTCACGCAGACCGGCCGCGTCCGCTGGTACGCGGCGTGTGTCATCGGCGGCGTTGTCGTATTGGTCTCGATTGTGGTGCTGTGATGATTCTGGTCTGGCTGCTTGGCATCCTCGGCTTCGGAGCGGTGGCGACGTGGGCCGTGGGGCTGCGCTCGCCGACGGCGGCGCGCTGGACCACGCTGGGCGTGCTCGCCGCAGGGCTCGTCCTCACGTTGAGCTGCTGGTCGGAGACCGCCGCCTGGTCGGCGGTGCGACCCACGTCCAGCTACTGGGTCCGCGAGCTGAACTGGTCGTGGATACCCTCGCTGGGCATAAATTTCTACCTCGCTCTCGACGGCCTTACGCTGATCCTGATCGTTCTGACCCTCGGTGTCGGTATCCTCTCCGTCCTCGCATCGTGGACCGAAATCACCACGCACGTCGGCGCTTTCCACGCCTGCATGCTCTGGGTGCTTACCGCCATCCTGGGCGTTTTCCTCGCGCAGGACCTGTTCCTCTTCTACTTCTCCTGGGAGCTGATGCTCGTCCCCATGTACTTTTTGATCGTGATCTGGGGTCACGAGCACCGCGTCCACGCCGCGATCAAGTACTTCATCTTCACCCAGGCCGGCGGGCTGCTGATGCTCGTGTCGATCGTGGCCCTGGCCTTCCTGCACCAGCGGGCGACAGGCGAGCTCAGCTTCAACTACTTCGATCTGCGGCATACGCCGCTCTCCGCCGCGGCGGAATGGTGGATCATGCTCGGCTTCTTCATAGGCTTCGGCGTGAAGCTGCCCGTCGTCGGATTG
>JBECKQ010000324.1:0-4526 GCA_040235375.1 Phycisphaerae bacterium | reverse complement strand
GGCGGGGCGAATGCGGAGTTAACGTCGTATCCGCTCCTTTACAGTCGCGGCTCTGACCAGCGGCGGAGCGGTCGTGCGGTTGACGCCTGCGTACCCGGGGCTTGCGCCCCTGGGCTCTGATCAGGCGGGGCGGATGTGCGGTTGACGCTATTCGCCCCCCAGCCGGGCTCCCCGTTCGAGGGGGCGATTACCGGTAAGTCGCGGCGGATTGGTGTTCGGTTGTCTGCGCCGTAAGATGGCGGGCGGCACCAGTGGATCGCGGATGCGAGCGCGGAGGCCGTCATGTATCGATCGATCGAAGAGGACCTACCGAAATACGTGGCCGCCACGTCGGAGGACATCCGCACGTGGTCGCGCGGGGCGGTCAAGCGCCGCCTGCGTCACGAGGAACGCCGCGACGACTGGCGACAGGTGGAAGGGACGCTGTGGGACGAGCACATCTTCGGCCCCACGCGCGATTACGAATGCGCCTGCGGCCGGTTCGCGGGCCGCGAGGCGGCCGGCACGATCTGCCCGTCCTGCCGGGTGAAGGTGATGTCCAGCCAGGCGCGGACGTTCCGCTTCGGCCACATCAACCTGCTGGTGAAGATTCCGCACCCGTTCATCGCCGGCGCCGAGCCGCTCGACGCGATACCCGTCGTGCCGGCGATCAACTGGCAGTCGCACTTCGGCCAGCCGCTCGCCGAGGCTTATGAGGAGATCGTTCACCTCAGCCTGATCGAAGCGGCGGACGAGGAGATCGTCGGCGCGTACGGCGTCGTCCTCGCCCACCTGGAGCGACTCTACGGCGAAGCGCCGGCGCACGACCCCGACCAGATCGAGCGGCTTGCCCGAGGTATGGCCTTGAAGGTGAAGCCGCCGGAGGAAGAGGACATCGAGTACGAAGATTGGGGTGAGCTCAAGCTCGCGGACGAATGAGGGCGAGGGCGAGTGCGAAAGTGAGAATGTGGGAAAGTGAGAACGTGAGAAAGGAAAACCCCGGCGGCCTTCGGCCGCAGAACGGTAGAACAGTGGAACAGTAGAACAGGTGAGCAGGAGAAAAGTCGGCGGCTTGCGCCGCCGTGAAACCCCCACCCGGCCTCCCCCAGCCAGGGGGAGGGGTTCGCGGCGGGGCGAAGGGGTGGGCGACGTTGGCGGGAAAGGGTCAGGCACGTTTTCGCGACGGCGTTGTCGATCGGTCGTTTGCTGCATGAGAATCGTTATTGACGTCCCTGGCGTTGTCTTGCCGCGGCGAAAACGAGCCAGACCCTGTGGCGAGAACGAGCCAGACCCCGTGGAGGTGAACAAGTGAGCCGTACGTGTGTGGCAGTGCTGGGCAGTTCGAAGCCCTCCGCCGGCGAGTCGCTTTACAATCTTGCCTACCGCATCGGGCACCAGCTCGGTGAGGCCGGCTTCGACCTGATCAACGGGGGCTACGACGGCACGATGACGGCCTCCGCCGCCGGGGCCCGTGCGGCCGGAGCGCGGGTGACCGGCGTGGTCTGCGCCGAGATTCAGGAAAGCCGCGGGGTGCAGCCCAACGAGTACCTGACCGAGATCATCGACGTGCCCGTGCTCGTCCGGCGGCTCGAGATACTCATGCGGCTGGCGGGCGGATACGTGATACTGCCGGGCGGCACGGGTACGCTGGCCGAACTCGCCCTGGTGTGGGAGCACGTCAACAAGTCGTTCATCGCCCCGCGGCCGATCGTGTGCGTGGGGTCGTTCTGGAAGCCGACGGTCGCCGCCATCATCGCCGAGCAGCCCGACGCCCGCGTGGCGATCGAGTTCGCCCGGACGGCGGAGCAGGTGGCGGCCATCATGCGGGAACGGGCGATCGACGTCGACCTTGACGAACGCTGGCTGCTGGATGCGGCCGGCGCGGAAGTGAGGTCCCTCCATGAGTGACAGAGACACGACACTGGCACAGCTCAAGTCGCTGATGTACGAGTTCGTCGCCGCGCGCGACTGGCACCAGTACCACGACGCGAAGAACCTCTCGACATCCATCGCGATCGAGGCGGCCGAGCTCATGGAGCACTTCCAGTGGCTGCACAGCGACGCGGTGGGCGACGTCCGCCGCGACCCGAAGCAGATGGCGGAGATCCGCGAGGAGGTGGCCGACATCCTGGCCTACCTGCTGTCGTTCGCCTCGCAGATGGGGATCGACATGTCCGAAGCGCTGGTCGACAAGCTGAAAAAGAACGCCGACAAGTACCCCGTCGAGCGGTACTACGGCAAGTTCAAAGCCGACGACCCTCCGCGCTGACTTGACGATGTGACACATACTGACACTGCGCGTGTCAGCACTCGGCGGCGAGGGCGTCGATCACCTTGCGCCAGGCGTCGAGCGCGTCGCCGAACTCGTAGTTGAGAATGTCCGAGAGCAGGACGAAGTCGGAAGCCTCGATCACTTCCTTGATCTGTTTCAGCTGATCGAGCGGGACGGACAGCACCTTCGCGATCGGCTGGCCGTCGATGCGGAACGACTCCGCGTCGATGCCGAGCATCGCCGCCGCGTTGCGCACCCCCTCGTTCACCTGGGCCCACGCCCGGCAACACTCGCTGAGCCTGGGCAGGGCTTCGTGCGTCCGCCCGCACGAAAGATGCTCGGCGATTTCGGTTGACGCCGCGGCGGAAGCATCCAGCAGTTGACCCGCCGTGCTCAGCGCCACGCGCACCAGTTCGTCGGGCCTGGCCGTGTGCAGGTCCACGCGGGTGTAGTCGCTGCCGGGTCTGGCCATGGCCTCGGCGAATTCATCGCCCGAGACGTCGATGCCGTCGCAGACAACGCCCACGATGATCCGGCCGTCCGCTTCGGCCTGCTGCTTGAAGTGCCCCAGCACTTCGCTGAGCGCCGCGTCCGGCGCCAAGCCCGTGTCCGTCTTGTGATTGTCTACAAACAGGTTCACGCGACAGGCTCCGCTCCGAGGTGTGGTCTCTGCGGTGTTATCGGCCTTTGGCGGGCCGATGTTGAGGAATGTTCAGGATCATTGAACGCAGTGCTCAGTTTTCAGGGCGAGAGAGGGTCAGGCACGTTTTCGCGACGGCCTCCGTTGATCGCCCGATTGCTGCAGGAGAGTTGTTATCGACGTTCGTGGCGTTGTCTTGCAGCTGCGAAAACGAGCCAGACCCTGTGGGGGGTCAGCCTCGCGGCGGGTTTTTCGGATCGAACGGCGGCGGCGTATGCCATTCGCCCAAGGCCGCCACCAGGTCGGTGATACCCAGCGCCCGCGGCAGCGCGAACGCCTCGCCGAAGCGATAGCCGGCGGAGATTCCTTCGTAACCCGCGAGACTCCGCACGGCGTGCTCGACGCCGGCGAAGCGCTTTTCGTCGAACTGCGACCCGTAGCAGCGAATCGCCTCGATCTTCCGCTCGATCGTGTCGCTGATGTCCACGACCAGGGACGTGCGAAACAGGTGATGCTCCGCCGACCAGGGCGTTACGCGATAGACCAGGTGATCGACGCGGTGCGGCGCCGTGCCGTCGAACCGCTCGTCCCACTTGGTGAGCTGCGAATAGAACCGGGCCGCCTCGGTGATGAGTTGCCCCTGGTAGTGATCGGGCGAGGCGGCCACCGTCCGGCCGCCCATCCCGACGAGTATTCGCGGCTTGTAACGCCGCAGCACCGTGGCGAGGGCGAAGCGGTTCTCCGGGCAGTCCATGAGCAGCCGGTTCGGCATGTCCAGCGTTTCGCAAACCGTCGCGCCGAGGATCCTGGCGGCCGCGGCGGACTCCTCGGCGCGCAACTCGGGCGTGCCGCGCGGTGTCGGCTCGCCGTTGGTCATGTGGATCATGCCGACGCGGTAACCCTGGTCCACGCACTTGGCGATCGTTCCGCCCATGCCGATTTCGAGGTCGTCCGGGTGAGGGCAGGTAAAGACGATATCCAGATGTTCGTCGCTCATCGAGTCGTCTCGCGGAGGTTGCGCGGCGATGGCGGCGGGCCCGTCCGGCCGCCACGACCGGAAGGGACTATAGGTGGGTTTCTATAATCGGACAACCCGGCGCGGCCGCTGGCCAAATCCGCCGGCCGGTGGTATTAGAAGCGCTCTATGTCGCGCAGACGAATCGAAGACCGCGACCGCGAGGCCATCGCCGGCTTCACCGAGAAGCATTGGCTCAGCAAGATCGTGATGAGCCGGGGCAAAGCCTATTACCCGCACGAGTGCGAGGGCTTCATCGACTGGCGTGAAGGACAGATCGTCGGCCTGCTCACCATGGCTTACGAGGACGACGCCCTGCAGGTGCTCACGCTCAACAGCGTGCTCGAGGGCGAGCGGATCGGCTCGTCGCTTATGCTCATGGCCATCGACGACGCCCGCGACCGCGGCATCGACCGCATCTGGCTTACGACCACAAACGACAACATCAAGGCGATTGCGTTCTACCAGAAGCTCGGTTTCCGGCTGGTGCAGGTCAACGTCGGGGCGGTCGACGACGCCCGCAAGATCAAGCCGCAGATTCCCGAGGTCGGCTACGACGGCATTCCCATCCACGACGAGCTCGTGTTCGAGCTGCGCATCAAGTCACGCATCTGACTCGC
>JBECKQ010000233.1:0-26380 GCA_040235375.1 Phycisphaerae bacterium | reverse complement strand
GCACAATACGACCTGGCACAGGTACCCATCAGCCTGTGGATCAGTCACTTGTATGCGTGCTCTAAGCCACCCGGCAATAGAACAACGTGGAACTGTGCGAGCCTGGCACGCCCCTCACTTCGCGCTGACACTAAGCTGAACTCACTGCTGTCTTGCTCACCCATCGTCATTCGCATGATCTCGCCCTCTTGAGCGTTTTCCCATCACAGGTTGCCGCGTCTTGAACGACGACCGGGGCACGGCGGCAATCCTGACTTCAGTCGTCAGCCGGTCTCCATGAAGCAGCAGCCATGCTGCGCTGGTCCTGTGGCGCTCTGCGCTTCCGGGCTTACATGGGCGACGCGTTAAGCAACCAACGTCCTTCTCTTGAAGACACCGAGCGGCGAAGCAGCACCGGTCGGTCAGCGCAATCGCGTTATTGCCAGCACGGATGATCGGCGACGCTGTCAGGGTATGGTCGACTCGACTGTGGCGTCGTGGCATCGTCCGCACTGTCCCCCCGAAGGTGCATCGACGCCAACTGACGGAGTCTGTGTAAAGTGCTGAGCGATCCGGGGCAGTCAGCCGGGGGGGTGACGTGGACGGGGCTATTGCTGAGGTCGCCAAGGGTTTTCCATGAATTGTGCAGTTGGCTTCGGGCCGTTGTTTGCGTTTGTGTCTGCAAAACCGCAAGTTCAGAAGCCGCTGCACATGACCGATGCGTTCCTGTCGTCTACAGGATTCAAGCAGGTCTTCACTCGGGCTGCCGAGGCAGTTCCCTACCAGGTTGTACGTAGAGCCCCTAAGGTGAAACCATCATGTCGTCGTCATGCGCGTTTTTGCATGGAAAGACTATTGCATCGTGGAATAGTGGTTGATACACTGCGGATCGAACGCCGAAAAGTGTCAACCGTTGTCACTTGATATTCGCACGACGTCATTGAGCGTTCACCCACTCATCGTGGCCAGCACGGTCACAGAAGTGCGGCTGACCGATCGGCCGCCAGGCATGTCTGATGACTGCAACGATTACATGTTGGCTGAGTGGACCCGTTGGACGAACGGTTTCGGCCGCTCGTAAAGGAGACAAAAACGCGCGAGGCTCGTGCGACAGGTATTTGTTCTGACTTTCGCCCACGTCGTTAGTCCGGTGGTTGGCGCCGCCCAGCGCCATACTCCCTCGCGTAGGAGGGCGAGGTTCTTCGCGGAAAAAGCGGACTGACCGACATGCTGGATACTCGAACCCGAATGAAGGGACGGCTGCGCATGCCATGTGCCGGCCGGAAGGGGCAGGCCGGCGTCATTGTCGAATGCACCGCTGGTCCGTGCCCAGGCTCGCCGGTAGAGCATGTGCGTGCATGACCCGATGCGCTTAGACGCCTGATTCGGCGTCCGATCGTCCTCCAGACGCGCAGGCGCGCTGTTCGCAGGTCCGCCGGGAATGCGAGTAGTTCCGGTTCACGATCGTCATTCCCAATCCGCAGGACTCACCTCCTTTGTCCGTCGAGTGAGGCCAACCGGGCAGGATTACGGCCGGTTCTCCGGTTCGTGAAAGAAAGCCATTTCGACGTGGAAGGAGAAAAACGACATGCAACAAAGTAGGAGTGAAAAGCGCATCGTGCTGAGCACCTCGACCCTCGTGCTGCTCGTTGCAGCCGTGGTGCAAGGGGGCGTGCTCAGTGCAGGGTACCCCACAGCTTTGCCGAGTGGGGTTTCTGTTTCCCCCGGTCATGTCGCGCTGCCGCCGACCGCTATCACCGTCGACTACGTGGACATTGGCGACGCAGCCAGCGAAGCGGCGCACAACATGGTCGGCTGGGGGCCGATGGAACCGTTTACCTCCGGCGGCGGCTGGGGGGCGGAGGCCACTTGCCGGGTGATCTGGGAGCCGGGAGGAAGCGCAAGTGCGTCGATCGATGTGGACTTCGGCTCGGTGCTGGGCACCAAGTTCCTGGCATTGCGCTGGCTGGACGGAATCTCCAACGGAGACAGTGTCGAGTTCACCATATCCGGGGTGGCCGGAACGTTCTCGGTTGTAGACGGTGATCCGGCGCCGGAAAGCTGGGTTGATCTCGGCGTCTGGAACGTCGGGGCCATCACCGGTGTACACACCATCACCCTGACCGCCACGGATCCCGCCTGGGGCAGCTTCAACACCTACGGCCAATGCGCATTGAGCGAAGTGGCCACGTTCGTGGCCAATTGCTGGCCGCTCGTTCCGGAGGCGGATCCTGCGGTACCCGACCTGGTCGACGAACCGCCCACGGCAGTTCAGGTCGACATGGTGGACATCGGAAAACCAGCCAGCGAGGCCGGACATGGACTGACGGGCTGGGGGCCGATTGTCGGCCAGAGCGTACCCGGGTCCGGTGTGTGGGGGTACGAAGATGACTGCCGAGTGATCTGGGAACCCGGTGGCGGGGACACCGAAAGGAGCGCAACCATCAACCTCAACTTCGGCGAGGCACCGGGCCACAAATACATCGTCATGCGTTGGCTGGATGGCATGGCCAACATGGGCGGCGCCGCGAATGACAGTTTCACCATGACGGTGCAAGGTATCGGCCAGACGTTCTCGCTGACAAACGGCACCGCCAGCCAGCCCGAAAAGTGGTACTTCGTCTGCGCCTGGGATGTCGGCGAAATCACCGGCGTACGCACGGTAACGTTGACGGCCACAGGGGCCCCATGGTCGGCGTTCAACACGTACGGCCAAGTGGCCTTCAGTCAGATCGCCACCCTGGCGGATCCCTGCGACACCAACTGCGGGCCGAACTCGCTTCCGGTCGACGTGGTGGCCACCCCAGCACTCGAAGTGCTGCCGCGCGACGCCGTCAGAATCGACTTCGTGGACATCGGCGATCCGGCGAGCGAGGCGGGCCACAACATGGCTCTGGCGGGTCCGGGCGCCTGGGGGCCGATCGAGCCCCAAACGTCAGGCGGTAATTACGGCGGCGAGGACGACTGCCGCGCCATCTGGGAGGCCGGAACGCAGGACCTCAGCGCGACCATCGACATGGACTTCGGTCAGGGATGGGGAACGAAATACCTGGCTCTGCGCTGGCTCGACGGCATCTCCAACCAGGGCCAGACGGCCAACGACAGCTTCGACATCTCCGTGTCCGGCTTCGCCGCCTCGCTGGTGAACGGCACGGCAAGCCATCCCGAGACCTGGTACGACGTGTGCGTCTGGAACGTCGGTCCACTGACCGGCGTGCACACCGTAACGCTGACCGCAACCGGCACCGCGTGGACCCATCAAGGCACCTACGGCCAGGTCGCCTTCAGCTCCATCTCGACCTATGAGGAATTCTGCGAGGACGGGGCGCCCCTGGGTACCGGTCCGGATTGCGACTGTATCGAGGTTCAACCGTACCTGTCCGGCCTGCCGGCGTCAACAGTGATGCTCGATTACGTCGACATCGGCAATCCGCTCAGCGAGGCCGACCACAACCTCCGTGGCTGGGGAGGAATTGAACCGGCCAGTTCCGGCGGTAATTACGGCGGTGAAGACGACTGCCGTGTCATCTGGCAGAAGGGCGCGCTGAACGAGGTGACGCTCGACGGCAAATGCGCATCGGTTGATCTCGACTTCGGAGCAGGCCTGGAGACAAAAGGCCTGACACTGCGCTGGCTTGACGGTATTGCGAACTCCGGAACGACCATGGGCGTGCACGACAGCTTCCGCCTGACGGTCTCGGGAGTGGATACCGTTTACACCGTTCATGACCGAACGGCCGGACATGGCGAGTCCTGGTACGACGTGAGTGTCTTTGACATGGGAACGTTGAAGGGCGTCCACACGGTGACACTCTGCGCCACAGGCTCGGAGTGGTCCGGTTTCAACGGCTACGGCCAGGTGGCGTTCAGCGAAATGGCCACATTCGTGGCCTGCGATCCCGACTCCGGCCCCTGGCCCGTGCGTATGAAGACGATCATCCGCCTGCCCGGCGTGGACGCGACGGTCCCGATCAACCGGTGCATGAAGCTGACGGCGGCGAATGCCGACGGTTGCGCAGAGCCGGTACACGTCGATACCCTGTTCACCGGCAATCCCGCAACGGGGACCGTGTCTTTCAATGTCGAAGATGGAGACTGGACGTTTGTCAATGCGAAGGACGAGCAGCACGCCGTCAGTGCCACCACCGATCTCCAGATCCTCGGCGATGAGTACTACGCGGACATTACCCTCGAACTCGCCGGGGGCGACACCGACAACGATGACAATGTCGATATCGACGACGTCGCGTGGCTGATCGCCACGTTCGGCCAACCGGCCAACGGCGGAACCCATCCGTGGGACGGAACCCGCTGCGCCGACTTCAGCAATAACGGCTGGGTCGGTACGGAGGACTTCACCTACCTGTCGGAGAACTGGCTGGCCGTCGGCGGATTCTCCTGCCCGTTCAGTGCGAACGCCGGCAGCGCGAGCTTTGATCCTGTGCGGCCGGAGCTCTTACAACGGGAGACGGTCCGGATCACGGCCCGCGCGGAAGATCTGCCGCCGATGGTGGCAGCGCGTGCCGACCTGAACGGCGATCGCGTCGTGGACTTCAGAGATGTCAGACAGTTCGAGGAGTTGCATGGTCTCGGCCACGAACTGTCGACGAAGATCAAACGATCGGCGGTGAGCAGTACACCGACAGCGGCACCGGTTCGCCGGTAAGGCTCTCGCCGCCGAGCATGACAATCTGTGAGATGCGTCTCCCCGCCGTGACGATGCACGGCGGGGGGGCGCGACCGAACCCATCGGAATTCGCCCATCCGAGTGGATCTCTGGAGGGGATAAGCAGATGGTATCCATCACGCTGCCCGACCGTTCGCAGTTTCGCCGCGCTCTTCCACGATCTTATGAAATTCCCCGGAACACAGCACTCCATTTCAGGTATTCGCGCCCTTCCGCAGCAGAATCCGATGGGATCCGCGTGCGCCGGCGAATCGCTCTCGCAACCGCGCTCGCGCTATGCGCCTGCCCAGCCGGGATCGCCGAGCAAAGAGACTCCGGCCACAGATCCGGGACTCAAACTGTGTCCCTCACGGCGTGCCAACCGATCGCCGGCCCGGAGCCCAATACATTTCGTTGGAAGGACATCGCCGGAACCGTCTACAGTGAATCTTACCAAAGTGACTATGACTACTCGGCGCACGGTGTCAGCGCCGTTGTCGAATACGTCGCCGCGGGCGATGCATTCCAGGGAGCCCTGACGGTCACCAACCTCAAACCGAATTTCGCATACCAGCTCAAGCTGGTCGCCAACCCGGATGCCAAATACGTTTCGGAACTCACGCCTTATGAGTACGCGACGCTGATGCGGATCGGAAACCTAGGTCGGTGGTGGGACGTGACGACAGGTCAGATCAACCCGCCGTTCAACCCGGACCACCAGATGCAGGCCTACCTGCTATTCGATCACTCGCTGACGGACAACTTCGGCAACGCCGTCAAGACTTTCAGGGCGGACAGCAGCTTCCACGTGCTCTTCACCGGAAGTGGCTGGTACAACGCGGTTACCTCGACGGTCGATCCGGCCGGTCCCCCGGCAAATGACGTTGCTTACGGTATGCCCTACCCCGGCGCCGTGCAGGTGACTGTCGGCGCCCAGGCGGAGGGCGGTCGCCCGCCACCGGGCTCGGCATTCCTGCCTCCGGGACATTATGAGGGCGTCGTCCTGCTGCTCACGGAGGAGAGCTTTCACGAGACCGGCCTCGGTGGCTATTGGGCCAGCGCCATGTCGGGAAACGTCGTCTTCGATATCGGTGGCTGCACGTCGAATGCCGACTGCGACGATGGGCAGTATTGCAACGGGATGGAGACGTGCAATACAGGCACACAGACGTGCGAGCCCGGCAGTCCCCCCGACTGCGACGACGGCAATGGTGAAACCGTCGACTTCTGCGCCCCGGCCACGGGTGCGTGCGAGCACGCAGCAGCCTTCGACCCCGCGGACGGCACCATCACAGACAGCTTGTGGGTATCCGGCATGGAGTTGGGCGGGATCGGAGTCGGCAAGCTCGAAATGCGCACCAACGGGGAACTCGGCAATTATACGATCAATAACAATTGGGATATTCGAGTCGAGCGGACGAAGGGTACGTTCTTTGCGATCCATGTCGACAACGCCGGAATCAAGAAGACGGTGAACCTGCGCCGCTCGTACAGCGGTGGCAGCGAATACTCCGGTGTGGAGAATGTCGACCACGTCCGTTACCGCGGGATGTTCCCGCTCCTGGAGATCGACTATTACGACGATCTGCCGATCGGCGTGCGGCTCGAGGCGTTCTCGCCACTGATCCCCCAGAATCCGACAGACTCATCGCTGCCCGTTGCCTTATACACATTCCGGCTGCACAACTCGACGTTGAACGCCGTCGACGTTTCCGTGGCGATGTCCTGGGAGAACATCCTGGGACGCGGCGGGTACAGCACTTGGAGTAACGGCAGCGACACTTGGGCTTCCATCGCCGGCAACTACCAGCAAGCCGCGGACACAACGGACCTGAAAGGCCTCAGGTTTCAGACTACGCAAAGCTACGGAGCGGTTCGTGACAACGCCGTCGGTGAGTACCTTCTACTGGCGGAAAAATCCGCGGATCGGACAATCACGACGTGTAGCAGCTGGAACGTTCTTGACGCCACGCCGTCGTTTTGGCCAGGGTTCTCGGACAGCGGCACGCTCACCGATCCGGTTTCGCCACCGCCTGGCACGGACGGGTCGTACGAGCCGGCCGGCACCGTCGCGGTGAAGACGTCCCTGTCCCCGGGCGAAGAGAAGTCCGTCCGCTTTCTCGTCGTATGGTACATGCCGACGCAAATCACCGCCGGCGATGGGGTCAATCATGGACACGCGTACCTGGCGAATGCGAACACCGACACGGCGGACGAAATCGCAGCGTACGCGCACACGAACTGGACGCGGCTGTACGACGAAACCGTTGAATGGCAACAACTCGTTCTCGACTCCAACCTACCCTTCTGGCTGAAGCTGCGCATGATCAACGGCGCATTCACTATGTTCGCCAACGGCGTGTATACGCAGGACCTGCAGTTCTACACGCATGAGAGCCTGATCAGCATGCGCGGCTCGCTCGGCACCAACGATCAGCGCATGTGTTTTCATCCGTTCTACACGATGCTCTTCCCCGGGCTCGATCAAAACGAACTCACCATTTTCGGCGACGTCCGGCCCGCTGACGGTCGCATCAGCCACTTCAACGGCAACGTGGGCTGGATGCTTCACACGAGCAACGTCGGTTATGGCGTGACCAACTGGCCCGACCTGTCCTGCTCTTACGTGATGCAAGTTCTGAAGAGCTACAAGTGGACGGGCAGCATGTCCTTCCTGGACGCCAACTGGCCGGAGGTAAAAGGGGTCATGGCTTGGCTGGCCTCCGCGGACGGCGATGGAGATTTCATTCCAGAAGGCGGCAGTACGTACGACTACGAGGGCCAGAACCCGGGGGCCTTCATCTACACAGCCAGCGCTTATCTCGGAGCGCTCAAGGCTGCCGAGGAACTGGCCCGTATCAAGGGCGAAACCACGCAGGCGGACGCTTACGTGGCAAGGTACGGGAACGCGCACGCCAGCGTGATGTCCAACCTGTGGACCGGCACATACTTCAAGAAATATCACCGCGTCACCGACGGGGCACAGAGCCCCAACTCGTTCATCGCGTCGCTGGCCGGCGATTGGCTGTCGAGGTATTCCACCAGCGGCCGGACGCTGGACGTGGATGTAACCAAATCGGCGGAGAATCACATTCTCAACTGGCACCAGGACCTGTTTCCCGGGGTGGTCGCTCCGATGGAAGTGGCCCCTGACGGAAGCGATCCGGCTGACAACTGCTATCAGTACCAGCACGAGCCGTACATCGGGATGGAGTCCATCTACGACGGTTTCGTGGATGAAGGGCTGGAGATCCTCCGGAGCATCTACGTCGATCACTGGGAAAAAGCGCGGTGGCCGTGGAACGGCCGTATTCACCCCTCCGTCTACGGCAGCGGCAAGACCGGGGGCTGGAACGGCAACTACTACATGTCCAATCCGGCTACCTGGGGCGTGCTGAACGCGCTTTCAGGGTCCTCGATCGACGTACCCAACGAAATACTCTACCTGGCGCCTCGCCTGCCCGCCGGCTGGACCGAACTGCACATGCCGCTGTTCTTCCCAAGGTTCTGGGCGTGGCTCGATTTCAACCACGCGACGGGGCAGGTGGACTTGGAAATTGTCAAGACATTCGGGAGTCCGATGACGATCACGAAGACGGTCGCCGAGCTCGCTTCCGGCACGGTCGTTCAGAACACCAGTACCGGTCTTCCATTCGTAGCCGCCGAAGGGCAGATCCTGACATACAACATTCCCGTGGATAACACGGCCCCGGCGTCCGTCACGGATCTGGCGGCGGGCTGGACGGGCTCCGCCGTACAGCTCGCGTGGACGGCTCCGGGAGACGACGGCACCACGGGCCGCGCGCTCCGCTATGACATCCGCCGGTCACTCAATTCCATTGACGATTCGAACTGGGAGCAGGCGACGCCGGTCACCCGTGAGCCGTACCCCTCGCCGGCAGGCGCGCAAGAAACTTTTATCGTCCTCGACAGCGTCACCGAAGGTACGACCCACTACTTCGCCCTGAAGAGCAAGGACGAGGAGGGGAACTGGTCCGCCCTGTCCAACATCGAGAGCGGGTTCGCCGGGACGGCGGAATGTAACTCGGACGAGGACTGCAACGACGGCGTCGACTGCACGATCGACACCTGCCCCGCGGGCTCGTGCGTGTACACACCGGACGACGGCAACTGTCCGGACGACGGACTGTTCTGCAACGGCACTGAATTCTGCGATGCCGTCGCCGGCTGCAGCCATACCGGCGACCCCTGCCCGCCCTCGGAAGTGTGTATCGAAGATACCGACACCTGCGGAGAATGCCTGGAGGACGGCGATTGCGACGACGGCGTGGCGTGCACGGACGATACGTGCGTCGGAGGCAGTTGCGTCTTTACGGCGAATGACGCGAACTGTCCCGACGACGGGCTGTTTTGCAACGGCAGGGAGTTCTGCGACGCCGTTGCCGACTGCGACCACACCGGCGACCCCTGTGCACCCGCGCAGGTCTGCGACGAGGACACCGACACGTGTGAAGATTGCCTGGCAGACGGCGACTGCGACGACGGAGTCGCATGCACCGACGATACGTGCGACGAAGGCAGTTGTGTCTTCACGCCGAATGACGCGAACTGCCCGGACGACGGGCTGTTCTGCAACGGCGCGGAGTTCTGCGAGGCTGTCGGCGATTGCAGCCACGCCGGCGATCCCTGCCAGATCGGCGAAACGTGCGACGAAACGGCCGACGCCTGTGAGCTGGGAACGCTGCTCACAGTTTCCTACCCCACGACATTGCCGGGCAACGTGACGGCCACGCCCGCTTTTGCCGCCCTACCCGCCGACCCGGCGGTCACCGATTACGTGGACATCGGACTGCCCGCCAGCGAAGCGGGGCACAACATGGTGTTCACCGGTGAGGGGGCCTGGGGCCCGATCGTTGGATCCGACGCCGGCGGCGGCGGCTACGGGCAGATCGATCACGCCCGGGTCATCTGGGAGCCGGCCTCGGGCGAGGCCGGCCGCAGCGCCACCGTGGACATGGATTTCGGGCCCGCCGCCGTCGACAAGTACGTCGCCCTCCGCTGGCTGGACGGCTCGGCATTCGACAGTTTCACGCTCGAGGTCGAGTCGGTCGGAACCACTTACGAGGTATTCGTGGATCCTGCCTATCCGGGCGGCGACCCCGATCCCGGGGAGGACTGGCGGGAACTCGGCGTCTGGAACGTCGGCGCTGTCACTGGAGTCCGGGCACTCACGCTGACTGCTACCGCCGACGCTTGGTCGGGCCAAGGCACGTACGGCCAGGTCACGTTCGATGAAGTGGCCGTATTCGCAGACGCGGCCGAATGCTACGTGGACGCCGACTGCGACGATCTCAACGACTGCACCGACGATACGTGCGTGGACAACACGTGCCAGCACGCGAACAACACGCTGCCCTGCGAGGATGACCAGTTCTGCAACGGGGCGGAGATGTGCGACCTGGGCACCTGCGGTGCCGGTGTACCGCCGTGCCTCGATCCCTGCGAGCAGTGCGACGAGGTGGACGACGTCTGCGCCTGGTGCGCGCTGGATCTCGACCACGCGGACGGTGTCATCGGCACGGGCGATTTCGGCATTTTCGCCGGCTGTTTTGGGGTCGTCTATCCGCCCGGTCACCCGCGCTACGCCGACTGTCTGCATATCAATTTCGACGAACTGTTCGGTGAGGCGGCGTGCGGCGCCAGTGCGGACCCAAACTGTTACGCGATCGGCACGGGTGATTTCGGCGTGTTCGCCGGGTGCTTTGCGAAGACGTGCTCGGAGTGCGGGAGTTGTTGGTAGGGACAGATGCTGCGGAAGGAACGTGAAACGGTGGTTGAGTGTTTACGGATCCCGTTCGTACGGAGGACGGCGATCCTGGGATATGCCTGGGTGGGAAGGGATTTCACGAGCGTTGTGGGCGAAAGTCGTGGCCCTTCTCGCCCGGGCGATTGTCGCCCGGGCCGTTTGCCGGACCCGCCGACACAGCTTCGCGCCCGGCGGTTTCGACGCGGAATACTTGGAAAAGGTATACCGGCCAAGTCCATGGTGGACACGCCGCTTCGACCGGCCGCCTGGCTGTAGAGGAGTAAGGACATGAGCAAGTCATTTCTGAAAAGTCTCGCTTGCTGCACAACCGTTTGCCTGCTTGCGGGAACGACGCCATTGGCCTCCGGTGACGGCGGCGTACTTCTGACGGAGCCGTACCCGTACCCGACTTCAGAGCCGACGAAGTGGACCACGAATCCAGGACTGGTTGGACTACCGCCTGGTGCGATCAACGTGGATTTTGTCGATGTTGGAAACGCGGCGAGTGAAGCCGCTCACAACATGGACGTGTGTAACGACGATGGCTTTGCTACTGGTGGAGCATGTTACAACGGTGATTGTTCCGCACACGAGTGGGGCGGAACGTGCACCTGGCTGCCCGGCCACCAAATCCGCGCCATGTGGGAGCACGGTCCCTCGGGCACGACCGACCCCAGCGCTACAATGACGCTGGACTTTGGCCCAGCGCCCGTGAAGAAATACATCGCTGTGATCTGGAACAGGGGCGACGGAAATGACAGCTTCCGCATTGAAATCTCCGGCGACCCAAACGGACCGTACGACGTAACCTGGCTTGACGGCGGCCCGTTAAACAACAATGTCGCCATCACCGGTGTTTTTGACGTTGGTATTCAGACTGACGTGCGGACCGTCACCTTCACGGCGACCGCCGCGGCATGGACGCAGCAAACCACGTACGGCCAGGCCATGATCAGCGAGGTCGCCGTCTGGCGGGGGCCGGTGACGGAGGTCAGTCAGCCGGTCCAGGTGACATCCGATACTTACTATGAACGCGGCCAGTCCGTCGCGTACGATGGCACCGACTACTGGATTTTCTACGGCCGGTCCGACACGGTCGTCGGAAACTACCAGAACAGCAATCCCGACACGAGCGATTACCGCGTCTATTACAAGAAGGCAGCATCGATCGATGCCCTGCCGGCCGCGACCGCCACGCTGCTCTCCGGCACAAACGTGACCATGAACGCCAACGGCTACCTCGGCGAGACCGGGGCGGCGTATTTCGGCGGCGAGGTCTGGGCGTTCGCCACCATCGACGTCGGCGCGAACGCGGAGCTGTACGGCTGGTACTGGGAGGGCTCGGACTGGGGCGAGGTGGGACCCATCGTCACCGGCCTGAGTGACGGCTCGGCACACCACGACGAAGTCGCCCACGACGGCGAGCTTTTTGTGGTCGTCCGCCGCGGTGACGACTTCTACACCACGCACTCGGTAACGCCCAAGACCGGCGGCTGGAGCACCGAAGTCGCCGTCGGCTCGGCCGGCGGCCTGTGCCACTTCTTCAAGGACGGCTCCGAACTGTACCTGGCGGTGCTCAAGAGCCCGGCCCCGCGGGAGAACCAGATCTTCCAATACAACTCCGGCACCGACTCGTGGACCTTGATCGCCTCCGCATCCTCCACCGGCTGGGACCCAACGCTGCTCAGGGTGGGCGACGACTACATGTTCGTCCAAGCGCCGTGGACAAGCGAGGGAGGAGGCCGCCAGTACCTGCTGGCCTGGTCGAGCGATGCGCTGGACAGCACGTTCTTCGACGATGGCTCGCGGATGGTCTCCGCCGGCCTCTATGGCACCAATACCTGGATCGAGATGTGGCCGACGGGCTTCACCGACAACAACGGCGATTCCTACCTGTTCTTCACCTCGGAAAGAAACTCCGACGATCCGACGGCGGAAATAACCGGCAACATATGGTATCTCCCGGTCATCTGGGACGTGAGCAGCGAGCACTACACGTACATCCAGAATGCAGTGGATGCGGCGTTGGCAGGTGACGCGATCGCCGTTCACCCGGGAACGTATGACGAAACCATCAACATCGACGGATACAGTGGTCTTACGATCGGCGGCCTGGACCGCGACACGGTCGTCGTGCAGCCGAGCACGACCCTGTCGTGGGCACTTCCCGGATACCCACAGTACGACTCACGGCAGGCCGGCGTCCGCGTCGTGGGATCGACGGACGTCGCCATCTCTCAAATGACCTTCGATTTCGACCTGGTCAAAAATAACTGGGTGCATGGCATTCTCTACTGGGATAGCTCAGGCGCGCTGGCCGGCAATGTCGTGAAGAACACGTCCGTGCCCGACGCCAGCAGCGGATACTACGAGATCGGCAGCTATATCCGCGCGCCGAGCTATACGGATGCCAGTCGGGCAAGCATGATGATCACGGGCAATGAATTCGCCGACACGGGACGGCTTGGCGTCGTCACCCACCAGTACGTCGACGCCACCATCAGCGACAACCTCTTCTACAAGACCACCGACGACTTCGGTTACGCCATCGAGCTGGGCTCCGAATCGATCGGCACCATCAGCGGCAACACGATTTACGGCTTCGACACAGCGGCCGCATCAGACGGCAGCGAGTCCGCAGGCATCTACGTCGAGAATTCCTTCACAGCCGGATCGCCGGCGATGACCAAGACCGTAAGCATCACGGGCAATAACGAAGTCTACGACTGCCAGTACGCCTTGTGGATCGGCAACGGTTTCAACGGCTACGCGGGCGACGTGGACATCGACGCCTCGATCACGGACAACAACTTCCACGACAACGTCAACGGCGGAATCATCATCCAGGACGAGGACAAGGAGTACGGCTCGTCCGTGACTGCCGCCTTCCAGAACAACACGATCACAAACAACGCTGAAGTCGGTGTGTTCATTTTCACGTTGGGTGATGGAGATATCACGGCCAGTTTCGATGGCGACACGATCAGCGGGCATGACTACGGTGTCTACCTGGATGATTATGCCGCCGGCACCACGTCAAGTTCGTACAACGTCACCATGACCGACTGCGCCATCACTGGCAACACGTACTACGGCGTCCTCAGTGAATATGACGGAACCACCATCACCGCCACCGACAACTGGTGGGGCGATCGGACCGGGCCGTTCAACACCAACGGCGTTGCAGAGGTCGACGGCCCGGGCGATTGCAACGTCGATCCGGCAGACGACCTGAACACCAACGCCTTCGGCGACCCGGCTGGCGACTACGTCGATTACTGCCCATGGACGGAGTGCCTGATCGACAGCCACTGCGACGACGGCCTCTGGTGCACGGGACCCGAAACCTGTAGCGGCGATCTGTGTTTGGACGGAGATGACCCCTGCGACGCGTGCCAGCAGTGCGACAACGGCACTCAAAGCTGCGGTGACTGGTGCATCTTTGATCTTGATCAGGCCGACGGGGCGATTACGACAGGCGATTTCGGGATCTTCGCGGGTTGCTTCGGGGCCTGCTACTCGCCCCCCCACGCGTGCGAAGCCAGCAATTTCGATGGCGACGGCGGCGTGTGCGTCGGCACAGGTGATTTCGGTGTCTTCGCAGGCTGCTTCGCGCTGACCTGTCCGAACTGCCCCAACTGCTGGGGACCAACAAAGGCCGGGAACTTACCCGACGATGCAGTCAGCATTCAGCTGGTCGCCCGCAGGAATCCAACGCCGTCCGACGTCGCGGACGAGCCCCCGACGTCCAGTCACACGGTCGGCGCGCTGCACCACTTCTTCGTGGAGGTCTGGGCCACGGCGGGCGACTCGGCGGACGGCCTCGCCGCAGTGTACAGCGACATCAGCTTCGATCCCCGACGCATGAGCGTTGTCCGCGTGATACCGGGCGGCGCGTTCGGCACGTTCGCCGGCGGCCGGATGGACAATACGGCCGGCAGCGTGTCTGCCCTCGGCGGTTGCCTATCACCGGGCAAGGAAGGCTACGGCGCCGATTCGACCTGGGTCCGCGTCGCGACGCTGGAGATGCGTGTTCTGCGACGCGGTCCGACGGCAATCAGTGCCGGTCCTGCCGGCCAGATTTACGGCGTCTCGATCCTCAACCGTTTCGGAAACATCGATCCGGAGTTGATCGATTTCGGCGGACTGACCGTCCAACTGGGCGAGCTTGCGCAGCCGGTGGAACAGGTGAAGTTCGTGGCGCCGTAGTGCGGCACCGCTGCAGTGCAGAGCGCGGGTGGGCTTATCAGCAGGCGGACTGCTCGGACCCGCAAACCGGCGTTGTTCGCCAGCGGATCATGACATGAAAGGATCGCAAAATGCGCTCGCATATTGCCCAAAGACCAGAAGTCTTATCCGTGCTGATCTGTCTGGTCACAGCCTGCGGCACCGCCATGGCCGATATTGATCTGATTTACCAGCCGGCCACGCAGACGGCGACAGTTGATGACGTCGTATCCTTCGATCTCGTGGCCAGATCGACCGATCCCAATGGCGAAATTACGAAGGCCCTCGATGCGATCATCACCTGGGATTCCGACGTGCTGCTGCTGCTCGGCTTCAACACGGACAGTTCGCCGCACACGTGGACACTGACGCAGTGGCATCCGAACTGCGCGAACGAGGACGTGAATCCTGAAGATGACATCCCGGACAACGACGGGGTCGCCACGTACAGTGCCTGGGCAAGTCTGTCGAACCCGCCGCTCGTCGGAACGGATGGCTTCGTCGTGGCCACGTTCGAGTTCCAGGTGCTTGCAGTCACCGGCGGCAGCAGCGTTGCATTCCTTCCGCAGGTCGCCCCTGTGGAGCAGTGCATGACAAGGGTGTTCGGCCCGGGCACGGCCAACGACGTCACCGGTGACATCAGCACAGTGGGCGTTGTCTCCGCGATCTGCGGGATCGACGACCATTGCAGCGACGGCGTGTTCTGCAACGGCGCCGAAGTCTGCGACGTCGATGGCCAGTGCCTGCCGGCCACAGGCGATCCCTGCCCTGACGATTGCCAGCAGTGTGACGAAGACGCGGACGAGTGCCGGTGGTGCGTGTTCGATCTCGATCACCACGACGGAGCGATCGGCACCGGAGACTTCGGCATATTCGGGGGCTGCTTCGGGCAACTCTACCCGCCGGACCACGTGAGTTACGACAACTGTCTGGTGACCAACTATGACGGCGAATTCGGCGAGGCCGCCTGCGGCGCCGGCGCCGATCCGAACTGTTATTCCGTGGGTACCGGTGATTTCGGCAGCTTCGCCGGGTGCTTTGCCCTGACTTGCGGCGAGTGCACGGGCTGCTTTCCTGATTGAATGGAGGGCATCGTGAAAAACACATTGAGACCACAACGAGAACCGCCGGCCGGACACCGGATGGTCAAACCCGATTTCTTTGGGCAGAGTGTGTACCTCCACACGGCGCCCTCCCGTTTATCCGTCAATTCCCTGGGCTCGAAAGGAGCGTGCGATATGAAAGGGTTTCCCATGATGCGTGTATGTCTTTGTGTCGCCCTGGTGGCCGGGCTGGCGTGTACGGCCGCGATGGCCGCCGACATCAGCCGCCGGGCCGGTGAGGCCCCGCCGGTGCTTGACGATCTGCGCGACTCGCCGGTCGGCTCCGCGCAGATCCGGCTGGTGGCCGTGAACACGTTCACCGGAACCAACGAGGTGACCTCGCTTCCGGCGTCGCTCACCGCGTTCAACGCGAACGACGTCTTCTACCTCGAGGTCTGGGCGCAGACCGATTGCCCGGATGGACTGGCGTCCGTGAGTCTGGATATTACCTACGACCCTGGAGAAGTGTCGCTCGTTCCCGAGTCCTTTCCGAGTTCCTTTGAACCTGACGGTATATACCACACGCCGCTTTTCACCAACCTGACAAACTACGACGTCACGGTGCCGGGGCTGGTGGACAACTTGAGCGGCTCGTACTTACCAACAGGTGGATGTTCGACAGACCCGACCGGCGTTGCACCGCAGTGGTCGCGGGTGGCCGTGCTGAAGATGGAGGCGCAGGTGGCGTGCACCCCGCAGATTCTGGCCGGGGCCACGGGGGATGTCCTCTATGGCACGTCGCCGTGCGGCACATGCGGCGGTGGCGAAGGCAATTTCGACCCGGGGGACCTGGTCTTCGAGGGCGTGAACGACACGGCTACGGGCGACCTGCTGCTCAACGTCGCGGCCGGCTCGGAGGTCGTGGAGATCAACGACACGGTGACGGTTACGCTGGACGTCGCCAACCTGAGTCACGCGGTCAACGGCGTGCAGGCGTTGATGCACTATGACACGACCATGCTGACGCTGGTGGATATCGTCCCCAACGGAGCGATTCCCTGGACGGAAGTCGCCCAGATAGACACGCCGGGGGACATCGCCTACTCGGCGACCATCCAGGGCGGTTCCACGCAGGCGGACGGCACGGCGGCGACGCTGACGTTCACGACCATCGCAGCCGGTACGACGAGCGTGACGTTCCTGCCCGACAACCCGACCTCCTATCCGAGCCTGGTGAACAAGCTGACCCGAGCCGATACGGCGGAGTACTTCTCGCCGACCGCAACGGATTCGGGCGACGTGATCGTCCTCGACGGCACGCAGTGCTACATCGACGGCGCGTACAAGAACGACGGTGACCTGAATCCGCTCAACGACTGCGAGTGGTGCGATCCGGCTACCGACCCGGAGGCGTGGACATCGGTCCCCAGCGGAGAAGCCTGCGGCGATCAATCTGACACCGCGTGTGATAATCCCGATACGTGCGACGGTGCCGGGACCTGCCAGCCCAACTACGAGCCGACAAGCACGACCTGCGGCGACGCTGCGGCAGACTGTGTCAACCAGGACTACTGTGACGGCGCAGGTTCGTGCCAGGACTATGGCTACTGGGCCGTGGACACACCTTGCGGGAGTTCGGACGATACGGAATGCGACAACCCCGACACGTGCGACAACGCAGGAACCTGCCTGACGAACTACGAGCCCACGAGCACGACCTGCGGCGACGCTGCCGCGGACTGTGTGAACCAGGATTACTGCGACGGAGCAGGACTCTGCCAGGACTACGGCTACTGGACTGTGGACACACCTTGCGGGAGCTCGGACGATACGGAATGCGACAACCCCGACACGTGCGACAACGCAGGAACCTGCCTGACGAACTACGAGCCCACGAGCACGACCTGCGGCGACGCTGCCGCAGACTGTGTCAATCAGGACTACTGTGACGGCGCAGGTTCGTGCCAGGACTACGGCTACTGGGCCGTGGACACACTTTGCGGCAGTCCGGACGATACGGAATGCGACAACCCCGATACGTGCGACGACGCTGGAACCTGCCTGACGAACTACGAGCCCACGAGTACGACCTGCGGCGACGCTGCCGCAGACTGTGTCAACCAGGACTACTGCGACGGCGCAGGTTTGTGCCAGGACTACGGCTACTGGGCCGTGGACACACCTTGCGGCGACGGCAGCGATACTGACTGCACGGATCCGGACAGCTGCAATGACAGTGGTGTCTGTGTCGCAAACCACGCAGTTAATGGAGCACCGTGCGAAGATGGCGAGTACTGCACCATTGATGAATACTGCACCGACGGGACTTGCGGCGATGGATTACCGCGCGATTGCGGCGACGCTTTTGCCTGCACGGACGACAGCTGCGACGACATCGGCGACACGTGCGTTAATATGCCGAACGACGGCAATTGCGATGATTCCAACGATTGCACGGCCGATACGTGCAGCCCGGCCACAGGCGATCCGGTCACCGGCTGCGAGTACGACGACCTCACTTACGTGGACATCGCCATCGACATCCAGGCCCTCAGCGGCGCCGTATCTCGAGACGTGACGCTGGTCGTCACCGACTGCGGGGTCGGCACGGATACCGAGGTCCACAACGTCTCCTTCACCAGCGGGTCCGGCACGATCCACATCGAAGATGCAGCCCTGTGGAAGGATAACGCCGACTGGATCCAGGTGACCGAGGGCCACACGCTCAGCCGCACGCTGCCGCTGGTCTTCGACAGCGTCGACGGCTGCTCGGCCTCGCCCGACTTCATCGGTGCGGACGAGCTGCTGTCCGGCGACTTCTCCAACGCCTGGGTGGCCCAAGACAACCTCGTGGACATCACCGACTTCTCCATCCTGTCGATTGAGTGGAACCAGCCGGTGGATCCGAACCTCGGGTTCCTGGCCGACGCCACCGGCGACGGCGTTCAGAACGTCGCCGACTTCACCGCCATTCAGGCAAACTTCGCCGAGGTGGGTGATCTGGTCGATGGCTGTGCCAAGCTGGGCTATCCCTCCCCGATGGATCTGGCCAGGCCGCAGTTCCGCGTCAACGTCGGCGACCTGCCGATGCCTGACGCGTACCTCGCGGACGAGAACAACGACGGCGTAGTGGACGTCAGGGACATCCGCAGGTTCGCCGCACGCAACGGACTGCCGTTGCTGCCGGCGTTCAAGGCCAAGCTCGACCTTCTCGAGTTTCGGGAGTACGGGGAGATCGAGTTCGAACCGGGCGGTGACTAGCGAGCGAGTTGAGCTTTCCAAGTGGCCAGCCCGCGGGCCTGGCAGGCACTTGTCCCCTCCTGCCGGCCGGCCTGCGGGCGCCGAAAGCGCGACAATTATCCGCTCGGTGCGCGAGAAGCAATCGTTGAAGGATCTCTGTCATGGTCAGCGTATTCACAGGTGTCTTGAGCTTGCTCACGGTCGTTGACGCGCCGCGGCTTGCTTCTGTCCCCCTGAGTGATTCCGCCGGACACACTGCATCCGGCACCATTGCAGACTGGGGTACGGTCGCATTGTCGATGACCGCGGACTGGTGCGGCCTTCGATCCGGCCAGGCCATCATGGTGCAGGTCGAAGCGTCGGACCTCGTTGAGCCCATCAACGCCGTGCAGGCCGTTGTGGCCTACGACCATACGCGGCTGACACTCGTTAACTTCTTGCCCGGCGACGGAAACGGTTCACCGTGGGACGCCTCGTTCCCGTTTGTTGGCGAAGTTGAGGATGGCGTGCTCGTTGCCGGTGTCGCCATGTTCGGCCAGACCACTCAGGACGCCGTCGTGGGGCGCATCGAGTTTACAGCTCTTGACGTCACTACCGCGGCATTGACCCACGCGGATCTTTTGCCTTACGCGTCAAGCTTTGAAACCAAGCTGACGCTCGCATCGACGTCCGCGAACGTGTTTCCGGCGCTCGGGGAGGACCTCGAGATCGCCCATGCCGGCGACTGGGACGCGGACGGCGACGTCGACACCGCTGATCACGAGACATTGGCCGGCTGTCTGGCAGGACCTGCTCTCGACTATGGTCAGCCGCAGTGCTGTTGGTTTGACTTTGATGGTGATGCCGATGTGGACCTCGCTGATTTCGCAGAGTTCACCCAACTGGCCGGCGGATCATCGATGCGGGCATCACCCGCTTCGATTTACTCATGGGACGCATTCGACGGTCCGCCGCACGAGAGATGAATGGTTAGACCTGACTAACGTACCGCCGGTCGATGCGGCGATGCGATTCACGTCGCCCCCTGTTTCGACAGGCTTCGCGCGTGATTCGGGCGATGATCGCAAAGCGAAGTCCGACGGCCTCTTGTCGGAGACAGATCCGATGTTGACACGCGCGGTCCTTATTGTGGCTGTGGTGATTGTGTCCGGGGTGTTGTGCAGCTTTGCACGCGCAGACGGCAACCTGGTCGATCTCGAGTTACGTTCGTCCCAGGTAACGTGGGAAATCGGGGATGTCGTCGAGATCGGACTCTACGCCGTCTCGACGAGCGGCTTTCCCGAGATCGTTCGCGGCATGCAGGTCATCCTGGAATGGGACCCCCAGTACCTCGAACTGGCGGGCCTGAACAACAATGGTCCCTACACGTGGCTATTCTCATCGTTTTTCAGCGATGCCGGGGCAGACCGGCTCAACGCGGACTGTGGGCCGGACGTTTTCTGCCAGCCTTACACCGGCCTGCCCTACAACGACGGCGACGCCTATTACCAGGCAGGAGCGAATTTCACCACACCAGCGCTGGCGACGCCCGGGGGGCTGTTGATAACGACTTTCCGGTTCAACGCGGTCGCTGAGACCCCTCTCACGACCGTTCAGGTTCCATTGGCGGCCGGAACGAGCACCCAGACTCAGGTTTTCGGCGATGAGCCGGGAAGTGACATCACCGGCACAGTGGGATCGGTAGCGGTGCAACTTGTCGTGCCCCACTGGGGAACGCTTGACATGAGGGCACCCGGAGCAAGCTGTGGCGTGTGGCCGGGTGACATGGTAACGGTCGAGTTGCACGCCACGGGAATGGAAAAGCCTGTTAACGGAGTCCAGGCACTGATCTCCTACGACGAGGCGGTGCTGCAGTACGTGGACGTCCTGCTGGGTGACGGCGCCGGATCGCCGTGGGATACCGCGGCGGTGGTTCAAGAGGATGAGTCCGGCGGACAGATCACCTACGCGGTGGTTCTTCTGGGGACGGAAACGCAGACAGATGGGGTCGTTGCACGGCTCCTGTTCGTAGCGACAGAGGGGCTGAGTTCGTCCCTGGGAACAGTGAGTCTCGAATCGAACGTGCCGCCGCTGAGCACCAAGCTCACTTGTGCGGGAACCGGCATTACGGTGATTCCCGCCCTGCAAGGACCGGCATTCATCGCCAACGTGGGCGATTGGAATCGGGACGGGATTATTGACCTGGCTGATCATGCGAGAGTTCCGGCCTGTTTGCAGGGCCCCGGCGTGACGGCGATCGACGACGATTGTTGCCGGTTCGACTTCGACAGAGATGGCGACGTTGACCTGAGAGATTTCGCGGAGTTCGCCGTGGTGTTCGCCGGTTGACCTCCAGCAACATCCCGGTGTGGGACGGCTGCGGCACGCGCGACGATTACCCGCTGCAGGGGTCACCGAATCATCTGAGGGTTGAACGCGACTTGACGTCATCCCGCTCAGCGACACCCGTGCTCGGCTGAAGGAGGATGAAATGGACAAGCTTCTGAAACGCGCTTTGGTAGCTCGCACACTGGTAATCTCATTTTGCGCGGGCTCGCACGCGATCGCCGAGGCACCGATCAGCGTCGCGCTGATTGACATCGATTCCGGCCTGACCAGCCCTCAGGGAAGCTATCGCTGGATGGATGTCGCCGACCAACTCTATGACGTCGACGCGAGCACGGACGGATACAGCTACAAGGACGATTACGATTACACGCAGGCCGCCGTGCAGGTCGACTTCTTCACCGGCGCGGAGACACTCCACGGAACGCTTACCGCCACCCATCTCAAGCCCAACTTCGTGTACCAGTTCAAGCTCGTGGGCGAGCCGGGGACCGAGTCCAACGAACTGATCGGCTTCACGGGCCGGTGGTGGCAGCAGGAGTGGACCGGTACGGACTGGAATTCCGGATGGAATCTCAACAACAAGGGCGACGGCTCATGGCCGAACCCCAACGATCTTACGTACTGCCAGCGTCGCGACGAACCCGATCCTTATGGAACCAGCCCGACAGGTAAACGCTACAAGTACACCGCATACCTGGTTTTTGATTACTTCATCACCGATGAGGCTGGTGATGCCACGCTCAGCTTTGACGCCGACAACAGCTATCACGTGCTCTGGAAGCTCTCCCAGCGACAACCTGGCGCGAACGACGGTCCGATCCGGCAGGTCACCTTCAGCGGCGGACAGCCGGACCCGGTCAACGCCTATGACACGATCTACCCGGAGACGACGGAGGGTGTATTCGGTGAATGGGAGCGACTACCGGCAGACGGCGTACGCCTGCCCGCGGGCCATTACGATTGTCACTTTCTGTTGACCGAAGAGTCGTTTCACGGTGGAGGACTTGCCGGCGGATGGGCGGCGGCCATGGGAGCGCCGGTGTCGTTCGATATTGTTCTACCGACCGGTTGGACGTTTGCGGATTTCGACGGTGACGGCGACTTCGATCATGACGACTACGATCCGTTCCCGGACTGCTTGTGCGGACCGGGCAGCACGCCGAAGCCGGCCTGCCCGGTTACCAGTCAAGCATGCAGGAACGTCTTCGACGCCGACGGCGACGGCGACGTCGACCTGCATGACTTCGCCCGATCGCTGGCCAGCTATGTCGCCCAACCGGCTCGTGGAGGCTGATACACGGTGAACCGCCTCCCTCAAGGGCAGTCGGCAAGGAGCGCCGCGAGCTTTCTTCCTGGGGAAGGTTGCCGGCTCGGGCCGATTTACGCGTACGTCTTCTGCAGTGTCGCCCTTGTCGCTGCAACACCGTCGCCCGCCGTTGCACAACTCGTACGATCGTTCGTATTGACCAAGGACCAGGTGGTCCCTCCTTCCGGGAGCAGCGCAACCGGCCGAGGCGCCTCCCGCCTGAGCACGGACGAAACGGAACTGGCCTTTATAATCCAGCACGATCTCACAGACGCTACTGTGGCGACGGTCCGCAACGCGGACTGGGGGCAGAACGGCCCAGTGGTATTCACGTTCGCGTCGCCGGCGTCGCCCATCTATGACAATTGGCTCCTGTCGGCGAATGATGTATCAGAACTTAAGGCCGGACGTCTTTATGTGCAGATCGATACAGCCGGGCAGCCGGCCGGCGCCCTCCGCGGCCAGATCGACCTCAATCCGGATCCGAAGCCGGGCGATGTGATCATCTCGGAGATTATGTATGATCCGCGCTCGTCGGAAGACCCGCCGTCGCCCGCCGAGTGGATCGAACTCTTCAACAGAACCTACACGGATATCAACATCGGCGGCTGGTTCTTCCAGGACGAGGATGTCGAACTCGCAGCGCCGTGCACGCTCCTGCGAAGTTCAACAATCCCCGATTTCGTGCTTCGCTCCGGCCATGTCGTCGTGATCATTCCGGACGGCACGCCAGGCGCTCTGCCGACCGTCAACGACTTCAGGATGGCCTGGGGCCTCAATGAGGGCCGCTCGACTCCACGACAGCCGGCTGACAAGCGGATACGCTCACTTTCGCAACGCAAAGCGATCGCTCCTGCCATTCGTACCGATCAGTCTCGCGAACGGGCCCGGGGCAGTCCGTGCACTTGGCAGCGCCAGGGCATGTCCCCCGCGGGTCCCGACGAGCAGCATCCCTTGGCACGCGCGGACAACGAGCTTGCGCTCGTCGTCGCCCCCGGAAGCCTCTTTGTCCAGCAAGGGGACGAAGTGGCTGTCGATTTGGTGGTGCGCAACCTCACGCGGCCGATCAACGGCGTTCAGGCATTGATGTCCTACGATGACAACGTCATGACACTTCTGGAAATCGATCCAGGCCAGGCGGGCGCTCAGCCCTGGACGGAATTGGCCCAGGCCGACGATGATGGAGCGCTCCTCTACGCCCTCATTCTGTTGGGTGGATCGACGGACGCCGACGGAATGGCAGCGACGTTGCGCTTTCGCGCAATCGCACCCGCCGTGACCAGTATAGGGTTCCTTCCCGACTATCCCCCTGAATTCCCCGGCCTTGCCACGAAGTTGACAGACGCAGTGACGGCGGACGCCATCCCCCCGAGCCGTATCGAGTCCGGAGACGTCAGCATCGGCGCGTGCGATGACGATCTATGGTGCACATCTGACGGTTTCGACGGAGTGCAGTGCACGTTCACCGTCATTCCCGGCGCGTGCCTGATCAACGGCGTCTGTAATTCAGACCAGGATCCCAACCCTGACAACGTGTGTCAGGTCTGTGACTCCACGGCGACGCAGCTCGGCTGGTCACCCGGTCCCGACGGTGTCGCCTGTGACGATCTCGACTTCGCCACCAGTGACGACGTCTGTGTGGCGGGCAAATGCGCCGGTTCTCCCTCCGCCGTGGTCGTACTGCAACTGAATGACGATGGAGAAACGGGCGGCGCCTTGGCTGGGTTCAGTCTGGCCAACGACCCGGTCAACGATCTGAATCCGAACAACGACCTTCCGCTCGACTCGCCGCAATGGGCGCCCTGCAACCCCTTGGGCGCGGCCCGTCCCGACAATGAGATCGTCGTGCTGACCGACGGCGTAACCATCTATGACACCGTCAATTATGATGATGACGATCCGCTCACCTCGCCCTGGCCGTACAGGTCCGGGCAGTCCAGTATCACCATTGTGCCCGCTGACTTTCCCGGCAAGAACGACCTGACGAACTATACGTCTTCCGGGAATGACGATGGCGGCAACTGGTGGACGCACACCCATGGCGACGGAGCCGGCGGCTTTCAGCAGATCAACTCGTCTGGCGTCTACAGCGGGCTGGACATCGGCTCCCCCGGTTATCTCTACGGCGTTACCCCCGGTAATCAACAGCCGAAGGCCATATTGCAGAAGATCCCGACCACGCCGGGCGCAACCGTAGACTTCAATCTGCAGGGCAGCGACCAATCCCGGCCGTTGTTCGGCCTGCTCCTGTTCATTGTCAAGTCGATACCGCAACACGGAACGCTCATTGACGTCGCCTCCAATCATGTCATCACGGCACAGGACGTGCAGGGGAGTGGTTACCTGATACCCAGGCCTCCCTTCAACCTCCTTTGCTACGTGCAAGATGGTACCGGGTATACGGACTCGTTTGCGTTCACGACCAGCGACGGACTGCTCGAGTCTTATTCGGCGGCGGTCACTTTCTACATCCAGCGCGGGCCACTCGTGATTACCGAAATCATGTACGACCCCAGTTCCGCAGACGATGATCATGCTGCTCTTACCGAATGGGTGGAGCTTTACAATGTCTCCGGGCAGCCTGTGAATCTCTATGAATGGTACCTAACTGACGACGTTGGGCGGGCCGGCGCTCTTCCCGAGTACATTCTCGGAGCTGGATCGGCGGTTACGCTTATACCGGCTGCTGGCGATGGGAGCGAGTTTGACGACGCTTGGTCCGCAGCCTCTGTCCAGGCAACCACGAACGGACAGACCGGCGAGAGCGGTGAAATCGCCGGCGACGAGCTTGGCAGCCGGCCCGGCGACGATCTCGTCCTGGCCCGACCGTACCCAGAGCAGATGCAGGTGTCTGACGTGGTGCTTTATCGCAATGGAATCGACGATCCCACTTGGCCGGCAATGGATCCCAATGGCTTAAGTATCTACTGTCTTCCCGGAATGTACGATGTTGCATTGAATGATGAGGCCTCGAGCTGGGCAGCGTCGATTGCGGGCATTCACGGTGCCTATGAGTCGTCCGTAACTCCGCTCTATGATAGTGTCGATACAGGTTCTCCGGCCTATCTACATGGTATAACACAGGGACCATGCACGAACGACAGCCCGACATCTGACGGCAATGGTGATGGCGCGGTCGACCTCGTTGACTTCGCGCACTTCGCAATGTGCTTGCATGGACCTTCCACGCCTTTGCCGCTTAATTGCGGTTGTTTTGATGCGGAACCCGATGGCGATGTGGATTTGGCCGACTTCGCCGTTGAGCAATCGACACTTGCTCATTGACGTCGGTTGCATGCGGCCAATGTATCGCCTGGTGCCGTCGGGTTATGGACGATATAACCCACATATTGCTTGAGTTCTGGCAACTTCCGTGCGTGCAGAAGGCTCTCGAGCTTCGTACGTTTGTAACCGTACGACGAACCCCACCCCGCTCGTACCAACGATTACCGACTGACCGCCCCGCCAACGCCCAGCCCCAGCGCCGATCAAACACGGGCTTCACAGGACGCTTACTCAGTAGAATCCTCTCGTTGAGCCCCATAGGCTGGTGACGCGCTGTCAATGATCATGAGTCAACGTTTTCACGCCAAAGTCATGCGCCGACCCGTATCGCCTCCTTGCTCCACATGGTTCCAGTAATCGCATCGAATGACTGGCGGTTCGGATGTATCGAAACGGGAGGATAAGGACTTATGGCGACGAAAACGCATCGGTTTTCCTCTTTCCACGGCAATGACACCAAAGAAGTGTATCGGCATAAGTGCCGTTGGAGAAGGGGTTTAAAGCGGGCGAAGGGATTCGAACCCTCGACGTCCAGCTTG
>JBECKQ010000222.1:0-10802 GCA_040235375.1 Phycisphaerae bacterium | reverse complement strand
GGTTGTGGTTGAACGCATACGCGCCGCTGGAGCCGGAGTTCAGCAGCACCCACACGAACCGCCCGTCATGATCGCCACCCCAGCGAACGTCGTGGAACATGACCGCCTGGTGCAGTCCCTTGGCTTTTAGCAAGCGCTTCATCACCTCCATGGACACCAGGTTGCCCTGGTCGGCCTCGGTGGAGTCGACGATCGTGTCACCGTTGGACTCCGGGCGACACGTCGAGTTGAAAAGCCCTTCTGCGAAGTCCGACGGTGGTCGTAGCGGCAACAGGCCGAGCTGATACTGCCAGCCAACGCAGTCCGCCTTGAACTCGTTTACCATGTCGAGGACGGTCAGGTAGTCGCGCAACTGCTCCTTGGTGGCGTGCTCGTCGAAATCGTCGGCCCCGTTCTCGCGGTAGTGGAAGGTGACTCCCTTATCCCGCACAAACGCATACGCCGCATCGACGCGCTTCTGCGGAATGTCCCGCCCGCGGCTGATGATCCAGGTCTGGTCGATCTTGTGTTCGGTAAAGCCGACCGGGTTCAGCAGGCGAGGTCCGAAGTAACCGTTGATCATGCCCATTGACGTGTCCCCGAGCATCAGCGCCAGTACGCGCCGCCGTCGAATCGCGTCGACAACTTGCTGCGCCGTTCGCGCGGCCTCTGCGGGCACCGTGGCATGGTAGGAAATCTCGTCCTCCGGATATGTGATCCGCCCCGTGCAGCACCATTCGTCCAGCCGGTTCATGAATTCGCCGTCCGCGGACCAGTCCTCGCTACTGGTCCAGACGCGGGAGAAAGCTCGCCCCACGCTTTCCAGGCACGCCCCGGTATTCAGAAGGCCGACCAAGCCCGGCCATTGGCCGGAGAAGTTGCTCGCGAGCAACAGCGGGTTGTTTTTTCCGACGACGCCGTCCGTCGTATGGGGACCGTAGAACCAGTGTACGCACACACCGATTAGCGGATCGTCGATCGGCCCGAGCTTCTCGATCGCTTCGTGCGGTCGGGTGAGGAAACCCTCGACGCGGTACGGCGCGCGATTGAGTTTCTTGAGGGCGCGCTCGAGCTGTAGAGTGGCCGCCTCGGCACTGGGCAGGGCCTGCTGATTGGGCTTGTCCCGGTAGTCGCCCGGCCAGAAAATCGCGATTTGTCTGCTCATCGGCAAGGTCCTTTCGCGCGCATTGACTGTCTGGGGAACGCGGCTGATGTCGCCGGCCGGCGACCTGCACAGATTACCAAAAAACACCGTCAGCACCCGGCCCGGCATCGCTCGGTACCGGCGAATCGCAGGCATTTCGGTGGCGAGGGGCCGGGATTCTCAAGAGACCTCGGCCGCTCACGGCGCCGGTGGATACTCCGTGCAAAGCAGTCGGAAGGGCGGCTCGTCTTCTTCAACGCCGGGAAAGCGCGGCAGATCTTCGTGAAAGCGATTGTCGCGCGCGTCGTCGTTCACCGTGCTGACTTCACCGACAAGCACCGGTCCGCCGCCCCGCTCTCCCCAGAATTCGTGGTAGATCCGCGGCGTGAGTGTGACAGACTCGCCGGGTCCCAGGGTAACCGCGCCTCCCGCCGTGATGCGGCGTGCACAGCCGTCGACACTTACGCGCATCGTCTCTGTCCCAAGCCGCTCGTCCGCCGTGGCCGGATACAGCCTGCAGGTCAGCCGCCCGCCGCCACGGTTGATGATGTCCTCGGTCTTCTCCCAATGAAAATGCATGGGCGTGACCTGGCCTTCACGCACCATCATGAGTTTCTCGCAATAAGCTTTGCTGTCCGGGTCGCTGTGCCTGCCGTTGCGGATGGTGAAGAGCGTGAGGCCGTACTCGGCAAACGCGCCCTTGCCGAAATCGGTGATGTCCCAGCCGAGACCGGCCAGGCGAATCTCGTCGTATTCCTCGCCGCGGTTGCGCCAGTCGTCTGGTGTGAAATCGGCAAACGGCGGTAGCTTGAAGTTCAACGACTCGGCAAAACCGATCATGTCGCGGATAGCCTGGTTGATTTCGGAACGCTTCACGACCCCGCTCCACTCTTTGACTTCCACCGGCTTCGTTGCGGCATCGCCTTAACTTCATCTGATATGCGAAAAGGCAGGTCTATTCAACACCGCGTCCGGCCGGAATTCAAGACATGATCCGTCGACAGCAGATTGCATCCTCTTATAATCGCCGCGACCGCTGTATGCGAACACCATGGATGCCACGAAGTGGCGGGCGCCGTGACGATTCCGGGGCTCGCCGCCCGCTGTTTCAGCCGATTCGCGGCAGGCGGATTCGACTCGGGAGACATACTCATGCCCAGTTATTTTCCTGAAGTAAGCGGGCCCATCCCTTACGAAGGACCGGACTCGAAAAACGCGCTGGCCTTCAAGCATTACGATGCGGACGAGGTCGTGGCCGGCAAGACGATGGCCGAGCACTTGCGGTTCGCCGTGTGCTACTGGCACACGTTCAAGAACTTGGGAGGCGATCCGTTCGGGATGGAGACAATGGTCCGGCGCTACAACGCCGCGGGAGACGCCATGCAGGTGGCCCACGCCACGTTGGAGGCCGCCTTCGAACTGTTCACCAAGCTGGGCGTGGGTTTCTGGTGCTTCCACGACCGCGATATCGCCCCGGAGGGCGAGACACTCGCCGAAACGAATCGGCGCCTCGACGAGATCGTGGTCAAGGCGAAGAACCTGCAGAATGATACCGGGCTCGAGCTGCTGTGGGGCACGAGCAACTGCTTTTCGCATCCGCGCTTCATGGCTGGTGCGGCGACCAACCCCTCACCGGCGATCTTTGCCTATGCCGCCAGCCAGATCAAGAAGGCCATGGAGATCACGCACGAGCTGGGCGGAGCCGGCTACGTCTTCTGGGGCGGACGCGAAGGTTACGACACGCTGCTTAACACCGACATGGGCCGCGAGCTCGAGCACCTGGCCCGCTTGATGCATCTCGCCGTCGAGTACCGTGGGAAGATCGGCGCCACGTTCCAGTTGTATATCGAGCCCAAGCCCAAGGAACCGACCAAGCACCAGTATGATTTCGATGCGGCCGGCTGCTATGGCTTTCTGCTCAAGCACGGCCTGGCCCATGATTTCAAGCTCAACATCGAGGCCAATCACGCCACCCTGGCCGGCCACACCTTCATTCACGAACTGGAGTTCTGCGTGGCGCAGGGCATGCTGGGGTCGATCGACGCGAACCGCGGCGACCCCCTGCTGGGCTGGGACACCGACCAGTTTCCAACCAACCTCTACGACACGACGCTGGCGATGTACACCGTGCTCCGCGGCGGCGGATTCACCACCGGCGGGCTTAACTTCGATGCCAGGCTGCGGCGGCAATCGGTGAACCCGCTGGATCTGTTTCACGCCCACGTGGGCGCCATGGACGCGTTCGCCCGCGGCCTGAAGATCGCCGCCAGGCTCATCGAGGACGGCATCTTCATCCGCAACACGCGCGACCGTTACGCCGCCTGGGACAGCGAGTTCGGCCGGCAGATCGAACAGGGCAAGATCGGCTTCGAGCAGTTGGAGGCCTATACGCACGAACACGGCGAGCCGCAAACCACCAGCGGCGGCCAGGAGCGCCTCGAGAATATCCTGAACGACTACATTTTCTGACCCCTGCCCCAGAGACCAGGATCACCTGTAGATATGTCCGAGCCGCCGCCGCGCAGATCAAAGGCGCTGGCAGAATCATTCACGACGTGGGCGCAAGCTGACGTCCACCGTATCAGCCGGCCAGCCCCGTGACCAGCCCACGATGAAGGTCAAAACAGCCGCGCAGCGCGCGTGACAATTCGTCGTGCAGCGCCGCCATGCGCTCGTATCTCGCGGCAGCTTCAGCCCGCGGCGCAGCCCGGCTGTCTTCGCGCGTCTTCACCCACGCTTCCGCGATAGGCTGAATCGATGCGGCCGGATCGGATGCCCGTTCGACGCACCAGCGGGCCTGCATCGCCGCGCCGAACGCCGCGGATTCGCTCTGCACCAGGCAGACCACGGGAGCGCCGAACGCATCCGCACAGACCTGCCGCCAGGCTCTGCTGTTCGAACCGCCGCCGGTGAGTCGAATTTCCGTCGGCGAAACGCCAAGCTCGCGGAAACGCGTCAGACCGTAGGCCAACCCCAGCGTCGCCCCCTCCATCGCCGCCCGCGCAAAATGCGCCGCGGAATGCGTCGTGCGATTCGCTCCGAACCAGACGCCGGTCCCGTTCGGCACGTTGGGCGTGCGCTCACCCTCGAAGTAGGGCACGAGCAATAAGCCATCCGCACCTGGCGGGACACTCTGCACTGCGACCTCCAGGGCGTCGTTGTCCATACCAAACAGGCGCTTGGTCAGTTCGGTGGCCACGGTGACGTTCATCGTGCACACCAGCGGCAGCCACGCCCCCGTGCTGTCGCAGAACGCCGCCACCTCGCCCTGCGGATCGACGATCGGGCTCGACGAATACGCGAAGATGGTGCCCGATGTGCCCAGGCTCACCGTCACCACGCCGTCAACCACGTTACCGGTGCCAATGGCTGACATCATGTTGTCGCCGCCGCCAGGGCTGACGACGACGTACGGGCTCATGCCCCACGCCCTGGCCAGTTCGGGCCGCAACGTGCCCCACACCTCGCCCGCCGGCATGAGCGGCGGCAGCTTGTCGGCAATGCCGGCGTCGATCGCGGCAATCGCCGCCTGCGACCAGCGTCGCTTGCGGACGTCGAGCAGCGCCGTACCCGAAGCATCACCGCACTCCATACGCTTCTCGCCTGTCAGGCGGAAGTTCAGGTAATCGTGCGGCAACAGCACCGTCGCCAGCCGGGCATAGTTGTCCGGCTCGACCTCTTTGAGCCAGGCGATCTTCGATGCGGTGAATCCCGGCGGCAGGCCGTTTCCCGTCCACGCGATGTAGCGCTCCAGTCCGCCGGCTTGCTTGAGGATCCTCTCGCACTGCGGCGCGGTGGACGTATCGCACCACAGCTTCGCCGGGCGGACCACGTTGTCGTCACCGTCGAGAGCGACGAAGCCGTGCTGCTGGCCGGAGACGCCGATCCCCCGCACGTCGGCCGGGTCGACGGCGCCCTTCGACAGCGCTAGTTTCAACGCCGCCTTGAGAGCCTCGAACCAGTCGGCCGGATGCTGTTCCAGATGGCCCGGCCGGAGCCCCTCGATGAGCCTGTGCGGATGCGAGGCCGAGGCGATCACCTCTCCGGAGCCGCCGTTCACGCAGAGCACCTTGGTTGACTGCGTTCCGCTGTCGACCCCGACGAAGATGCCTGACGATCGCCCGGCCACTGACCGATTCCTGCTGTGAGTTGATGTGCTTCCGTTCGCGCGAGCCGAGCGTAACCCGCCCTGTGGTCGCCAGCAAGCGATAACGCCGCCCGTCTGCTTCGGCCGGGCACGCAGCAGAAACCTCGTTGGGACGAGGGGAATGCCAATGGCTGGATCGACAAGCTCTGCTGCGACGCAGGAAAGCCGCCGATTCAGGGCTGATCGGTCGCGAGAGGCCGGCTCCAGTCAAGAAAAAAGGGCCGCCCGCATGAATCGGGCGGCCCCAAGGCAATCGGCATCAGGGATCGGTCACGGCCCGGTCATGGCCCCGACGAACGTGCTGTGATCCGTCAGGTCCACCTCGCCGTCGGTGATGTAATCGGTGCGGGCGCAGTTCGCACGGAGCGCGCCGCCTCCCGTTCCGTAGCAGGCCTGGAACATGAACCAGTCATGCAGATCGACGTTCATGTCGCCGTCACTGTCGCCCTCGAGTACGCCGAAGGTCAATTGGTCGGTCGACACGCAGCCACCCTCATCGCGGATGCCGGGGAAGCCGACCGTAAGCAACTGGTCGTTGGTGGCGCCGTTCATCTCGATCGTCAGCGCCTTACCGTTCGTGCTGACGTTCGTGACCGTGCCGCTGCTGACCGTCACGTCGTCGATGGAAATACCGCCGACACCGTGCGCGTCCTCCTGGAACGTGACGACCACCTCCGTCGGACCGTCCTGGCGCGGCTCGACTGTTCCGCCATTGGTCGTGACCATGTCGAGGCCCTGAACGTTCGGATAGGGGTCGGTGTTGAACTCGACGTTCTTGATGTCGATATAGTCCTGGCCCTTGCCGGCCCAGTCAGTTCCGTAGAAGCGGAGCCGCGTGACGCGAGTCGGATCGAAGTTTCCTACGTCGGCGACGTCCGGCGTGCCGTCGCAGTTGTTGTCCGCCAGGAGATTGCCCAGATCGAGCGTGATGTGTTGCCAGTTCGGATACGCGGCGACCGGCGTGCACAGCCAGTATGCGCTGTTGGTCTGGTACACGATCCCCAGATCGCGATACCCTTGGTAATTGCCGCTGGCGTCATCCGTGTAGAGGCGAACGAAGATGGGAGCATCGTCATAGGGCGCAGTGTTGTCACCGCCCTGGAAGTAGCGGGCGTCAAACTGCAGCGAGCCTCCCCCGGCGATCGAGATCGGCTCGGCGCCTGCCAGGGCAAAGTCCACTTCGGGCCCGTAGTACCAGGTGTTTCCGTCCGCGAACATACGCGTGTAATCATCGACGCCGGTTGTGCTGAACATGATGTAGCCGCCGCCCAGTGAGTAGATGGCGTCAAAGTCCGGATCCGCACCGTTGCTGCTGAGATTGATCTGCTGATCCATCTCGATCCGCAGGAAGTCACCCGACGCCATGCCGTGCTGCTTCCAGGAGCGCGCGTCGACAACCATCGGCCCGGTCAGGTCCTCGCACTCGTCCGGCACGCCGTTCGCGCCGGCGACGCAACCGTCGCCGTAAGAGTCCGCGCTGGTGCCCGCGGCAATATCGCACTCGTCCGGCACGTTATTCGCGTTGCAGTCGCTGCTCGTACCCTGGGCGATATCGATCGAATCCGCCACGCCGTTGTTGTTACAGTCCTTGGCCTCCGCGAGCGGCCGCAAAGCGACGAGTTGCTCGGAGATGTTGAAATTCGCGTTGGCCGGACGGAAGTAGTAAATGTGCTGTTCGTTGTTGGCCCCGCCGGTGGTCGGACCGAGAAGCGGTCCGCCACGAACCGTGAACGCGTGGTCCTGAATGCTGCCCGTGTTGTATTCGAACACCGGAGGAGTGAGCGCCGCCGGCGCCTGACTGTACTCGCCGCCCTCGATCGCAATGGTCATGCCCCGTAGGTTGGTCTCCGGCAGCGTCCCCGATCCCGGATCACCGAACGGGTCGAGAAACGCGGATGTCGTCACGTCGTCGATCGTGACAGCAACCTCGTAGAACTGGAAGTCGAACTTGTACTCGACGTGCTGCCAGTCCTTGGCGAGCACCTTCTGCTGCGAGAATGCGTCGGTCTGGCGAGCGGAGATCTGCTCGAGGATGTCCCACTGCAGCGCCCACCATGCGTCGCCGTCGGGGTGGTCCGTCATGTAGACGTTGTCCCAGACGTCGTCCCGATACTGGTCCCAGCTGACGATGACCACGTTGTCGGTGGTCGGCGACCCCAGGTTCGCGAAGACGCCCTGGTAGTCGTTGTAGCAGCCCTGGAAGGCATCGAGCTTCAGGGCCTTGGTGCCGACGCCGTTTGTGGACATCGCGGGGGCAATCGAGACGATCTGCGGGCTGCCGTTGCTGCTGACCCAGGGACTCGTCTCCCAGGTGAACCCGCCCGGCTGCGTACCGCCGGGATTCGTCCCGTTCGTCGGCACGTCGCCCACCGCGTAGCTCTCGAAGCCCGCCACGTCGAGGATCGTCGACTGGTTGAGCTCGTCCGCGCCGCCCGTGATCTTGAAGTTGTCAATATAGATCGGCCCATCGTCGATGGCCTCGCAGTTGGGCAGGTAATTGCCGTTGGTCAGATCGACGGCAAAAACGCGGGCCTCGTAGCCGGTCGCTCCCAGGCACTCACCGAGGCTTCCTGGAGGATAACTGGCGCAATCGGACCGGCTGTTGGTTCCGGACACGAAAATGCTGTTGCCGCTGACATCCTGGTACAGGCCGCCGATCGCCCTCGGCTCGCCCCACCAGTTGTTCGGCAACTGGTAGTAGACGTCGGTTCCGCCGGGCTCGCTGTTGGTGTTGACGTCGATGTCCATGTAACGGACGATCTGGCCCTCAAAACCGCCGGCGATGATGCTGCGGCCGTCGAATTCGACGCAGCCGATGTCATAAAAGCCGTGGCCCGTATTGGCGGCGTTGTTCGCGGTCTGCAGGTTGCTTCCATCCAGGTTCCAGCAGTACATCTCCGCCCCGAAGTCGGTCCAGGTCGCGGTGCATACGCGATCGTCCACCGTGCTCGGCACCCCGTCCGTGCCCACCATGTGGATCACGTGGCTGCGAGTGACGTGCCCGCCCTCGGACGACCAGGCGAGCGATGCGGTGTTCCCGGCGGTGTCCACCATGATGCAATACATTTCGGGCTTGGTGTCCGTGCCGCTGCCGCTCGAGCCGTTGAAATACAGACCGTGCTTGCCGGCGCCGAAAGCGTCCGGAACCATGGTCATTTGACCGCGGTAATTGGCATAGATGCCCCCCACGACCGAAGCGGGAATGTCGGCGCTCCAGTCGAGAATGCCCGTGGCCGTGTCAATCTGGTAGACCTTCACCGGAGGCTTGGTCACCGGGTTGAACAGGTAGGCCCCGACCACGTAGAGCTTCCCGTTGTAGAGAATCGGCGTCAGGCGGCGAACCCCGACGTCCGAGTTGCTGAAGTTCGAACCGGGCAGTTGGGTGACCCAGCCGGCCACGGCGCCGTCCGACTTGTTGTACGCGACCACGAAGCCGCCGTTGGCATCATCGCCCAACGCATAGATTCGCCCCGAGGCCCCGCCATCACCGACGACCGGCGAGTCCGTGGACGACGTGCCGAGGAAGTGATCGCTGCCTGCGCCGTCATTGGCCACCCAGCGCAGCGTACCGTCCGGAGCGACGGAGATGATCTGCGCGTCACCGGCGCCGACCGCGCTCTCCTGCGATTTCCAGTACAGGTTGCCCTCTTCGTCGAAGACGATCGAGGACCAGTATGCGGGTCGGCTGAAGCCTTCCGCGATCGTATCCATCGTCCAGGCCGGTTCGGCCCCGTTGGCCCACTCCGCCTGGAAGATCATCGAGGGATCATCCGACGCGGACGTCCCCCCGATGTTGCCGTGCATGGTTCCCCACGGCTGGGCGAGCTCGTCGCCTATGGCGGGCGCGCCGATCCATGCGGCGACAACCGCCATCCCCAGAACAACTGACCTTGTCTTCATCGGATACCTCCTCCTAAAACGGGCGTGATGACGTTTCGCGGAATCGCACGGCGAAGCGTGCAGAAGGAAGGCCCCGAACGGGCATGCAGATGCCCGCCAGCTTCTTTCAGACTCCTCCGTACGTTTCATTCAACTGCGGTCAGGCTGCCCCCACCTAGCGTACCCACCCCTTTCGCTTGCGCAGTTCCACGGGCCATTTGTGGTTCTTGGTCCACCAGTTCGGATCAAGCTCATCCGGCCATTTGTAGCTGCCGTCCAGCGGGTATGTGTTGTTGCTCGACGGATACGGCTCCTCGTCAATGTCGACGTCGTTCCACGCACCGCCGGTTTGAATGTCCGTGTGCTCACCCCGTCGCCAGAAAAACGCGTTCGCAGTCCTCACGCCTCGGAGATGGGTCGGGTCGCTCGGATACCGATCACCCAGGTTCACCCCAATGGCCTTTACGCTGCCGTCCTGGAAACAGAACTCGGCCATGGGGTGAGACTTCGAGCCGTGACGCCAGCCCACGGTGTTCGAGCCCCACAGCGGATCGTCAAACTGATTGGTCAACAGCGCCTGGGCGCAGAACCCATGGAGGTAGATCCACCAGCCGTCCGCAAGGAAGACCCTGCTGCTTTCGTCGCGCGTCTTTCGGAAGTCCTTGCTGCCCGAATCGCCCGCGTAAGCGGCCATGGGAACGGAGATCCCGTAGCTGTAGTCCACGCCTCCACCGCCACCGAGCGCCGCGGGATACTTGAATCCCCACGCCTTGCCTCGTTGTTCGTTGATGGGATCGGGCTTGGTGTCCTTCGGGCAATAGCCCAGGTCGAAGTCACCGATGTACTTCTTGGCATAAAGAACGTCGATCCACGTCGCCATCCGGTAGAAGTGCCCGTTTTTCGGGTTCGCTGCTTCCGTTCCGTCGTCCCAGTTGGGGTAGGCCTGATAGTCGGTGAAGCAGTATTGCAGCCCGAGGTAAAGCTGGTGCAGGCCCGAGCCGCACTTTACCGCCTTGGCCTGCTCACGCGCCGATTTGAGCGAAGGCAGGAGAATGGCGATGAGCAATGCGATAATCGAAACGACGACCAGCAGCTCAACCAGCGTGAATCCTTTTCGCTGACTGTGATTCTGTGTCATCTCTGCTCTGCCTCTGTTCTAAGTGTTTTCTCTCACTCAAATCCCGGCTTGCCCTGTCACGGCGGAAAGCGGCGCGGCCCCCGTCGCCTGGCTGCCGCACTTGGGGCACGTCGCCACGGCCGGAGGTCGAGGCGGATCGCCGCTAACGGGCGGAAGGAAAAGCGTGCCGCACTGCCGGCAGATCTTCAGTCGCCACGCCGCAGACTTACCGCACTTTTCACACGGGCGGGGCAACTCATCGTCAACGTCGAGTTGTGCTTTAAACGTGTACCCGCAGGACTGGCAGCGAAGAACCGTGTTGTATTCCGTCTGGCTGGTGATGGTCTCACCGCTCTTCATCCGGGCGACGTAGATCACTCCGGCAATGAGTAGCACCAGCACGGCGGCGCCGAATTTTAACGTGTTGCTCACGTCGCCATCTCCCAAGCGACGTACTCTTCAGTGTCATTTGCGCGGCAGCGCATCGAATGGGATCGGGCAAACCACCCCGCTCGGTTCGCCTCAGCTCGCCCGCC
>JBECKQ010000138.1:0-36941 GCA_040235375.1 Phycisphaerae bacterium | reverse complement strand
GGGCAGATCGTCGCGCGCGAGAACGAGGTGCTGGCGCGGCGACATGGCCGGGCCTGGCGCTTGTGGTCCCCCTCGCCGGTGGCCCATCGGGTGGGCTCGGCGCTGACCAGTCCCATGCAGCGCACGTTTGTCGCGGTCGTGGAGTCGGACAGCGATGCGGGCCATCGGCCCGAGGAGCGCACGGAGGCCGAGCGGCGTCCGGGCGGCGCCGACTCGCCGCTGACCGCCGCTGAGCGTCGCATCTGCGGAATGGTGGCAGGGGCGCGCGCGGAGGTGCATTCCCGGTTCGGGCACGTTCCCGAGGAGTTCTGGTGGGCATACGCCGCCGTCGTCTACGGAATCGGCTGGAACATGATCTGGGCGGCGGATCGCGGTGAGCCGTTACAGGTCTGCAGTCGCGACTGGTGCGTGCACGGCAATTACGGCGAGTGGGTTCTGTTCAACTGGGACACGTTCCTGCTGGTCGCGGCGGCGGCGGAATATGACAGCGGTCTGGCACACCAGATCGTGCAGCCTCAGATGGATGTGCAGACGCCCGAGGGACTGATTCCGGGGATCGCCACACCGCTGGGCGTAACGGCGGATCGGGGGATGCCGCCCGTAGCCGCCTACGGCTTGTGGAAAGCCTACCAGCGCAGCGGTGACGTCCGGTTCGTGGAGACGTACTATGAGGCGCTGTGCCGGTACCACGCCTGGTGGCGCCGCAACCGTGATGGCAATGGCGACGGGTTGCTCGAGTGGGGAAGCAACCCGGCCCGCCCGGCACATCCACAATGGCAGGCGCACAGCTTCTGGGCGAGCCGGTATGAAACCGGCATGGACAACCATCCCATGTGGGATGCGGTCCGTTTCAACACGGAGTCGGCAACGCAGGAACAGAGCGACATCGGGCTCAATGCCCTCCACGCTCTCGACAGTGTTTGCCTGGCGAACATGGCGGCAGTGCTCGGCCGGCACGAAGACGAGCGGAAATACCGGTCGCGTGCGGCGGACATCACCGCACGCATCGATCGCGAGTTATGGAACGATGAACTGGGCCTGTGGCTGAGCCGCGATTGGAACGGCGCCTGGAATTACCGGGCCTCTCCGACATGTTTCTATCCGCTGTTCCTGCCGGAGATCGATTCCGGCCACGTGGTGCGCTCGGTGCAGGAGCATCTGCGGAATCCCCGCCGATTCGGCGGGCGATTCACCATGCCAGTTTCGCCGCGCGATGATCCTGCATACGCGGAGCAGTATTATGTTCGCGGGCGGATCTGGCCGGCGCAGGCGATGCTCGTGCACGCCGCCCTTCGGGAAGCCCGACAGGAGCAGGCGGCTGAAGAGGTCGCTCGTGGATGCCTCGAGACCATGCGCGACGAGTGGATCAACGAAGGTCATCTGCACGAGAACTACCACGCCGAGACCGCCGACGGCGACGACACGGCCGAAAGCGATCCGCTCTACAGCTTCGGTGTGATGTTGCCGTTGACCGCGTGGAACCACCTGCGCGATCGGCGGTTGAACGGCGAGGAAGTGACGGCGGACTTGAGTGTACTCGGCGATAACCTGGATGGTGATCAGCGGCTTCGCCGAGCCGTGGACGGCTGGGACAGCGGTTGTGGAAACGGCACCGTCAGCAGGGAGCCGCCGTGCCCGGCAGGCGAGGAGGAGATTCGCTCCACGATACGCACATGAGCAGCACGGTGACCACTGTCCACGTGATCCTGAACGCGCATCTCGATCCCGCCTGGTTATGGTCATGGCCGGCGGGTCTCGACGCGCTGCTGGCGACGTGTGAAAACGCCTGCGATCGCCTCGATGCCCATCCCGACATCCACTTCTCCAAGGGGGAGGCGTGGGGGTACGCACAGATTGAGCGCGTCGCGCCGGATCTGTTCGCGCGAATCTGCCCGCACGTGGAGGACGGCCGATGGCACATCGTGGGAGGGTGGTGGATACAACCGGACTGCAACGGACCGAGTGGCTTCGCTCTGACCAAGCAGATTGAATGCGGCAAACGCTACTTTCTCGAGCGATTCGGCGTTTTTCCCCGAACGGCGTACAACGTGGACAGCTTCGGCCACGCAGCGTCGCTGCCGGACCTGATGCACGCGGCCGGTCAGGATCGCTACGTGATGATGCGGCCGCAGGAGGATGAGCTGTCCCTGCCCTCGCGGCTGTTTCGCTGGCGCGGCCGGGAAGGTGGCGCGGAGGTCGTTACGTTTCGCATCGCCGGGACCTACGCCTGTCGTGAGCTTACGGTGGAGCATGTGGAGAAGGCGGTCACCGGGCTCCCGGAGGGGGTTGCCCACACCATGTGTTTCGTCGGCCTGGGCGATCACGGGGGCGGCCCTACCGAGCGACAGATCGCGTGGATTCAGGAGCATAGCGAGGTGCTGCCCGGATGCCGCCTGGAGTTCTCGTGGCCGGAGCGATTCTTCGACGCGGTCTGGAACCAGAGGGACCGGCTTCCACTGGTGACGGGAGAGCTCCAGATGCACGCCATCGGCTGCTTCACCGCGCACCACACGATCAAGGCCGCGGTTCGCCGTGCCGAGCACCGGCTGGCGCAGGCGGAGTTGCTGCGTGACGCGAGTCCACAAGTCGATACCGAGGCGGACAGGCGACTTGCGACCGGCTGGGAACGCGTCTGTTTCGCGCATTTTCACGATATCTACGGTGGCACGTGCGTACCGTCGTCGGACGAACCCCTGCTGGCACAGCTCGGCGAGAGCTATTCGATCGGGGACGAGCAGCTTCAACTCGGGTTTCGGAGGCTGTTGCGAACGTTGCCGCCTTGTTCACATCAACGCATCGTGCTGTTCAATGCAGCGTCGATACCATTCGACGGGTATGTTGAGCACGAGGCCTGGTTTGAGCACGAGCCTTTTCGTTCATCGTGGTGGCTTCACGAAGCCGGGGGCATCGCCGTTCCTTTTCAGCTTCTGGAACCCGAAGCGCTGGTGCGTTACGACGAGAGCTGGTTTGTGCGCATGCTGCTGCCGATTCGCCTCGGCCCCGGGGAACTGCGGGGCCTGGTGCTCGAGCCGCGCAGTGGTAGTGCGCACCGAGACTCCCAAGACCGGGCTCATGTCGCGGTTCGCGACGACGGGATCCACAGCGGCGCGGGGCCGGCGGTGCTGTTGGCCGGTGATGGCGGGCTGCGCCTGGAAGACGATCTTCTGTTACCGCTGCCCCGGTTTGATCTACTGGAGGACACGTCCGATACGTGGTCGCACGGCATCAATCGCTACGTCGGCGTATCGGCCGGCAGCGCGTCCTGGAACACGCCGGAGATAGTCTACCGTGGTCCGCTGATGGCGTCGGCGACACAGACGGGTCGCGTCGGCGCAAGCGAACTGCTCGCCGAATACCGGGTGTATGCGGGCGCGCGGTACGTGGACCTTCGACTGCGCGTCCACTGGCTGGAACGCCACAGGGTACTGAAAATGTCACTCAAGGCGCCCGAAGCGATTCGATCCCGGGTCGATGGTATCCCGGGAGGAGGACTGAGACGCCCGATAGACAGCCGGGAGGCTCCGGTGCAGGACTGGACGCTGCTGGAGTTGCCGGAGAATCGGCTCGGCATCGTGTTGCCGCATGTCGGCGCGCTGGACGCGTCGAGTGACGCCGTGCGCCTCACTCTTCTGCGAAGCCCCCTGCGAGCGCACCACGATCCGCATCCGCCATCCGGCATCCGCGGCGTGTACTCGGACCACGGGGTCCATGAGTTTTCATTCCGCTTCATCGGCGGCGCGGGCTTGACTGAAGTCGAGCTTGCGGCGCACGCATCGATGATGCATCGGCCGCCGCTTACGGCCGATCTGACTCGGGGAATGCCCTTGATCTGAGCATGGTGGTGATGTCATTGTCGTCGCCGGCGTCGTCGGACAGGTCGGTCGAAACGACCTCGGCCGTCAGGGGTTTCGTACGGTCCACGTGTGACCATGGCGATATCATTTGCAGCTCTGCCGGCCCCAGGAGTGGCCGGTTCGCGGTCCACCGGCCTGTTCGAGGATTCTGCGGTAATCCGGATAGCCACCGGCTTCGGCGAAGGCCTCGAACATGACCAGGCGGCGGTCATAGGTGACGCCGATCGCCTCGGCGTCATTGTAATCGCTGGCGATGAAGCCGCCGGCCGGCGTCCCGTACGAAACGACGAGGCGCCGCGCCTGGTCCCGGATCTCGTCGTACGTTCCGCGCGGCAACGTCGATTGCGTGTCGACGATCGCCTCGAAGCAGATGCGTCCCCGGTAGCGCCTGCCGAACTCTTCCAGTCCGACGGTGTTTGGCTGCTGGTTGTTGATGACCTCGAGGCCGACATCAATCAGCTCTTCCACGATGTCATTGATCCGTCCGCAGGAGTGCATCCAGGTGTGACATCCGGCCTCCCTGATGCGGTCGAACCAGCGTTTGTAAGCGGGCTTGAAGAATTCGCGGAAGAGGTCCACGCTGATGAACGCGCTGTTCTGAACGCCCCAGTCATCTGCCATCGCCGCGGCGTTCATGCGCCCGCCGGCCACGGCAATGCAGTTCTCGAACACGCGGAGATGGTGCTCGAGGATCCGGTCGATGAGCTCGCGCACGCCGTCCGGGTTGAGGTAGAAGTCCATCAAGGCGTTCTCCATGCCGCGGAGCATGTGCAGGCGCTCCCAGATGCCCTGACCGAAACAGAACATCACGAACCGGTCCTCGGCGCCGGCGATCTGGGCCGCGAATCCCTCGTACCGCGCGGGATCGTCGGGGTCCGGCCAGCGATAGGTGGCGCAGCGCTCCCAGGCGCTGAGCGGGTGGCCCACAACCTGGCCGGTGTTGTCCACAGCGCTCTTTTTCCAAACGCAGCCCCACTCATCGGCGGTCTCGCCTTGAAAGGACCAGGACCAGCCGGTCGGGTCGTTCGTCCAGACGTCGTAGCAGTCATTGACGCCGACGACATCGAATTTCATGGGTATGCGCGGCGGGTCGGAGAACGTGATGGCCCGTTCGACGATTTCCCTTCGTTCCATAAGTAACCTCGCTCATGTTTTTCTGCCGCGACGCCGGCCGCAAGCGGACCACAGAAGCGGTGCGGAGGCGCTGGCGTCAATCGTATTGACCGATACGCCGCACCTCGTCAAGGACGAATCTGTACGTCTTCAGAGTGACTCCCGGCGGTATGGAGTGATCGGAGTGGTACATGTACCCGTGGTACGGCATCGCCGCTCCCAGCTTGGCTTCAATCTCGTCTCGCACCTTGTCAAGGTCGTTGGTGAGCAGGACCTTCACGTCGATATTGCCGATGAAGCCGAGCCGGTCACCCCACGCCGGGGCGAGCTCCCGCAGGTCCATCCCGGCGCTGCACTCCAGAGGGTTGATCGCCGTCACTCCGGCGTCGATCAGGTCGCTGAGGACCGGTCGGATGTCCCCGTCGGAATGGTAGAGCACGGGCATGCCCCTCTTGCGGAATTCGTCGAAGAGACGTTTGTGATAGGGCTGGAGGAACTCGCGGTAGTGGGTCGGGCTCATGAAGGGGCCGTTCTTGTAAGCGATATCTCCGTAAACGAAGGCCCCGTCGCAGGGCATCCCCTTGGCCTCGATCATCTGGAACATCTGGATCGCGACGGTGGTGTAGGTATTGAAGACGTCATGGATCCAGTCGGGGAACTCGATCATGGCCATGAGCATGATCTCGTGGCCGAGAACATCCTTGACCATTTCGAAAGGTTCAACGGTTCCGTAGCAGACGTAGCGGTTCGCCTCGCGCGCCCGTCGATACACGGGCCAGAACTCGTCCCAGCGCATTCGTTCCCGCGAGGCGGTGAGCAGGTGCTTGACCTCGGCCCATCGCCGGGGAGTGTCGATTCCGAATCGGACGTGCTCCGGCGTACCCATCTTGTCCTTCCACCAGCGAAGCTCGGCCCAGTTGCCATCGCGCTGGAGGAACCACCTGTCGGTCTCGTCGATGATCTCCGCGGGCATCATGCGCAGACAGTAGTCGGGCCAGCCCGTCTGCAGGAGATCCATGCCGAAGTACTCCCAGAGGCTGCCGTTGACGTGGCTCCACGGATGCGAGGTTGACCACGTGATGCCATCCGGGAAAGGACGGCCGATCTGGCGACGGTATTCAACCTGGACCTCGAACCAGAACTGGTCGTAGATCGGCACCCGATCGGGCGGGCGCCGGGCCAGCATCCGCACCACCCGCTCCCTGGAGGTTAATTCTGCCATGTGATCCGCTCGTTGAGGTTCACTTTCTGCCGTCTGCCCAGTATAGCGTAGGGACGGGGCGCATCGATATGGTCAAGTGGCGCGTGCACTTATCCTGCTTCCGCGCCCTCTGGCCGGTTGCCGAAGGGGACGGCGCTCCCGGCGACATTCGCCACGTCCTGAAGAACCGCTATACTGCCCGCCGGTTTGCCCCGGCCCGACACGGCGGGGCGGCGCGCGGTCGGGCCGGTGCGATGAAAACGACCTGCATCTGTCAGTCCAGAGGAGCACGAACCATGTTGACGGCCGGGCAAGTGGACCAGTACCGGCAAGATGGCTACACGATCTTCCGGAGGCTTGTCGATGCGGCGGCGATGGCGGAGATGACCTCGTACATCGACAGGTTCATCGAAAGACGCGCGGCCACGAGCCGGCCCGAACACCTCGACAAGCCACATGTGGAGGACCGGCGCTTCCTGGAATTCTGCGCTCATCCGCGAATTCTCGACGCGGTCGCCGATCTGATCGGGCCGGACATCGTCCTGTTTTCCAGTCACCTTATCTGTAAGGCGAAAGGCGACGGTCTGGCGGTGCCGTGGCATCAGGACGGCATCTACTGGCCTCTCGAGCCGATGAACGTCGTCACGGTCTGGCTGGCGATCGACGAGTCGACAGTCGAGAACGGCTGCATGCGCGTCATCCCCGGCTCGCACGAGAAAGGCCCGGTCGAGCACGTTGAAGATGCCCGGCCGGAAACCAAGGTGCTGCACATGGCTCTGCCCGATGAGGTGGTGGACGAATCGCGAGCGGTGGACTTGGTCCTTCGCGCAGGTGACGCCTCGTTCCACGCGCCGTATCTCCATCACGGTTCGGCGCCGAACAACTCATCGAAGAGGCGGTGCGGATTTACGATGCGCTTCATGCCGGTCACGACGATGATGCGGCGCGATGGGCCCATGGCGAAGTGGTTCAAGGATCATCCGCTGTTTCTGCTGCGCGGGCGGGACACGGCGGGGGTTAATGTCTACGGCGACGCGTAGAGACCGGCATTCGATCGGCCGGTCGGAGCGGCGTCTTGGGGGGTGGTCAGGTGCGCAGGTTCGTCCACAAGCCGTCAGGATGGAACACGTGGGACTATCGAGGATTCAACCGCCTCGTGTACCTGAATCGCGGGCGGACGACGGTGAGCGTCAAGTATGCGATCTGGGACGAGCACGTACGGCCTACCGATCCGCAGAGCCGGAAACTCGGCGAACTGTACGAGGGCTTCCGCTGGGAGCATGCCTTGCGCATCGGATGTCACGGCCCGCTGGGCCTGCCCGCTCGCCTCGAATTCGTGGCTGGCCGGACATCGTTCGAGGCCGAGGCTTCTGCGGAAGACGGGGTTCTCTCCCTGGCGGTGAGGCCGTTGGTGCCCTCGCGACAGCGGATTGTCTTTCTCTTTGAGGCGCCCGAGGGGGAATCGCTGGTCGTTCAGCCGGGAGGCGGCGGCGTCTTCGCCGGGTGGGGCGTCGAACTCCACGGGGCCACATGGCCGGCGAGCTACTACCTTAATCTTCCCGCCCCTTACGCGATCGGACTCGAGGGTGAGCCGGCAAGCCTGGTGGTTCGCCCGCGGCGTCAACGTGGCGCGAGGCCGAAAACCGCGGCGACCGGGGACGGCGGTTCCAGCGGTTCGCCAACGGGTGACGGAGCGCTGGGCGAGGCGCCGGAGGCGATGGCCCGGGGGGTGAGTTGGAACACACTGTATGACTCCCGCCGCCGACTTGTCTGCTCACCGGTGTGTCGCGACTGGTGCATTGACTGGTGCGGGCCGATCGTGTTCTGCTGGGACTCCTTCTTCGCGGCGGTGATGGCGGCTTGCGCATCGCGCGAGCTGGCCCGAAGGAACATTGAAGCGGCGCTGGCCGCCGTGGACGAGCTGGGTTTCGTCCCCAACTACTACATGGCGCACGGCGCGGCATCGCGCGATCGCTCGATGCCCTGCCTTGGCGCCTACGCGGTCTGGAAGATCGAGGGGGCCCATCCGGAAAGAGAATGGCTGCAGAAAGTGTATCCTCGCCTGCGCCGCTGGCATCGATTCTGGAAAAGCAACCGAAGCAGTTGCGTGGCGGGACTGCTGGCCTGGGGCACGAACGCCGCGCCGCGATACGCGTTTCCACAACTTCTGCCATACAATCCCTCCCTTCAGCACACCGCGAAGTGCGCGATGTACGAAGCCGGTCTGGACAACTCACCGATGTACGACGGCGTAGCCTTCAACCCGCAGACGAGCACGCTCGACCTTGCTGACGTGATGCTGAATTCCTGCTACGCCCTGGACTGCGCGGCACTCTCACTGATTGCGGGGGCGCTTGGCCGAACCGCCGACGCCAGCGCTTACGCACGCGAGTATGACCAGATGCGCAGGGCAATCGAGGAGCATCTCTGGGACGAGGCTCACGGCATCTATGCGAACAGGCACCCGGATGGAACGTTCTCGTCGCGGTGGTCGCCCACGTCGTTCTTGCCTCTTTTGGCCGGCGTCGCCGATCCGGCGCGGGCGGACCGCCTGGTCCGGGAACATCTGCTGAACGAATCTGAGTTCTGGGGAGAATACGTGATTCCCTCGATCGCCCGCAATGACCCGGCCTACGCAGACAACGACTACTGGCGCGGGCGAATCTGGGGACCGTTCAATTACCTCATCGCGGAAGGGCTGCGACGGTACCACTACGACAGCGTGTCGGCCGATCTGGCATACCGCGGGCTTGACATTTTCCTGCGCAACTGGCGTGAGGACGGCGGCATCTACGAGAACTACAACGCGGAAAACGGCAAGGGCGGCGACGTGTGGAACGCCGCCCGCCTGTACCACTGGGGCGGGTTGCTGGCCCTTGCTGCGATGGGCGAGTTGCTGGACGCCGAATGGCCCACCCACTTGCGGTTCGGCTCGCTGCACTTTCCCGATGCGGCGGTGCGTGACGTTCAGCTCGCCGGGAGCCGGTACAGTGTGACTTTGGGACCCGGCGTTCACGTTGAGCGGAACGGTGAGGTGATCGTCGACTGTTCGAGTCGCGCTGTCCTTCGTTTTCCATTCGGCTCACGAGCCGACGTGCCGATCGAAGCGAGCGTCGGCGAGTCCGGGTCGCTCAAGGTCTGGAGGACCTTCGGGGCGGCCCGAACGCTTCGCATCGGGGACGGGCGCACGGTCCACCCAGTCGAGCACGAGACATACCTGGAATACACCTGGAAAGGCGCGGGATGAGAGCGTCGTCCGGCAACGGCCGTTTTATTGTGCGGGGTTCATCGGAGCGCCGCAACGCGGGCAATCGATGTTCCAGCCGCCGTACTCGTTCAGCGCATCAGTCCATTCCTGTTGGCCAATCCGGACCTGCACGGGCTTCCCGTCGGCATCGTATTGGAAGGCGACGTCAAACGCGCCATGTTGCGGGCACGACCACTTGATGCTGGCGTACATCGACTCTTTACCGCACTTCGGGCAGGTTTGCGGCCCGACGCCGGCCTTGCGGGTGACCGTGTACCCGCAGGTGAGACATTTCCAAGCGACGTCGAAATCGAAGGTCCGGCGGGTTACGGGCACCGGATCCGGTCGTACCTCGGAGACGGCACGGTAGGCGACGGCGACGCCGGCAGCCGCGACGATGACGATCACGGCGATCAAGCGGCGTCGGCGGGGTCCTTTTGTCCGTTCGGTCATCACGAGTAGCCGGTTCGATTCCCGGACCGCAAAGTCAGTTGGGGTACTTGGGAAACGGTCCTGTCCACCAGTACAGGGTGGCGGTATAGAAGCAGTAATGCGGCTCCTCGCTCCACGTGGTACCGCCGTACATTTTGCCGGGCTCACTGAGGTTGCAGAAAGTGCAGTCCCCGGTCACGCCGCGTTCGTAGCGCGTTTCAATCGGCGAGCTGCCGTCGGGTCGGCGCCGGAGCCAGCGCGTGGTCAGAACGCGATGCACCGCACCATCGAGTGATGTCATGTTGATGCCGCCGTTGTGGCGGTCGGTCAGCCAGGTGGGGCCGGCGTACCACGGGCGGGCCCCGTCGTCCCACACCAGTCTTCCGCCGTCACGCCAAGGTCGCCCGACGCGGAAAAGCGCATCAGGCAGCGGCGCGGTGTTGTTCTCATTGTCGGGACCGACCTCCGCAAACATGATAACGCGATCGGGATGGGTCGGCGGATAGCGCTCCGTATTGAACGAGTACGGTTCACCAAAATGGCGGAACGCATAGTTCATGCCGTACCCACAGGAGTTGGCCCGGGCATTTGAGCGTCTGGGGAAGTTCGGCGTGGGGAAGCTTGCTTCAAAATCGAACCTGCTGCGGAAGGGATCGCCGGGACAGATCATCGCTTTCGGGTCGCCGAGGTACGTAGGAAACAGCTTGTAGAACCAGAGGTCGGGCTTCTGGACGCCCCAATCGCGCTCGCTCCAGAGGTTGGCGGGCAGGTATCCGCGGAACTCGAGCTGGTAGGTGAACAGCGCCGTGGCCAGTTGCTTGGCGTTCGCCGCGCAGACCACCGCCTGAGCCTGCTGGCGGGCGTCCTTGAGGGACGGAAGAAGGATGGAGATGAGCAGGGCGATGATGCTCACGACCACGAGCAGCTCGACAAGCGTGAAGCCCGCCCCTTCCCTTTTCGTTTTCGCCACTGTTCCCATCGGTGTCCTTCCGATCGAAACACGTCCTTCAGGCCGGTGATGAGCGAGGTTTTTCCCACCCGCCTTGACTATGCGCCGCCGAGACGACCCTGCATTTCGGCAAAATCGGCGAGGTCCACGTCCGTGTCGCCGTCGAAGTCGAGCAGATCGCACCCGGAACCTGCGCCTTGCCCGGGGCCGCTCAGACAGCCCGCAAACTGCGGGTAGTCATTCAGATCCACGTCGCCGTCGCCGTCGGCGTCGCCGGGCAAACCGATGGTGATCGTGTACAGCGCCTCGGCGTTGCTGTCGAAAGTCGGATTGCCCAGCCCGTCGTCCGCACGGAAGAAGAGGAAAAGTGTCTGACCGATGGAGCCGGCGCCCTGGGGCGGAATCGTGAACGTCCACGTGCCGTCGCCGTTGCCTCCCGGGCCGGCGCCGGCGGCGGAAAAGTCGTTGTAGGGCCAGTTCTGGGCGTAGTAGAGCGTCGCCGAGATCACCCCGTCTCCACCTTGCGCCGCGTCGCTGATCTCCGCCGTCACGAGGGTCGCAACCGCGTAGCCGGCGGCCGGAGGAATCGTTACCTGACTGATGTCCGGGCCGGCCGCACCGGCGGGATCCGGCGCCACCGGCGAGCTGACCCAGGCCGGATCGCTCGGATCGGTCCCAGTGGTCAGTCCCAGGCGGCCTTCGTGCAGGCCCAGGCTGTCGGTCGCCGCCTGGCCGGATCCTTCGTCCAAACGCCAGTAGCCTGCGAGCCCCGGCTCGTTGCCCACGAGCGTCGAGTTCATCGCCGCCTGTATCTCGGCTTCGTTCCGGCCGACGCTCCACACGCGAACGTCGTCGACGACGCCGTCAAGGAAGCCCTCGCTCGCAGCGGGTGAACTGGCGGCGACGATGAGGTCGTTGGAAGTCACACGAACGTCGTAGTTGTATGGTTTGCTCTGATCCAGGACGCCGTTGACGTAGATGGTCTTGTCGAGGCCGTCGAGCGTGCAGGCGATGTGTGTCCAGCCGTTCGTGCCCACGGGCTGCTGACCGTCCAGCACGTCCCAGGTGAACCCGTGTTTGGTCATGAACCGGACGATGTTGCCGGCGGTGAACTGGATCCCGTAATCCTCCAGCTTCTCGAGCACGCGCGCCGAGCCGATGGAGCGCGGATTGACCCATGCCTCCACGGTGAGCTGGTTGCCGGCGACCGCCACATCACCGAGGTTCAGGAAGTCATCGACGCCGTCGAAGCTGAGCGCCGTTCCAGTCTGCGGCGGAACAGGAATTGACCAGGGCTTTCCCGGATCGGTGTCGGCGTTGAATTCCTCGACATTGGTGAAACCGTCCTGGTCCATGTCTCCGTCCGCATCGTCGACCAGAGGATCGAGGCCGTGGGCGACTTCCCAGCCGTCAGTCATGGTGTCCGAATCGGTGTCCGGGTTGTTGGGCAGCGTTCCGTCGGCCAGTTCCTCGGCGTCGGACAGGCCATCGTCGTCGGTGTCTTGCTTCATCGGATCAGTGCCATAGACATTCACTTCGTCGCCGTCGGTGAGGGTGTCGCCGTCCGAGTCCGACTCGAGGGGGTTGGTGCCGTGCTGGAGTTCTTCGCTGTTGGTCAAGCCGTCGGGCTCTTCGTCATCAGCGCCTCCGTGCGTGAGGTCGCCGAAGTAAAGCATTTCCCAGTCGTCCGGAAGTCCGTCTGCGTCGGTGTCATCGTTGGGGCCGTCGAGCAGCAGGTGGTAGTACGCGTCCTGCGTGTTGCCCGCCCAGTACTCCATGTTGAAGTCGGTTGCCTCGACGAAGCGGTACCAGATCTGGTCTACGTGCTGAATGCGGAGGATCATCACGCCGTTGGCGATGCCGTAAGTGTGCTGAATCGCCCCGCCCGGGTTGAAAGGGTTGCGTGGAAAGGTGATCCAGCCGTCACTGTCCGTGGTGTACTGGGCGTCGGGGATGTTGTCGAAGGTCTTGCCGTACCACGCGCCCGCGTCCCCCTCCGCTCTGTACACGGTGACGCCGGCATTAGCCCGAGGCCTGCCGTAGGCGTCCTCAAAGCGGAAGTGGTTGTGCTGCGGGAGGTCCTGGAGGAACACCCCGATATTGCAGGGGGCGTTGTAGTTGCCGCACAGGGCGCGCTGACCGGCGATCAGATTGAGGGCGGCCGTTTCGTAGGGCGACCACTGGAATCCATAGGGACCACTCATGACGCCGCCGCTCTTGTTGTAATAGAGCACCTCGCCGAAGGCGATGAACGGCATGTAACTGCTTCCGGCCACGTAGACGTCACCCTCCCAGATCTGCACGGAGTCATGGCTTGACGTGTTGTGCACATCGAATCCGTAGCAGTCGATGAGGTAGCGCGCGTGTCCCAGCTCGTGAATAAGGGACGTTTCGATGTAGAAGGGGTTGGAAAGCGACGTGGTCGTGTGGTTCGAGTAGAACGTGCCGTCGAGCAGGGTTGCCGGAAACCCCCACATCAGATCCACAGTCTTGTCGCTCGTGTCCGGATTGTTGGATGGAAGGCCACCGTTGAGCGGCAGGGCACCGTCGGGCACCACGATGATCTTGTCGATACGCACCCGGTCCAGCGCCCCTTCCGGCGAGAGCGGCGGCCAGATCGCGGCGGCGTACAGATCGTTCTGCTTGGCCATCTGTCGCTGGATCCAGTCTTCCCAGGAGTTGGAGCCGATGCCCAGATTGCGCTGATACGTGCGGAAGTAGTTGTACACGGATTGCTCGACCCAGAACCCGGCGATGATCGCGTTGGTGCGGTCCTCGATCTCGTTGTTCTGCTCGCTGGATTCGGCAACGAGGTTGTCGGGATCGACGGTGAGCGTGATCCAGTGATCGTCGGCGGCCCACGTCCAGCTCCAGGTGACCTCGCGTTCCTCCCCGGGGGCGAGATCGGTCAGCGTCCCGGTGGCGACGGTGGCGCCGTCGAGCTGCCAGCGGTAATCCGCCGCGGCGACCACGTTGCTGCCCCAGTTCCTGATGTGCCCGTGGAAAGTCACCGAATCGCCGGGCGCCGGGTTGTTCTTCGCCGCGTCGTAATCGTATCGCGGCGTTCGCTCGATGTACGTCACGTCGAGGTCGGTCGCTTCGCGGAGAGTGGTAGTCATGAGGCGCGTTTCCGCAGTCGGCAGCTCGCCGCGGGAAGGAAACGCGTTATGGTCGACCGCGGCCGGTGTCGCATCGTACGGCGCCGGCTCTCCGCTGATCGGCGGGTGCCCCCAGCTTGAATTGGCGTAAAGCAGCATTGCGGCTGCGACGACAAGGCAGTAGCGTTTTCTGGACATTCCCCGAGGCCCCAAGCTAATTGTTCAACCTGACCCCATGGCGGGCGCGCCGCCTTCCCTGAGTTCATCGTGGTCGGCCAGCTCGTTGGGCGCCGGCAACGAGCCCGCGACCGGCCCTGCTTCACTTCCTCAGCCAGGATGTTACATCATTCGCCGCCGGTTTTCACGTGTCCGCAATGGGTTTCGGCGATGTTGCCGACTTATGTAGAGCTGCGGACCGGCGTGGCATTGCCCAACCTGGCTCCACGCTTGCTGTTCTTGGCGGCCCGTTCCGGCAGGTGGCAAATGTGTTATAGTGGCGTTTCGGGCCGAATGAGACAGCGGTCGTCGGCGGTTGACGCCCGCGCATGCTGGAAGTCGACGTCATTCGCGCCGGTGGTGCGAAGGACGCTGTCCGCGGGGAAAGGAGCACTGCGATGCGTCGGTCCGCCCACCCCTCCGGTTGCCTCTTGTTTGCCGCGGCGATGCTTCTACCGCCGATGCTCTTCACCACGCCTTCTGTCGGCGACACCGTCCCGACCGACGGGATGGTCATCACGTCGGACACGACGCTCGCCGCGGGAACGTACAGTTTGCCGCAGGGAATCGTCATCGGCGCATCGGGCATCACCGTGAGCGCCAATGGCACGGTAATTGTCGGCTCCGGCAGCGGCAACGGCGTTGCCGCCAATGGCATGAACAACGTCACGGTGTCCGGCTTGACGGTCCGCAACTACTTCCACGGGATGCATTTTTATAACTGCGATGACCTGACGGTTGAGAACTGCAACGTCTGGGAGACGCCGGAGCTGCCGGAGGGGTCGATTTTCCTGAACATCTTCGACGGCCCCAACGGATCGTACGCCCACGCCGTGTGGCTGCGCTACTGTGACCGGGCGACGATCCGCGACAACGATGTCAGCGATCAGCAGAACGGCATCAGCCTGTTCAACTGTTCGGACGCCCTCGTGACGGGCAATTACGCGTCGTACAACACCGGATGGGGCATCTGTTTCTACGATACCGACAGTTCGACCGTGCGGGATAACGTGGCCGACTACTGCACGCGCGATTACTACGGGTGGAGCGGCGCGGATGCGGCGTCCTTCCTGATCGTGTACGGCTCGGACAACAATGATGTGCAGAGCAACAGCTTCGTCGGCGGTGGGGACGGCGTGTTCCTCGCGGGGGCGACGCACAGCCTGCAGAAAAAGCCCAATAACTTCAACTACTTCGCCTACAACGACTGCTCTTACAGCCCCAACAACGGGTTCGAAGCGACGTTCAGCGGCGGGAACGTCTTCGAACACAACATCTCCGACGGCTGCAATTACGGGTACTGGCTCGGCTATTCGTACGATAACGAGGTTCGCAACAACCGGGTCAACGGATGTGCCACCGCCGGCATCGCCATCGAGCACGGCCGCAACAACGTCATCGAGGGCAACACCCTGGATGGAAACAGCCGCGGCATATATCTCTGGACGGACGAGGACGCCGACCTGGTGGCCGCGTACCCGGAGGCGAAAGACTCGTACGGCTACACGATCTCGGACAATACGATATCGCACAACATATACGGGCTGGCGTGCGAGGCGAACGACGCGAACCGATTCAGCTACGATTACACCGTCACCTCGAATGCGTTCACCAGCAACAGCTTCGGCATCCGCTTCGTGCGGACGGATAACAGCACGCTGCGGTCGAACAGATTGAGCAGTCAATTCGTGTGCGGCGTGCGACTCGAGTTCAGCACCGGCAACCTCATCTACAACAACCGCTTCGAAAACGCCGCCAACGCGTGGGACAACTCGAGCAATACCTGGAACACGGCCAAGATCGCGGGGACCAACATCGTCGCCGGCCCGTACCTGGGCGGCAATTACTGGAGTGATTACGGGGGCGTGGACACCGACGGCGACGGCCTCGGCGATACGGAACTGCCCTACAATGCCGGCGGGGCGATCGTTACCGGCGGCGACCAGTTACCGCTGATCGTGGGCATGGACACGGACGACGACGGGCTGGCTGACGAGTGGGAGATCCTTCACTTTGGAGACCTGAGCCAAGGCCCCGGCGGCGACCCGGATGACGACGATCTCGACAACCTGCAGGAGTACATCCTCCATACCGATCCGAACGATCCCGACAGCGACGGCGACGGTCTGGAGGACGGAGCCGAGGTCGCAACGTACGGGACCGATCCCGCGAACCCCGACTCCGATGGCGACGGCCTGAACGACGGCGATGAACTTGCCGCGGGTACCAGCCCGCTCGATCCCGATCATGATGACGACGGAATGACCGACGGCTGGGAAGTACAATACGGTCTGGATCCGCTGGTCGACGACTCGACGGGCGATGCGGATGCGGACGGCCTGGACAATCTCGAAGAGTTCCTCCACGGCACAAACCCGCAGAATGCGGACACGGACTCCGATGGCTTCACGGATGCCGAGGAGGTGGCGGCCGGCACCAATCCGAACGATCCTTACAGTTTCCCGCTAGGCTGGCTCGAACTTGCGCCCGATCCTAGCCATTTCCCCTACACGGACGTGGTGACGCCTCCCGCTCCCGACTACTGGCCCCGCGCCAATCTGAGTGTCGCGGCAGCGAACGGCAGGATTTACGCAGCAGGTGGTTACGGTCCGCTCGACTACACGGACTCGGACGGCTCGACCTACTATGCAAATCGCCAGTCCGGCTTCGGCATCTACGACATCAGCGGAGGAAGCTGGTCGTCCGCGCGCTGGGACGGAAGCGGCCCGACCGGGTACAACAACGGCAATGGAACGGCCGGCCCCACAGTCGATCAGGGAACGTACACCGGCAATAACCAGGTGTTCACCTTCGATCGCGACGGCGACGGAACGGAAGAACTTTTCGTGCTCGCGGGCTATCCCATCTGGGACGGCGTGTTCGCGATCTACGACCCCGATTCAGACAGTTGGTCGAACTCGGCTCCGCGGAGTTTCGGCGGACTCATGGCCGCATACCACGCGACCGCGCTGGAGTGGCAGGGGACGGCGTACGTGTATGGGGGCCAGTACAACGGTCCGGAGGGCAATGGCTTCTTCACTTACGATATCGCCGCCGACGCGTGGACACAGCTACCGAACGGACCAGTTCGAATGACACAACATTGCGGCGAGATCGTCGGCGACGTCATGTACCTCATCAGCGGCCAGCAGGATTCGGTTGATTATGCAACCGGAGTCATTGAGTATTACCTCACGGTCGACGCATGGGACATCTATGGCGCCGCGCCGATTCCCCAGGGCGTCAATCGGGCCGCTTCCGTCGTGGTGGACGGCAAGATATACGTGATCGGCGGAATCGACTCCTCCGGCCAGAGCACGCGCACCATCCAGGTTTACGACCCCGCGACCAACAGGTGGACCACGTCGTTTCCGTTGCCGGAAGCCCGAAGTCGGCACGGCGCGGTTGCGGTCGGCAACATGCTGTACGTGGTGGACGGGTACGGTCCGGCCGCCGGCGGCGGCGAAGAAAACAAGAGCAATCTCTGGGCGGTGGACTTGACGACGGCGGACGCGCCGCGGGTCCGCGTCGATACGCCGGCGTCGCCGACGGTCAGCCCGGTGTCGCTGAACTATCGCCTCTACGACCTCAACGAAAACATCTGCACGATTGACGTGGAGTATTCGGCCAACGGAGGATCGACGTGGCTGCCCGCGTCGAAGGGCGCCGGCGGCGAGGGGACGACCGGCCTGACTTCCGCAGTCACCGGCCGAGCGCACGTTTTCGTGTGGGACGCGTGGGCGGATCTCGGCTATGGCGAGCATTCGGACGTGCGCGTGCGGATCGTTCCGACGGACTCGCAGCCCGGGACGGCGGACGCGACGGAGCCGTTCGCCGTGCAGGTGCGTTACGGCGACTTCGACATGGACGGGGACATGGACGTGCAGGACTTTGCCGTGTTCCAAGCCTGTTTCCGCGGGACGGGCGGTGGCATCGAGCCGACATGCGAGCCGCTCGACTTCGACGGTAACGGCGACATCGATCTGTCCGACCACGCGGAGTTCATCGGCGTTCTGTCCGGCCCGGATCAGTGAGCCGGCTCACGGATTATGCCCGATAGTTGAAGCTGCTGCTCTCGCCGGGGGCGAGCGTGATGTCGTGCCCTGCGACCTCAAGCGTCAGGGGTCCCTTCGCGTCGTCCGCCAGGCGCACGCGCACGTGCTGCTGATCCGCCTCGATCCGGAGACGCTGCCCGTGGTACGCCAGGGTGAAGCGCAGCAGACGCCAGTGGGCGGGCAGTCTGGGAGCGATGCGCAGTCCGTTCTCCGCGAGACGAACGCCGCCAAAGCCGAACACCGTCACCAGCCAGGCGCCGCCGGCCGCGGTTCCGTGCAGGCCGGCGTAGGTATCGCGCCGGCCGGTGAGTTCCTCGTCGAGGTCCATTCCCGCGGTGATCATGAAATCGCGGTAAGCCCCGTCCATATCGCCCATCTCGACGGCCATCATCGCGTTCAGCGCGAAGCTCATGGATGAGAAGTTCATGCTCTTGTCTTTATAGTATTCCCAGTTCGCGCGACGCGATTCCGCGGGGAAATCGTCAGGGAAGAGGACCATCGCCATGAGCACGTCCGGTTGATTCAACGCCTGATACGTAGAAACGGTCTCGAACCAGACTTCGCGGTCGCGCCCGAAGCGCGGCGGAACAGGGGCCAGATTGAAGAAGTCGCGGCACTGCTCGTAGAGTCCGGTGGCCGGATCGTGCAGAATCGTCAGGCGATCGGCCACCCGGCGCCAGTTGGCAGGCTCATCGGAGCCGAGCTGCAGCCGATCCGCCGCGGCCCGATATTCATCGGCGTTGCCTCGCGACAGCCCATCGACCGCGTCCGCGGCCCAGCGGAGACTGCGAATCGCGAGGTAGTTGGTGTAGAATTCATTCGTGCAGCCGCAATGGCCTTCATCGGGACCGGTGACATCGTACATGTCGTACGCGTCACGTTCCTCGTCATACCGGGCGCGCGACGCGTAGAACCGCGCCGATTCGACGAGGAGGTCGATCCCCTGCCGTTGCATGAACGCCTCGTCGCCGGTCGCGCGATGGTACTGCATCAGCGCGTAGATCACGTCGGCGTTGATGTGAATGTTGGTGCGCGTGAAGCGATACCAGTGGCCCAGGCATTCTTCACCGTAAGGGCCGGCCTGCCAGGCGAGCTTCGCGCCCGAACAGCCTATTTCCCGGGCGTAATCCCGTCCGTGTTCGAGACCGAGATGCCGCCAGTTCAGGCATCGGCGGGCGAGATCCGGTCGCGCGAAGATGTAGAACGGCAGGATGTAGATATCGGTATCGTAGAACGTGTTGCCCTGATAGTACTCGCCCGTGAGCAGCTTCACCGGCACGCTGAGCTTGTCCGTGTGACGCGGAGCGGCCGCAAGCAGGTGGTGCAGACAGAAGCGGAGATATCGCTGGGCGAGGTCGTCGCCTTCGATGCGAATGTCCACCTCCGACCACGCCGCGCTCCACGCGGCCCTCTGTCGTTCGAGGGCCGCGTCGAAACTCCCCGCTGCAGCGGCGGTCAGTTCGGCATCAGCATCCACTGACACGTTGTGTCGCAGATCCTCCGAGCTGGCCAGGACGATTGCGCGGTCCATTAGGATACGTCTTCCCGGCTCGGCCGCGAACCGGTACAGATTATAGACCGCGTCGCGGGATCGCAGCGTTTCGACGGCGGCCGGTTGCGCATCGTCCGCAAAAGCGTCTTGCGCCATCAGAATCACTTCGACCCGCCGCGCGTTGGTTCGCGCCGTCATGCGGCAGCGCTGGAGAACATCCGTGGCGGTCTCCGTGACCTCGAACTGGCGCTCGCCGGTCGTATTGCACCGACCGCTGCCGTCGATCCCCGCCCATATCCAGATGGAGCCATCGTGGTCGAGCGGCGTCACCTCATAGCGTTGATGGACGCGGTGAGGGGCGTCGAGTGCCGCGAATCGCGAGGCGGAGACGCGCGTCGCCCGCCCGCATTCGTCCCGCCAGACGAACGAGTAGTCGTAGACTCCCGAACGCAAGTCCAGAGCCTGGTGGAACGCCTCCACGGCACCGCGCTCAAGCGCGATCTCGCCCCCGTCCGCGAACACGCGGACGGCGAGCGGGTTCGGGAGATTGGCCACCGCCGGGCTGCTGCCGGCGGTGTCGAAATGATCGGGGTCGAGGTAGCGACGTTCCTTTTTCGAGGGACGCAACAACCCGAACATGTTCATTTCGTCGTAGACGCCGTTGATGATCGTGGTCGGGTGGTAGCCGGCCCGGTTCTCCGCCGGCTTGCCCTTGATCCCGAGGTAGCCATTGGAAACGGTGAAGACGCTGTTGTGCTGGCCGAGGCTGCGGGGGTCAGCCCTGGTATTGGACACGATCCACGTATCGCCGGCGGTCATGCGGGCCATTACTTCTCGGTAAGAAAGAGGTTGTGGACAAGGAGCAGTTCGGGCAAGCCGCCGGTCACAACGGTGGTTGCCGCGGAGTAGTCCTGGCTGACGGTGTCGTGATTGGGCAGGGCGACTGCACAACCTGCGCCCGCGGCGCGCAGGGCGATGATCCCGGGTTCGGTATCCTCCAGACCCACGCAGAAGGGGTAATCCGCCCTCGCCGCGCCCAGTCGATGTAATGCGAGGTTGTACAGGTCGCGATGCGGCTTGAGGCGATGTTCGCAAACGTCACTTGCGCAGACAATTGCGTCGAACACCGTTCGGTGGTCGGCGAGCTTTTCCGCCAGCCGGGCCTTGCATGAGCTCGACACGGGCCAGTTCTGCACGCGCTGAGCGACGACGCGAATAACCTCCTTCATGCTTGCGTGGGTCTCATACGCGATCGAGGCGGTGACGAGGGCGACCTTGACCGGCCGGCGGCCGAAGTGCTCCGCCAGGGCCACGAGGCACTGGCGCGCCCGCGCCGCGTCCCGCACCCGCTTGTCCTCGGGTAGAGCGGCAAGCAGGCACTCGTAGAGCGATTCGGCCTCCCGGCCGAGCCAGCCCTTGACGAGAGGAAGGAAGACGTCGTAGCCGGGCATTGGTTCGATCAGATGACGACCGGCCTCGGAGAGCAACCTGCGCGCCAACTCCTCGCCGCGACCGGACTCGATCTCCTGCAAAATGGAGTGGTAGCGCATGTAATACACGTCGAGCGCAGCGCCGACGAGCTGGGCCGGCTGGTCACATTGAAAGGCCGGCGCGTAGCGGCCCACGAGGGGAGCCGCCCGAGCGGCGGTCTCTTCAGGCGTGAGGGGTCCGGCGTCGGTGAGATGCAGGAACTGCCGGTCGTCCGGCAGGGCCGACAAGCCGCAGAGCGTGCAAGTCCGCGTGATGTCGTTGCGACGTTGCGGGTCGCGCATGTTCGCCAGCGTCCAGGCCGCGGCCTCGATAAACGCCTCGGCGAGCGCCTCGGGCCGAAGGTGCTCGCGATATCGCTCGACCAGGAACTCGGTGTGTCGATAGTTGCTGTTGCCGATCACGTGGGGGTAATCGTGCTGCGGATCCAGCCCTGCCCACTGGGCGCGCGTCGGGCGCGCCGTGAACCGCCGGACCATGTACTCAAGCGAGTGCAGTGCGAGCGGTTCGGTGGTTGTGCTGGTGCCGTCCATATCGACGGTGATGGCCGCGATGCGCGGCAGGGGAAGGGGTGTGCGCGGGGCCAAGGGGTAGATCTCGAAGGGGCTCAGGACGTAGTCGAGGTTTCGGACCTGGACGAACTCGGCGACGTCGCCGGATGGACCCAGTTGGCGGATCCGCTCCGCGGCCTGTTCCGCATCAAGGTAGTAGGCGAGTTTCTCCATCCCTAACCCCCGTCCGTCCTCGCGCCTGCGTCGTCGGCCTCGGCCGCGTAGGCCAGATAGTTGCAGAACACCTTGCGGACGACATCGGCCGGTCCCGGCGGTCCGTTGAGCGACCGCAGGATGTCGAGAGTGGAGAGTACGATGCGTCCCTTGCCATAGCGGAGAACCCCTACGGCGGTGCTCACCACGTGCTGGTGGTCGCTGACGCCAGCGACGACCGCTTCCTCGCCATCGAGCAGAAGTCCATAGCGGAGCGCATCGTAGTCAAGGAATTCCTGATACTCCCAGTTGAACGCCTGGCCTGTCGGCAGACCATCGAACAGGGGATGGGGGCGAACGAAAAAGCTGCCGCCCAACCACCACTTGCCATGGTTCATCCGGCCCTTGTAGTCCAGCACGCCCTGCCTGCCGAACATTTTCGCCCACTCGTCCGCATGTGCAAGGACGAGCACGGTCGTTCCGTCGTCGCGAACACGGCGGACCAGATCGTCCGTCAACGTGTCGATCCGGGCGGTCATGTCTGGTCGGGTCCAGAGCAGGCGAATCTCGGCTCCGCCACCGCGCTGGAAGAACTCCAGGCGAATCTCGTATTCTCGGCCGGCCTCGAGCTCGATCGGCGGGGCGGCATCCAGCACCGCGCCGTGGGAGCTCCAGTGGTCGATGACCCGTTCCCTGTCGATCCAGAGGCGGATCCCGTCGTCGCTTACGGTGTAGACGGTGTACTGGCCAGACTCCGGTGCCCGCAGCCTGCCGCGCCAGCGAATGCTGTATTCCTCGGCGCCGACGGCGCGGGCCGGTCCCTTGTCGCTGAAGTCGAAGTCCACCGTCTTGTCGTTGCGCACCATGATGCGGCGGTGAAAGTCCGCCCCCTTGTAGTATTCCCCGGTGAGCCCGGTTCCCTCCCCGTCGGCGGGGATCAGGCAGTCGGTGGGGATCGCCTCGCGTTGTTCCAGATCCATTTCGCCGACGACAACATAAGCGCGGGGGCCGAGATCGGGTGACAGCTTCGGCACAGTCGTTCCCTTGCTCTCGGCCAGGAAAGCGCTGACAACGCCTGATTCGTCGAGGACGGCTCCGCCGGAAGGAACGCCGCTGCTCTTCCAGTCGACAAGGAACAGTTCGTCATCGCCCGTGGCCTCCACGTCCTGCGGGTCGCCGTCCGGGGGGAGAAGTTGGGCGCGCAGCGTATATCGGCCCGCCGGGCAATCGGCGCGGACGGATACGTTCTCGACAAGGAGCTGGCCGAACGTTTCTCCACCGGCCGCCTGGACCGAAAAGTCATCTGTCCACCAGGTTTTCCCGCGCTGATCTCGCAGTTCGACGTGCAGCTTTTTCGGCCCGGCCAGCCCCACCTCGTTAACGAGGTGGAAGTCGGCGATGACATCGGCGGGAGCCTGGGCAACCTTGGTCCGCAGCTTCACCGCCACGTACAGTGGCGCGTTGTAGCGAGCCAAGAGGTCGGGATCGCCCTTGAAGTGGCGGTAGCAATCGACGATGCCGGAGTGATTCTCGATCTTCTCCGCCTCCCAGCCGTTAATCACGTAGCCATCGGAGACGTTACCGCTGCGAATGTTCTCGATGATACGGCCCTGGTAGTAATACTGCACATTGCCCATGCTGACGTGCAGGTCATCGATGCTCGGGAAATACTCCGTCAGGCCTTTCGCGGTAAGGTACTCCTCGTAGGCCTCGAGCCATTCACGATAGTCGGCGCCGTCCCAGCCGTTCGGGCCGCCATCCATCTCGGCGACGATTCCCTGGAGGCGCGGGGGAGAGGCGTTCGCGCCCTCCTCACCCCAGAAGACGATTTCCTGCCTGTTGTCCGTGTGGCGCAGAAAAGTGCTTGGTCCGGAGTAGAACTCGTCGCGGTATGAGCCCTGCCCCGGCGCATTGTGATAGTCGAACCACCCTTCGGTGTACTGAGCGTCGTCATAAGGGCGCATGTGCAGCTTGAACGGATCGTCCCCCTCCTTGCTCCAGCCCGACGTGTAGGTGATGATTCGGGTCGGGTCGAGGCGATGCGCATCCGCCATGTCCTGCTTGTGACGCGCCGAAGGCGCTATCTCGTTTTCCTCATTGATCATGTTGTAGATCACGAGCGAGGGGTGGTTCCGATCGCGCCGGACCATGCGGAGCAGCTTTTCCCGCGCCCAGGCACGGCAGAAGTCGTCGCCGCCGCGCGCCGTGTAGCCACCGGGCTCCTCGAAGCGAAGCAGGCCGAGCTCGTCACTGAGGTCGAACAGCAGAGGGCGTCCGATACAGCGATGGAAGTTCAGCATGTTCAGGCCGAGGCGCCTGGCGGCACGCACCTCCCGCAGGGCCAGCGATTTCGTCGGCACGATACCGCTGATCGGCCAGAATCCCCAACTGATGGCGCTCTGCAGCACGATGCGCCGACCGTTCAGGCGAAAGACCGCGTCCGTGCCGACACCATCGACATCGAACCAGCGGAATCCGAAGCGCGTTTCCGTCTCATCCGCATCGCCGAGAGAGACGCGGCATCTGTACAGGCGAGGCGAGTCGAGCTCCCAGGGCCGCGCGCCCGGGACGGACAACCGACGGCTCACCGCGCACTCGCCCGGAGGGAACGACATGTCGGCCCAGGTCTGATCGAAGACGACGCTTTCGTCCGTGTCGCAGGACTCGACGAGAATGCGTAGCGGCAGCCGCGCGGCGTCCGTCGTGGTGTTGCGAACGGTCACGCGCACCTCGATGTCGGTGACGCCGGGCTCGTTCATCACGAACACGTCGTCGACAGAGACCGGGTCCAGAAGAAGCAGCCGCACCTTGTCGGTGACGCCGCCGAAGCCGTGACTTGCGGGGATCGTGTAATGGCCCCACCGGTGAGCGAGGAAGTCCATCCAATCGAAGTTGCCGCTGGGGTCCGTGATGCGCACGGCGAGCTCGTTTTTCTCGCCGGGGCGGATATGGTCGGTCACGTCGACAGCAAAGGGTGTGTTGCCGACGACGTCGTAGCCGACGAGCCTCCGATTGAGGAAGACCTCAGCGCGGAGGCGAACGGCGTCGAATTGCAGCATGGCGCGCTTCCCGGCCGCTTCGGCCGGCACGAGGAACTCGTTCCGCCACCAGCTCACGCCCTTGTAGTCCCCGCCCTCTTCGTCCCAGCAGTACTCCTCGACCGTGCCGGGGACCGTCACCTGCCGCCCGCTTTGCATCAGGACGTCCCATCCCCCCGTGGGTGGGAATGCAGGGAGTTTCGTGACATCGACGGGGGGAAGGTGCAGATCATCGTCCTCCCAGGAGGCTTCCCGATCCAGCCACATCGTCCAATCCGGACCTGACAAATCGATGACCTGGCGCATCGCCGCACTCCTGGCAGCGGCGGCGCCCAGCGCGCCAAGCGCCAGCGCCACCAACCTGATCGTGTAGGAACTTGACGGCATCACTTCTGATCGCTCCGGTGCGCGGTCCAGCCCGCGGCGCCGCACGCTGTAATCGCCTGATTCGTCGCCGGCCTAATCAGGCGGAGGATACGGCGGCTCGTCCGGCCGGGGCAGGCGCTCTTCAACCGGGGGCAGAGGCGGGCCGCCGCGCGCCGGCTCCGACAGGTAGTAGTACGCCGTGCTGCTGTAGTCGTTGGACAGCTTGTTGGCGTGCCCGTGCTCGATCGACACATGGATGGACTTTCGAAACCGAATGGGGTCCTCGATGTGGTAGCGATAGGCCGATTGCTTGCCCTTCCATTTCCAGCCGGGAGTGCCGTTGTACAGCAGCACGCCGTGATAGGGCGCCGCGTACTCCTGCGTGGGGGAGAACGCGCAGTTGAACCAGTCTTCCGTTCCTGTTCCGTGCAGTGACGGCGGCCAGGGCTCTCCGTCGATGAAGATCATGTCATCACCCTCGCCGTACCAGTCGTTTTTCTGGCGGGCGAAAACATCGATGTCCAGATGCGCTCCGCAGTAGATGCCATCGCCCTTCGCGTCGAGAATCACGTAATTGTCCTTGTTGGAGAGATTGAGCGAGCGTGGATCGCCTCCCTCGTAGAGCATCCGTCGCCAGTCGGCGCGCTTCTGTTCGTCGACCGTGAGATGGTCGTACTCCTCGCCCCAGCCTTGCGTCGGGTTTTCGCGGCGCCACTGCACGTGAAAGTAGCCCTGACCCTGCAAGGCTCCGTCGCCGGCGTAGGCCTCGTAGTCGACGTAGAAATACAGGGGGAAGCGTTCCGTGGCGGGATTCTCGACTTCAATCCGGCAGGAGCGGCGGAACGGCATGGGCCAATAGCAGTTGAATCCGCGGCCGTCCTGGGGGCTCATCTGCAGCACGGCAGTGACGAAGTTCTTTCGCTTCGCGTGCCCGAGGCCGAAAAAGTCGCCGATCGGGCATTCCACGCTCGGTTCCGCGCAACCGTCCCAGAAGAAGCGCAGGATGACGCGCCGGTGATAATCCTCGTCGGCGAAGAACATGGTCATCCAGATGTGCCGAATACACGCGGGACCGGGAATATCGGCGACGGTTTTCGTCGCCCCGCCCGGCATCTCCATCCAGTCGCTGTTGCCGCCCGTCCGGTCATAGCTGCTGACGCGCTTGCTCTCGTACTCGCGCAGCAGCGGCAGGGCTGCCAGTCCCGTCGTAGCGAACATCGAGTGGTTCCCCTGTATTCAATGTCGCCGCTTCGTCGGCTCGGCGCCGGATGGCCCGCGGCGGTTTATCCCTTGAGCCCGGTCCGGGCGATTCCTCGAACGAAGAAGCGCTGCATGATCAGGAAGAAGAGCAGCGCGGGAACGAGCACGATGACCGCCGCACTCATCTGCAACGGCCAGCGTGTTCCGCCGTACGCATCGCTGAAAACCGAGAGGCCGACCTCGAGCGTCCGCATGGTCGTGGAACTCGACGCGAGAAGCGGCCAGTAGAAGTCCGTCCAGGTCCAGATGAAAGCGAAGGCGCCGACCGTGGCCAGCGCCGGTTTCGATGAGGGCAGGATGACGTGCCAGAGGATGCCGGCATCGCCGCAGCCGTCGAGTCGCGCCGCGTCGTCCAGGCTCCTCGGCACCGTGAGAAAGAACTGGCGGAGCAGGAAGGTACCGAACGCGGTGCTCAGGTAAGGGTAGGGGATGATGAGACCCCAGTAGCTATCCAACCAGCGGAGGTTATGCACAAGGGCGAAGAGCGGAACGATCAGAACCTGCGCGGGGACCATCATCGTCAGAAGGAAGGCAAGAAAAATCAGGTCGCGTCCCGGGAAGCGGAGCCGGGCGAATCCGTACGCCGCCAGGGAGCAGAGCACCAGTTGAAAGACGACGACCCCGGCGGTGACGATAACGCTGTTCACCGCGAAGCGCCAGACGGGCAATTCGCCGAAGGTCAGCACATAGAGGTAGTTTTCAAAGTGCCAACCCTCGGGGGTGAAGAGGTTGCCCATCGTCGGCAACTGCGCATTGCGCTCGTGCAGGGAGGTGAAGAACATCCACACAAACGGGAGGACCGTCATCAGGGCAATAGCCACCAGCACCGCATAGGTGAGCAGGTTCGCGGAGTATCTGTTGCGGCGGCGGGTTGCTTCGATCATCGGGCCTCCTCCGTCGTCAACCCTCGCCGCAGGACCCAGAGCTGGATCGCGGCGATGACGACAATCATGGCGAGGAGCACGTACGACTGGGCGCTGGCCATGCCCAGCTCGAATTTCTGCCAGGCCTCTTTGTAAATGTGATAGAGGACGACGTCGGTGGTGCGCTGCGGTCCGCCCTTGGTCATCATGTAGACCGGCGTGAAGAGCTGGAACGCCGCAATCGTGGTCGTCACCGTGACGAACAGCGTGGTGGGCGCCAGTTGGGGCAGGGTAATGTGCCAGAATCGCCTTCGGCCTGTGCAGCCGTCCAGCGACGCAGCCTCATAGAGCTGCTGGGGAATGCTCTGAAGGCCGGCGACGAAGATGATCATACGCGGACCGAGGCCGATCCAGAGGCTCATGACGACGAGCGCCGCCATCGCCCAGCCCGGTTCGTTGAGGAAATTCGTTGACGTGGGGATGCTGCCGAGATGGGCGAGACCGAGTCCGGCAAGAGCCTCATTCATGAGGCCGACGGCGTAGTTGATCAACCCCTGCTCCGGCATGAGGATCCAGATCCATACCATGGCCATGGCCACCTGCGAACACACGGCGGGAACGTAGAACAGCGTGCGAAACACGCCGACGCCGCGCAACGGGCGGACGACCAGCAGAGCCACCGCCAGCGCCGTGATCACCCCGAGCGGCACCGACGCCAGAACGTAAACGAAGGAGTTCCTGATCGCGTTGATGAAAAAGGGATTGGCGAAGAGGGCCTTGTAGTTATCGAGACCGATGTAGGGACGGTCGGGCTTGAGCAGATGCCAGCGGTGAAGGCTCATGTATCCCGCAAGCAGAATCGGCACTACGGAAAAAACGGTCAGGTAGATGGTCGCGGGGGCCAGAAAGAGATAACCGCGCCAGTTGATTCGGTGCGACCGTTTCATGGGACCTTCACCAGCGCATCCATCAGCTTGGCCGTACGCGTCATGGCGTAGGGAACGGGAACGTGAGCATACTGGATGTCTTCCATCATCTCCCTGCCCAGATCTTCGCAGGCCGGGTAGCGCTCGACCCGCGCCCCCCAGGGGGGGCGGCCGTACCGCACGATCTGGAGAAAAGCATCCTCGACGGGGTCGCCTGCGAAATGGGCGGCGGCAAGCTTGTTCCCCGAGATGGCCAGACCGGACGCCACGCGGCGTCTCTGGACGTCCTCGCTGGTGACGTACTTGATGTAGTCCCAGGCGATGTCGGGATGTCGGGCATTCGCGGTGATGGCCAAGCCCGCCTCGTAGATGACCGTCGTGGGATCCTGCCCGTTCGTCGGGAGGGGCACGAGTCCTACATCCAGGCCTCGGGCCCGGTAGTCGATCATCATCCAATGGCCCTTCAGATCCATCGCGGCACGTCCGTCGAGAAACAGGTCGACTCCCTCTGCGGCGCGATCGGCGAGCGTCGGGGCGACATGGTACCTGGTCATCAGATCGACCAGAAACTGCATGGCCTCGACCGAGGCGGGACTGTTGAAGTAGCCGGTGGCCCGCGTGCCGGTCGGGTCGAGCACGTCGCCGCCGTTCGTCCAGAGCCACAAGACCCAGAAAGGCATGACGTTCTCGAAGTTGAAGCCGAACTGGCGGGGCCGCTCCGCACCTTCCTCCCGGATGGTGAGCCTCCGGGCCTTGTCGAGGAAGTCATCCCACGACCAGCCGACCTTCGGGTAGGCGACACCCGCGTTGTCGAAGAGGGTCTTGTTGTAGTACATGACCATGGGGGTGAAGTCGAGTGGAATCGCATAAAGACGATCGTCTCGTCGCGCGATTTCGACCACCTCCTTGAAGTATTGGTCGAGATGGAAGTCGGGATCCCTGGCAATGAACGGCGTCAGGTCGCGTAAGACGCCGTTGTCGATAAAGACGGCAGCCGAAGACGCATCGAGGTGAATCACGTCGGGCATGCTGCCCGAAGCATGCATCATGATGAGCTTGGGCACATACTGACCGTGCCCGGGAATCTGCTCGATCTGGACGCGGACTCCTGGATGGAGCGCTTCGAATTCCGTCCAGATCTCGCGTTCGAGCTTCATGAAGGATGACTCGACCGCGGGACTGCCCCAGTTCGCCACGCGAAGAACGACCTCGTCTCTATCGTGATGCTCGCCGCAGCCGACGAGCAGCCCGGCCAGAGACATCGCGAACACGCCCGTGAAATATCGCGTCAGTCTTCGCATTGCACCGTTCTATCAGGCGGTTGGCCTCGCTTCGGAGCGGCGGCGCGGCCCCAGCGCGATGTGCCGCCAGCCGCCGCCAAGAGACTATTCCACGAATCGCTGGTGATCAACACGGCGGGGAGGACTCGCAGGCCTGCGGACAGGTATCCGCCGAGGCTTGCATCCTGCGAGCGCCATCGGTATCAGGCGGGTGTGGAAGCACCCATCCGCCCGGAAGGCGGCGAGGACTCAGGAGAGAATCATGAATCCGCTACTGGCCTGTGGATTGGCGGTGGCACTGTGGGCCCCCTCGACGCCGGCAGAAGTCTCGTTCGAAACGCTTCTCAACGAGATGACGGATCTCTCGCACCTTGCCCGCCTCCCCGCGCCTGGCTACATGTGCCGCCAGTTCTCGAGTTACGACCGGGCGTCAGTGTCGCCGACCGAAAACTGGTTCGCGAATGACGACGCCGGGAACTATTTGCGCACGGAAGAGCGCTGCGGGCGAACTGAATTCGTGATGATGGACGCCGACGGCCCCGGGGCAATCGTGCGCATCTGGTCTGCCAATCCTGAGGGCGTGCTCCGCGTTTACCTCGACCGGTATCCGGAGCCCGTCATCGAAGTGTCCATGCAGGACTGGCTCGGCGGACAGACGCAATGGGCGCCGCCACCGATCGCGGAGCAGTGCAGTCGCGGCTGGAACAGCTATCTGCCGATTCCTTACGCCAAACACTGCAAGGTCACGAGTGACGCGGGCAACTTCTACTACCACGTGAACTACCGCACCTACGACCCCGGCACCGCGGTGCGGACGTGGTCGGCCGCTGAGGCCGAGGCTGCGGCACCGCGAATTGCGGAGATTGCCTCGCGGCTGGCGTCCCCCCATGGAGCGACGTCGCCCGACGCGCAGAGTGGCGGGGACCTCACCGAGGTTGTGTTACCGCCCGGCGCGGGCCGATGCATCGCCGACCTGGCCGGCCCCGCTGCAATCACGGCGATCAGGTTCGGAGCCATCGAGGCGGTGGACACGGCGACCGCTCTGCGCACTACCGTGCTGAGTATGGACTTCGACGGCGAAGCGACGGTGATCACGCCGCTCGGGGATTTCTTCGGCGCTGCGCCCGGACTCAATCCGTACGAATCGCTGCCGTTCGCGGTGACGGAGGAAGGAACGTTGTCCTGCCGATGGGTGATGCCGTTCGCGAACCGCGCGGTCGTTCGCCTCACGAACCGGGGGAAGGCGCCCGTCGCCATCACGGCATCGGTGAGCACCACACCCTACAAGTGGGATGATCGGAGCCTCCATTTTCATGCCAAGTGGCGCGCATCCCCGGATCATGCGAGCCAGCCTCCGCACGACTGGAATCTCGTCGTGGCGAAGGGGGTCGGCGTGTTCGTGGGCACCGCGATGTTCGTCGCCAATCCGGTCCGCGAATGGTGGGGAGAAGGCGACGAGAAGATCCGGCTCGACGGCGAGGGCTTCCCCAGCCACTTCGGCACGGGCACAGAGGACTACTTCGGCTATGCCTGGTGCAGCAACGAACCGTTCATGCACGCGTATCACAATCAACCTCGCTGCGACGGCCCGGGCAACTACGGCTACACGGCAGTCAATCGGTGGCACGTGCTCGACGCGATTCCGTTTACTCGGAGCATCCGCTTCGACATGGAAATCTGGCACTGGGTGGATTGCAGGATGGGCCTGGCCGCCACCTGTTACTGGTACGCCCGGCCCGGCGCAACGGACAACTTCGCGGAACTGCGCGAGGATGACCTGCGCATCCCGGTCCTTCCGCCCTACGTTCGCCACCGCGTCGAGGGCGTCCTTGAAGCCGAGAGCCTCCGCGTCGTCCGGGCCGAAGGGCCGGTCCAGTCGCAGGAACTTCAGCTGTGCAGCAACGAGGAGCAATTATGGTGGCGGCCCCAGCGTCCCGGAGCGCGGCTGGTGCTTGCTTTTCCGGTCGAGCAGGCCGGAAGGTACCGGGTCCTTGGGCGTTTCGTTACCGCCCAAGACTACGGCATCGTCCAGCTTGGAGTGAACGGTGTACCTGCGGGGCGTCCCCTGGATCTCTACGGCGAGTTTGTGGACGGCACCGACCCGATCGACCTCGGAAGCTACACGCTCCAACAGGGTGAAAACACGCTCACCGTGGACCTCGTGCAGCGTAACATGCACTCCTCCTCGTACTACTTCGGCTTCGACTATATGAAGCTCGAGCGCGTCGACTGACCTGCGGGACAACAAACGCGGCGCCGTGGTTGCGGGCTCATTTCTCATCGCGGGCGCCGACGGCCAGCAGGGCGTCGATGGCCACGTGCGCAAGGGACGGGGCGAGGCGCATCACGCCGGGCAGGGCCTCCGGGCTGCCGATGCCGAAGACGGCCATGCCGGCCCGGCGCGCCGCTTCGATTCCCGCGGGTGCGTCCTCGACCACGACGCATTCTGCGGGGTCGAGTCCAAGGCGGCGGGCAGCGAGCAGAAAGATCTCCGGGGCCGGCTTCGCCTCACGGACATCGTTGCCGCTCACGACGGCGTCAAAGGCATCGGCGAGCGCGGTACGCTCCAGCAGGAGCGCGGCGTTGCGGCTCGAAGTCGCGACCGCGCGTCGGATTTCTCTACGGCGCAGCTCGGCGAGCATTTCCCGGACGCCCGGCAGCACGTCCTCCGGCCCCATCCGCAGAACGAGGGCGCGGTACCGCTCATTCTTGCGAGCAGCCAATTCTGCTTTCCGGTCGGCGGTATAAGGCCGGGCGGCCCCTTCGAGGAGGATACTCAGGCTATCCATCCGACTCACGCCGCGGAGGCGGTCGTTGACGCGGCGATCGAAGTGTATGCCCTCTGCGTCAGCTATCTCTTTCCACGCGCGGTAGTGCAATTCGTCGGTGGTGACGAGCACGCCATCGAGATCAAAGATGACGCCGCGGATCACCTGCGGTGTGCCCATACTTCCTCTTCCTGTGGCACAATCGTGCGCACCTCGTCGACGACTCCGGCTGCCAGAGGCGCGGCGCCTCGGTTGGCGATGCGAACCTCGGTGTGCGTGACGCTGATTTGAACGGGCGTTCGCTTCCACACGATCGGAAAGGTCAACCGTCTCCACGCCGCGGGAAGGCGGGGATGCAACGTCAACGTGTCCGCCTGCATCGCTGTTCGCATCCCCGCAAAACCGAAGATGATCATCTGCCAGACCGCACCGGCGTTGGCGATGTGTATCCCCTCCGCCGCGCCACCGTGATCGATGTCGAGATCCACGGCCTTGCCGCGCTGCCAGAAGTCCCACGCTTCCTGATCGCGGCCCAGGCGTGCCGCGACGATGGCATGCACGCCGGCCGACAGGGAGGAGTCATGCGTGGTGTAGGGGAGGTAGTAGGTCCACGCCCGCTTGGCCTCCTCCTCGCTGAATCGATCCGGATCGAGCATCATCAGCATGATCACGTCGGCCTGTTTCAGACACTTGCTGCGATAGAGCCGCTCCTGGGACACCTGGGAGGCAAACGAGCGCGAGCGGTTCCGCCACAAACGATCGAAAGAGGGATCCGCCAGCCGGGGGAATTCCTCGCATTGCAGCACGAGCGCGTCATCGTCCGCACGCGGCAGCGGCAGGCTTGCAGCCGCTTGCGCGAAGGCGGCCAGCTCAGCCTGATCGGCTCCACCGGCCGCGCCGTATTCGGCGGCGGCGCGCAGCGCGAAAGCCACGAGAGCATTCGTAAAGCTGTTGTTGCTGGAGATGGGCATGTACTCGTCGGGGCCCATCACCCCGAGCAGGCTCGGCCCGCTGTCGCCATCGCGCCAGTCCAGGCGCTGCATCCAGTACCGGGCGGTCTCGACGAGAACCTCGGCAGCCGGACCGCGCAGATAATTCTCGTTATCCGCCGCGCGCGCGTAGTGGACCAGACCGTAGACCACGTCGGCCGTCACGTGCACTTCGTGGTCGGCGTACTGCCAGTTTGGGCAACATTCGCTCCCGTCGGGCGCCGATTCCCAGGCGTAGCGCGCTCCGGCGTAACCGTATCTGCGTGCATTGGCCCGCGCGCCGGCGAGGCTCTGCACGCGAAAGTCGACGAGCGTGCGGGCGCGATCAGGGTCGGTGTACAGAAAGAACGGCAGCAGAAACATCTCCGTGTCCCAGAAGAAGCGACCCCAGTACGCATCGCCGGCATAGCCTTTCGGATCGATCGCGACGCGGGGATCATTCGGGACGTGCGCGCGCAGGAGATGATAGACTGCCACTCGCACGGCCAACTGTGAGGGATCGTCGCCTTCGATGACAACGTCGCAGCCTGACCAGCGGCGGCGCCAGACGGCGGCATGCGCTTCATGCAGCTCATCATAAGTCGCCCGAGAGGCACTCTGCAGAAGCGCAGTCGGATCGGACGCCTCCAAGTCCCGGCCGGTGCACACCGCGGTACGCTTTTCGAAGATGACGCTCTCGCCCGCGCTCACCGGCCTGGCCGTCGCACGGCCGACGGCCCGTTCCGATTCGGCCACGGACCAGTCCGTGGAACCGCGGAGGTGCGATACGATCTCCACGGTCTCTCCGAGATCCGTCAGGATGCGGCAGCGCACGCCGTCAACGGCAATAGGCTGGCAGGAGACGCTGGTGAAATGATCATGACCATTGGTGCGCACGTCGGCATCGATACCGGATTGAATCGCAAGGCGTATATCGTCGTGGGGTGTAACCACGAGCCGCTGCACGCACAGGTGTGGCCGGTCGGCGCTGACGAACCGTTCAAACCGCAGCTCGACGGTCTTGCCGGCCTGCGTTCGCCAGTGCAGAGTGCGCACCAGCGTGGCGTCGCGAAGTCGCAGCCGGCGGGAGTAGTCGCTTACCTCGCCGCGCTCGACATCGAGCCGTTCGTCATCGACAAAGGGAACGATCCCGATGAAGTGCGGAAGATTGATCATTTCCAGATTGAGCAGCGGATGGCGGCCGAAGACGCCCGGGACATACGTTCCCCACTTCACCTTGGTCTCGGGGAATCTCTCGCTGGTGACGTTGGCCGGCAGGCGCGTGTACTGCAGGTTCTGGGGACAGTCGGAGAGGTGCTCCTCCAGCGAGCCGCGCACGTGGAGGTATCCGCTGCCCAGTGTGAAGAGCCCTTCGTAAGCCCTGGCCAGCGCCGGACGAAACGGGGCCTCAACGATTGTCCAGGTGTCTTCCGGCGTCATCGCGGTTCCGGCGGAACTCGTTCATGCCAGGCGCGCCGGCGAGCCCTCACGCCTGCCCGAGGACGTCCATGTTAGCCCGGCGACAACGGCGAAGAAAGGCGCCGTTTCGGCCGCCCCTGGCGCTCCCCTTGGTCCGGTGGGTTCCGACCCCCGGCAGGCAGGGGTATGATCTCGCTCCGGGACCGCCGGCGATTGTCGTCGAGCCTGGCCGGTACGATGAAGTGACTTGCTATGACACAGCCGGACATTTCTCTCGATCAAGTTGCGGTACGAACCCGGCCAGGAAGACTGGCCCGTCTGGAGCGGCGCGGCCCGCGCGTCGCCCTCCGCACGGAAGGGGCGTGGATCGAGCTTGTTGCCGTAGCCGATGGCATCGCGCAAATAACATGGCATCCGGGCGATGCGTGGAAGAATGAGCCTACTCGGTATGCCGAGCGCCCGGAATCCGCGTCGCGTCTCCATTGGCGGCAAGTGGCTCCCAACCGGCTGATGCTCGGCGAACTGTCCGTCCGTTTCGACTCCGACCCGATTCGGCTCGCGTTCGGGGACCGACGGGGGACGTTTCTGGAAGAGGAAGGCGGCGAGTCCTTCGGCTACCTGTCGCGCGGTGTCGCCGTCGCCTGGCGCGTTTCGCGGAACGAGGGGATCTATGGGCTTGGGCAGCAGGCTTTCGCCGGGCTCGATCGTGTCGGCCAGTATCGGCGAATGGCTGCCAATCACCAGGGGCATGTGGGCGGCGACATTCCAGTGGCCTTCTTCGCCAGCACACGAGGTTACGGCGTTCTCATCGACAATCCGAACGTCGGCGCCTTCGATCTCCGCAGCAAGGGGCGGCTGGCCTTCGAGGCCGAGGACGGATACATCCGTTATTTCGTGATTCACGGACCGTCGCTTGCCGACGTGGTCGGCCGGTACGTCCGGCTTACCGGAAAGCCTCCCCTGCCTCCGCGTTGGTTCTTCGGACCGCTCTTTTCGCGCATCCCCGGCGGAGGCACCGCGGGTTACCGCTCGAGCAGGGAACTGCTTGCGCTGGCCCGAAAAACGCGAAACCGCGGAATCCCGGTGGATGGACTCTTCCTCGACTATCAATGGGACGAGTGGATAGGCGCTTTCCGCTGGGATCAGAAGCGGTTCGGTGATCCACAGGGCTGGCTCGCCGAGCTGAAGAGGATGGGGATTGCCACCATCCTCCAGCTCAAGCCGGCCGTCAATCTGCCCGCGTCGACCACGGCGGACCTGCGTCGCGACGGGCTGCTGCTTGCCCGCAGAGACGGATCAGTGCATACCAGCAACTTCCACCGAGGGGTCGCCGCATTTCTCGACTTCTTCAATCCGCGCAGCCGAACGTGGTACGGGCGGCAACTGAAAGGCCTGCTGGCCGACGGCGTGGCGGGGTGGTGGACGGACGAAGGCGACTGGCTGGGGTTCGAGGAGCGATGCGCTCGGGACCTGGACCGGTCGGCCGGGGGCATGCGGAATCTCTACAACAACGCATGGTGCGCGACGATACATGACGCGCACCGGCGAGCAAGCCGCAAGCGGGTCGTCAACCTGACGCGCACCGGGTCTGCCGGTCTTCAGCGTTGGGGCGCCTCCGTCTGGTCGGGCGACGTGAGCGCGACGTGGGAAGGTCTCACGGCCCAGTTGCAGATGGGGCTCAACGCCGCCTTCTCGGGTATCCCGTTCTGGACAACCGACGGGGGCGGGTTTCTGGGCACGCCTTCCCCTGAACTGTACGTACGGTGGGCGCAGTTTGCGGCGTTCTCGCCGATCACCCGTTTTCATGGAGTGAGTCCGCGCGAGCCCTGGCACTTCGGTCGCCAAGCGGAGCGCATCGTCCGCGATATCCTCTGCTGGCGGATTCGGTTGATGCCCTATGTTTACGCAACCGCGTGGCGGGCGCACGTTGACGGGATTCCCATGATGCGCGCCATGGCCATGGTTGATTCTGCGGACCCGCGCTTCAGGAATCTGTCCAGCCAGTACATGTTTGGTGACGCGCTGCTGGTCCGACCGATCACGGAGCCTCGGCGGAAGCTGCAACACCACGGCGCAGAGGTTCGGACCGAACTACCCGCCGGCGTCTGGTACGATTTCTGGACAGGCAGGCGCATGGACGTGCGACACGACGGCCAGGAGCGCCGCCGGAACCATGCGATCGTCGGCGCGGATCTCGAGACGAT
>JBECKQ010000121.1:0-7039 GCA_040235375.1 Phycisphaerae bacterium | reverse complement strand
GCGCCCGGCCTTTCGCAGGTCGGCGTAGAGCGCGATGTGCACGATGACATCCTGTCTGTCGCGCCGTTCTTCGCTATTGATGCCGATGATGCAGCGGGCCCGCAGGCCCTCAATCAGGATGCGGTCCACTGGCGTACTCCATCAGGTGCCGGCCGCCCTCCATTTCGTTCACCGTACCGCACAGCGATTCGCTCGTCGACTCAGCAAACGTTGTGGTTATCCCTTGTTCATCGGATTGCTCCGGCAAGGGCGGCTGGGGAGCCGACCCGGTCGCTCTGGCGAATCATCTCCCGGGCCGCCGGCACCTTGTCCCACACGTTGCACATCATCACGCCGCGGACCCGGCCGTCACGCAAGTAGTAGATTGTGCCCTTGACGTTCTCCTCCTGCCAGTCGGTGAACACCTCCAATGAGGAGTTTGCTTCGCCGACCGCCTCATAGCCGAAATCGAACAGGTCCGAGAAGAAGTAGGGCATATACGTGTAGGCCTCGCCGGCGCCGGCCATGTTTCGCCCGGCCTGGCGGCCCTGGTTGAGAGCGTTGTCCCAGTGTTCCACGCGGTGGATTTGCTCCAGGGCCGCGTAGGGAAACAGGGCGTTATCGCCGGCTGCGTATATGTCGGGATTCGACGATTGCAACTGGGCGTTGACCTCGATGCCGTCGCTGACTTTCAATCCTGCGCTGGCGGCCAGGGTTACTTCCGGGCTGATGCCAACGCCGACGACTACGTGATCCGACTCGATCCGCCGGCCGGCGTTGGTGATGGTGACGAACCGCTCGGCGGACCGCTCGATGCGGGCCGGCTTGTCGCCGGTGATGATCTCGATGCCCCGCTTGCGGTAGGCGCCTTTCATCGCCGCCCCCAGCGAGGGAGGAAAGACGCGATCGCACATGGTGGCCGCCGGGTACAGCATCGTCACGTGAACATCGTTGGCCGCCAACGCCGCCGCCATCTCCGAGCCGATGAACCCTCCGCCGACGACCAGGGCGGACGCGCCGCCCCCAGCCCGCTCATGGAGGGCCATGTAGTCGTCCAGGTGGCGGAAGTAGCACAGGTCCGGCGACTCGCCGCCGGGAATGGACAGCCGCTTGGGCTTTCCGCCGGTGGCCAGCAGGAGCTTGTCGAACCTGTACGTCTGACCATTGGCTGCGGTGATGGTTTTGTCCCGGGCGTCGAGCGCCACAATCCGGGCGCCGGCGACCACGGACACGCCCCTGTCTTCATAGAACGCACCGTCGTGCACGTAAATGTCGGCCAGCTTCTTCTTGCCGAACCAGAGGTCCTTGCTCAGCGGCGGCCGGTGGTAGGGCAGGTGCTTCTCGTCGCTGACCAGGAGGATCGGACCATTGGGGTCGAGTTGGCGAATCCCCTCGACGGCTGACGCCCCGGCCAGCCCCCCACCGACGATGACGTATCTGTATCGAGCTTGCCCGGTCATGTTCGCCTCCCACCAGTACTGGTTTTTGCGAATCCCTTCAATTGGCCAACGGTCTCATTCCGCGCACCCCGGCCGTTCGATCCTGCCGGCAGATCATAGACCGCCGAAGCAGACTCCTGTAATCGAGCCGTCTCTCACGTCCGGCGTTGCCAACGCCGCGTTCACGCACGAGAATCCCCTCCATGCGCATCGCCCTCGCACAAATGCAGCCAGGCGCCGATCTCGGCGAGAGTCGCCGCAAAGCGGTACAGCAGATGGAGCAGGCTGCTGAAGGCGGTGCGCAGCTGATCACCTTCCCCGAACTCGCCCTGACGCCGTTCTTCCCGCAGCACCGGCAGAGCGACCAGGCGGCGCAGGTTGCCGAGACCATCCCCGGGCCGACGTGCGAAGTGCTCGCGGAGGCCGCCCGGCGCCTGTCGCTCGTCGTCGTATTCAACCTCTACGAAGCCGCGGACGGCCGGTACTTCGACAGCTCGCCCGTCATCGACGCCGACGGCCGCCTCCTCGGTGTGACGCGCATGGTGCACATCACTGATTACGACTGGTTTCACGAACGCGCGTATTACCATCCCGGCGGCCGCGGCGCCGGCGTCTATGACACGCGTGCCGGCCGGATCGGCGTCGCCATCTGCTACGATCGGCATTACCCGGAATACATGCGGGCGCTCGGCGTGCAGGGAGCCGAACTGGTCGTCATCCCGCAGGCCGGCGCGGTGGACGAATGGCCGGAAGGGCTCTTCGAAGCGGAAGTGCGGACGGCCGCATTCCAGAACGGCTACTTCGCCGCGTTGTGCAATCGCGTGGGCGCGGAAGAGAAGCTCACGTTCGCCGGCGAGTCGTTCGTCGTCGATCCCGAGGGAGCCCTCATCGCCCGCGCCGCCCGCCAGCAGGAAGACCTGTTGATCGTCGATTGTGACCTGGAAGCCTGCGGCCGCTCGACCGCCCGCCGGCTGTTCTGGGTCGATCGCCGCCCCGAGTTGTACGCCAACTGGCTGAACCCCCCCACCGATTCGAGATGATTCCGCCGCGGAGTCATGCGCGGCGAAGCGGCACGCGTCAGACCGGGCCGCGGCCGCGAATCGCCGCCTCGATCATTCCGACCGACGCATACTCCAGTTGCGACCCGACGGCCAGCCCGCGCGCCAGCCGCGTCACCTTCACGCCCGTGTCGCGCAGCACGCTTTCGAGGTAGAGCGCGGTGCCGTCGCCCTCGACCGTGGGATTCGTCGCGAGGACGACCTCGTGCACGCCGCCGGCCTTCACCCGCTGGACGAGCGCGTCGATCGTGAGGTCGCCCGGCTCGATACCCTCGGCCGGCGCGATGTGGCCCATCAGCACGTGATACACGCCGCGCACCAGGGCCGTCTGCTCGAGGGCCAGCACGTCCTTCGGCTGCTCGACGACCCAGATCTCGCTCTTGTCGCGCCCGGGGTTGCGGCAGATCGGGCACGGGTCCTCTTCCGTCAGGTTGAAGCACGTGTGGCAGTGGACGACCTTGTCTTTTACGTCGAGAATCGCCTGGGCCAGCGCCGCCGCTTCTTCGCGCGAGTTGCGCAGCACGTGGAACGCCAGCCGCTCCGCGCTGCGCGGGCCGATCCCCGGAAGCGCCTGAAACGCCTGCCGCAGCCGCTCCAAGGAAGCTATCTCACCGCCTGGCATCGTTGATCTCTCGCGCTGTGCGCGCTCGTCCAAGCCCGAAGTGTCAGAATCTGTCACCCGGGCAGCATGTCGCTGAGGCCGGGAATGTTGAACCCGCCGGTCAGCCGGCTCATCTCCTCGCGCATCGCGTCCTGCGCCCGTGCGACCGCGGCGCAAACCGCCGTCTTGACGAGGTCCTCGAGCAGCTCCACGTCGTCCGTCGCCGCGGGATCGATCTTCACGTCGACGACCGATCCCTTGCCATCGACAATCACGCGGACCGCCCCGCCGCCCGTCTCCGCGTCGTATCGCCGCGTGGCCAGCTCTTTCTGCATCTCGGCCACCCGCGCCTGGATTTCCTTCGCGTTCTTGAGCAGGTCCAGGATGTTACCGAATCCTCCCAGCATGTCCGACCCTTTCGAAGATCGCCCGATTCCACGCTACATTTTGGTGCGCGCTCGAGTGTCGCAGGAGCGCCGCAGAAGTCCGCTCCCTTACGGTCGCGGCTCTGATACCAGCGGCTATGGCCGCGGGTCTCGATCGTGCGCGGCCCGCTAGCTGTCCTCTTCTTCGTCCGCCGGCGGCGCGTCCGCCACCGATTCATCCACAAGTGCGTCCGTCGCCGGCGGCTGGTGCCGCGTGATACTCTCGATGAACCCGTTTGACAACTCGATCGCGTGCCGCACAAGCACACTTTCCATCGCCTTGGCCCGATCTGCGCCCGTCACCTGGCCGCGGGCGCGGCCTGCTTCGGGTATTCTCTGCTCCTGCGGCGCGGGGCGCTCACGCGCCTCGGGCCGGCCACCAACCGCCGCCCCGGCCGGCCCCGATCGGGATTGCCCAACCGGCGGCGCAGGCACTACCGCGTCGCGGTCATCTTTTTTTTTTGAGCCCCCTGTCGCGCCCGCCGGAGGCTCGCCGCCGTCCAGTCGCGCCAGCACCGCCCCGATGTCCGAGAAGGACGACGACATGGCCAGCCGCACGACGGCTGCATCGACCAGCGCCCGCGCGGCGCTGCTCGACTTCACCATCCGTCGAACCTCTTCCATCAGCCCGATCATGTACACGTACGTCGGCGCGTCGAACTTCTTGGCCTGCTCGGCCATCTGCTCGCGCGTCGGACCGGAGAGGTCCACCAAGTCCGTGTCCGCGCTGCACACCGCCAGCAGCATCAGCGATCGCAGGTACTCGATCACCGCCTCGCAAAGTCGCTCCGCCGTGTAGCCGCGCGTCAGGCATTGATCGGTGTACACCAGCGCCTGCGCCGCGTCGTTTGCCGCGACGGCCTCGAACAGGCTGAAGATCAACTCGTCGTGGGCACTGGGCAGAAGGTCTTCGATCAGCTCGGCGGTCAGCGCCTTCGTACCGTACGCCAGCAACTGGTCGAGCAGCGACAGGGCGTCGCGCATGGAGCCCGCTGCCAGCCGCGAAATCCGCCGGACGACCACGTCGTCCGCCTCGACGCCCTCCGCGTCCAGAATCTTGCGAAGCTGCCCGGCGATTTCCGCCGGCGAAATGCTGCGAAAATCGAACCGCTGGCAGCGGCTCTTGATCGTGGCCGGGACCTTGTGCGACTCGGTCGTCGCCAGGATGAACTTCACGTGCTCCGGCGGTTCTTCGAGCGTCTTCAACAAGGCGTTGAACGCGCTGGTGCTGAGCATGTGCACTTCGTCGATGATGTAGACCTTGTATCGCGACCGCGCCGGGCGATACGCGACGTTGCCGCGCAGCTCGCGAATGTCATCCACGCCGGTGTTGCTCGCCGCGTCGATCTCGACTACATCCAGGTCGGCGCCTTCGGCGATTCGCCGGCAGGATTCGCACTCGCCGCACGGCGTCGGCGTCGGGCCGTCGTACCTCTCGCAGTTCAGGGCCTTGGCCAGGATGCGGGCCATTGACGTTTTGCCCACACCGCGCGTACCGGTGAAGAGGTAACCGTGATGAATGCGTCCCGTCGCGACCGCGTTCTTCAACGTCGTCGCGATCGCCGACTGCCCCACGATCTCATCGAAGTCGCGGCTGCGGTATTTCCGAGCCAGCACCTCGTAAGCCATTCAAGAACCCTCGTTCACGCTGGCCACTCCTGCCCCTCCCCCTGGAAGGGGGAGGCCGGGCGGGGGTTTCAAGGCGGCGCAAGCCGCCGCCTCTTCTCTGCTGCTCTCCTCTCTACTGTTCTCCTGCTCTGCGGCCGAAGGCCGCCGGGGTTTCGCAGCCGCACGGCTCACAGACCAGTGGCACACCGAACACGGTTTGGTCGCCGTTTCACCCCGCAAACAAAACCGGTGGCGAGCATCGACGGCCAGGTTGATCCACGGCACCTGAACCCGACAGATGGGCTGCTCTGTCTCCAGCCTGACCCGGTGTCTGCCGAGCCCACTGCATGGGACCCGACCGTCGATGTTCGCCACCGGAATCACCGCACCGGTTGGCGCTGAGATTATCTCCAGACCGGATGATGCACCAGCGTCTGCGCCGTCGCCGCAAACGCCCGTGAACAATGCCGGTCAGGCCGCCTGACCGGGCATCTTATACCACATTGTGGCGGAAGGAAAAGTGCTACCGGCGCGAACTGTCCGTCTGCGCGCGGTACTCGTCGTTCTGACTGCTCAGCGGAGCGTCCACGATCCGCACGTCGCGGATCACCATCTTCTGCTTCGGCCGGTCGAAGCCCAGTTTCTTGTCCCACTCGACCGGCGTCTGCATCAGCTTGTCCAGCGTCTGGTACGACTCTTCGCCCACGAGCTCGCCGAAGGCCGTGTATCGCCCGTCCCAGTCCGGCAGCCGGGTGTCGGTGATGATGAACTGGCAACTCGCCGAGTCCGGATCGCCCTCAACTCGCGCCATGCTCACCGTGCCTCGATCGAACGGATGGTCGTTGAACTCCGCTTTGAGCCGCTTGCCGTCGGGGCGGATTCCCGTGCCGTCGCCGTGGGGGCCTCCCCCCTGGATGAAGTATCCCGGCTCGATCCTGTGAAATGTTTTCTGGTTGTAGAAACCGTCACGGGCCAGTTCGATGAAGTTCGCCACGTGATTCGGTGCGCGCTCGTAGTCGAATTCCACGCGCATCGCACCCTGGTCGGTAACGATCAGCGCCTGCTTCCGCGGCGCGACCTCGATCGTCAGCTCGTTCGAGGTGAGCAGTCCGCCGTAGGGCTGCCAGACGATCTTGTACGTGCCCGCGCTGCGCAAGGCCACGTAGTACTTCGTGGCGTCCAGCCGCCGGCCGACGATCGAATGGGCCCCGAGCACCACGTCAGGCGCGCTGCCCGGCGGATGATATCCGTCGGCGTCCACCCACGTGCGGTCGTAGTCGCCACGAATTACCAGACCGCCGAAGCCTGCTCCGCTGAACACGTGCGACAACGGAAGCGTCATGGCCGCTCCGGCCTGCTCCGCCTCGACGTCCGGCACCGACAGGGTGACCGGGTCGTCCGTCGTGTTGTACAGTGTGAGGTCGATCAGCACGGGGCGGCCCGGCTGCACCAGAACGTTCGGGCTCGAAATCCTCGCCTCGACGCCGGCGTAGGGCTCGTCGGCAGCGCCGACCGGCGCACAGAGCAACAACGCTGTCCCGATCGCCGCTACGACACCGCTTCGCGTCAGCATCATTCCTCCAGCATTCAACTCATTCCGCCCAGGGACCCTGAAGCAAGCGCCGCGGAAACGCTGCGGCAGCCATTCTGACCCCTCCCCCTTGCAGGGGGCGGCCGGGTGGGGGTTCAGCAGCCGCGCCAGCGGCTGTCGCAGCCGCCGTCAAGTACCCGACCGGATGGCACGGTCTGGCCCAACGGGACAGGCCGTGGTGTCGCCCGCCGCCCAATCGCCTGTGATATCTTCGGCCGGGATCGCGATCAGCCGCACACCAGCAGCTATTTTCGTGAGCGGCGAGGAGTTCGCAACTGCCTGCGCCGACTGCACATACACTCCGCTTGCCCGGTGTGCCGCCCCTGCCGCCGCCGCTC
>JBECKQ010000120.1:0-3595 GCA_040235375.1 Phycisphaerae bacterium | reverse complement strand
GTTCGTTCACTTGACAACGAGCAAGTCACCGACCGGAACGTCGTCCACCGCCGCCGCCTCCTTGCCCTCGGCCTCGGCCTCCTCCTCGTCCTTGTCCTTGCCCACGGCCTCTTCCCATTCCTCGGCCACCGCCCTCGATGTTCATCTGCCGGCCCCGGCCCTCGCCGCGTCTCGGGCTTGATCCCGGCGGGGGACCGGCGGGTGACGGCGCCGATGCGTTCGGCCCCCGGTCGATTCCCTGCGGAGAAGACTGGTGGGCGGCCACGTTCGGCGCGTCCCGAGCCTCCAGGCGCCCCGCGGTGAACTGCTCGATCGCGGATCGAACGGTGCCTGCGCAATCCGTGATGACACCGACTCCTCCGGCCGTCAGCGCCTCATGGGCGTTCGGGCCACAGTTGCCGGTCAGCACGTACTTGACGCCTCGGTCCACCAGCATTCGCGCGGACTGAATGCCCGCGCCATGCCCCAAGGCTTGCTGGGAGTTTTCGATCGCTTCCGCATCCATGTCGTCCGTCTCGACGATCATGAAGTACGGGCAACGCCCGAAACGTGGGTCGACCTCGACGTCGAGTCCCCGATCCGCCGCCGTTACTGCGATTTTCATGGAGCTCTCTCTTTTCTCAGAGCCACTGCCGCAATGGCCGTACGTCACCCCCAATGGGTTACGGCATCGCGCCGGCAACCTACGTGCCTTCCGTCGGTTCCTGTGCAGCAAGTTCGTCGATCCGGCGCCGAATCCGCTCGACGTTCTGCTCGAAGTAGCTCAAATCAGCCTTCAGTTCGCTCAGTTCCTGCTCCCTCGAGAGCGGCACTTCGTCACCGGGGTGCCAAAATCCCCGCCAGCCGTAGGCTCGGCGGCCGCGACGCCCGCCCGGCGGCAGCGTGGCATAGCAATCATGGCGCCAACCACCGCGCCGGCCTCTTGCCCGTCCGTGTCCCCAACCCCGACCGCCGAAACCTGGGACGGAACTGATGTGGCCGGGTGCATCGTGCCCGGCGCAATACCCTGCCGCGCGGCCGGTTTGCGGTCCCGCCCCCAGCGGTCCGGTGCGATCTCCACCTGGCATCTTGACGCCTCCTTCCTGCCGAAACGGCGTCAGGCCGCCGTTTCCTCGATGTGATGTTGCTGGTTACGAGGCCCGGCAATCTGCGCAGCAGCCAGCTCCCCACTCTGCAATCCAGACACCGCGCGATTACCGGGCACTTCACCATTCGCCTGGCTCATCGAGTCGTCCGGTCCGTCTCCGGTGGCGGACGCGCCTGCGCCACCGGTCGCGACAGCCCGGCATTCGAAACGACGCATGCGTCAGACCGCCGCGCAGATACGACTCGAGCACGTCTTCTATGCCGCCACATACGCGCGATACCACCTGCACGCCCGCCGCGACCAGCGCGGCTTCGAGCGGCTGGGACACGGCGCCGCAGATGAGCACGTCCACGCCGGCGAGCTGAATGTCGCGAAGCCGGGCGGTGAACGATTCGCCAGTGAGGGGTACCTCGTGCCGCTCCGCAATCGTCGTGCCGTCGCACTCGACGACGAGCAGTCGCTGCGCAACGTCGAGCACGGGCGAGACCCGGCCGTCATGGGTGGCGATGGCGGTACGCATCGACAGACCATGTGCATGCGCCGTGCCGTGCCGCCACAAGCAGGTGAAATTACATAATTTATTGTGAGGTAATTACTTACGCGATTGTCGGCATGCTTCTGGCAATCGCCAGCCATTGCACAATGCAACTATGGCGGGCGTTGATAATTGCAATATGCAATACGCTTTCCCGCTCAGGGGTGCTCGGGCGGGGCATCGCGTTCCGCGCTCAACCCCAGCGACTTGAGCTTGCGGAAGAGCGTGCTCGCGTTGATGCCCAGCTCCCGGGAGGCCGCAGCACGATTGCCGTGGTGACGACGCAGGGCGTCGGCGATGTGGATCGCTTCGAACTCGCGCAGGGTCATTCCCGTCTTGCGACGACGCGTACGCACGCTGCTCGCCGCGTGAAGCGACGCTGGCAGATGCTGCACCTCGATCAGACTGCCGCGGCACAGGACGAACGCGTGCTCGATGATGTTCTCCAGCTCGCGCACGTTGCCGGGAAAATCGTGGGCCATGAGAATTCCCAGCGTCCCTTCCGAAAAGCCCACCACATCCCTTCTCTGCACGCGGTTGAATCGGGCGATGAAGCGTTCGGCCAGCAACGGAATGTCCTCGCGGCGCTCGCGCAACGGCGGCAATCGGAGGCGAACGACGTTGATGCGGTAGTAGAGATCGTCGCGGAACCGGCCCGCCTGCACGAGCTCGTCCAGGTTGCGGTGCGTTGCGGCCACGACACGGACGTCCGCGTGTTTGGATTCAACCGAGCCGAGTGGTTCGTAAACGCGCTCCTGCAGGAAACGCAGCAGCCGGGTCTGCATGGCTGGGGAGATGTCGCCGATCTCGTCGAGCAGCAGCGTGCCCTTGTCGGCAACCGCCAGCCGCCCCGGCTTGTCCCGCCGGGCGTCGGTGAAAGCGCCGGCCTTATAGCCGAACAGCTCCGATTCCAGCAGCGTGTCGGGCAGCGCGCCGCAGTTGATGGCGACAAAGGGGTGCCGGCTGCGTGGCGACAAGTTGTGAATCGCCCGGGCGACGAGCTCCTTGCCCGTACCGCTTTCGCCTTCGATCAGCACCGTGCTGTGGCTTTCCGCCACTTGAGGCAGAAGTTCGAACAGCCGCTGCATGGCGACGCTTCGACCGACGATATCGGCGAACGTGTAACGCTGCTCGAGTTCCTTGCGCAGCTCTTCAACCTGGCTGAGATCGCGAAAAGTCTCCACGCCGCCGATGACGCGTCCGCTTGCATCCTTGAGAACGGCGGCGGATATGCTGATGGGCACTCGCTCGCCTTTCGCGGTCACAATGTAGACCGCCTTGTTGACCACCGGCTTGCCCATCTCGCGCGCCCGCTTGAGGGCGCAGTCATTCTCGCAAATGCTGGCCCGAAACACGTCGCAGCAGTGCCGGCCGACCGCCTCCTGGCGTTTGACCCCCGTGATCCGTTCCGCGGCGGCGTTGAACGACGTGATCCGCCAATCCAGATCGACGGTGAACACGCCGTCCGCGACGGAGTTGAGGACGACCTCGTAGGTCTCGGTAGCGGCGTTCGCGCCGTCGATGGATCCCGCCCGCGGCGACTTTTGACGCGCCCTGTCCATCCTTTCCATCATACACCAGAATCGGGCAGCATATCATCTGCGCTGGACCAGCCAGGGCGCACTGCAATCGAGCGGTAGAATGCAGGGTGTTATTCAAGAACAGTGGCACACTCCGTTCACACAAGCCGCCCGCCCAGCGGTGGAACGGCGACCGCCGTGGACTTATCATCGGGGGGAGCCGTCCGGATCGTTGGAGTGTGTCGATGGTGGACAACCGGGCAAACGCCGCCGCGCAGGTCGAGAACGGCTCGAGCCGGTCCCGCAACCGAGTGGGGCTCAACCGTTCCATTCTCGCCTGCGCCAGCAGGGGTCTGTCGAGAACGGATTTCCTCCACGCAGTCTCGACGGCCCTGATGAGCTACTCGGGCTGCGATGCCATTGAAGTGCGCCTCAGCGACGGTGAGTTGTGCT
>JBECKQ010000116.1:0-3476 GCA_040235375.1 Phycisphaerae bacterium | reverse complement strand
GCCCAGCAGCACGCGATTGACGCGACCGCTCGTGGTGGCGTCGGTTATGACGATGACCTGCTTGGCCTCCGGGTGCAGCCGCAGGGCGAGGTCGATGGTTTTGTTTTGATAGACGCGCTCCTGCACGCCGGTGAACTCGGGATGGCCGACGAGCATCGAACGGTCGAAGTTGTTCACCCCGCAGAAGACCACGGGCACGCCGGGGAAGAGACTGTCGTGGTAGGTCCGCAGGAACTGAAAGGCGTTGTCGTCGGTCGCCACGATGACGTCGAAGTGCTCGCCGGCGTACTTGAACGCATAGACGCCGTGGAGGACTTCGAAGTACTGGGGCGAGAGAAATCGCTTCGTGTCCATGTACTCGACGAACAGTTCGGCGTCGGACGGCAGGCCCTCGCGCACGCCATCCATCATCCGCTGCGTCCAGCTCAACTCCGCCTGATAGGAGTTGAGCACCAGCACGTGAGTGCCGTGCTCCCGGGCGGTGGCAACGCCCGGCCACGGAAACAGGGCGATCGTGATGGCAAAAACGCCGATTCGCATGGCCGTCATCGCAGGAAAGGAATAGAGCAGCGGCCGGCCTCATCCACAGTGCGCCAGGCGCACTCGAACTGCGATTTATTGTTCGCTCACCGTCCGAGCAAGTCAAGGAAAACCCGCGGCGATCGGCGCGGGACAGAGTCTACTTTCGCCCTTCGTTGCGGCGCTGAAGTTCGTTGAACTTTTCCGCGAGGTCCCTACCGCCCAGGTCCGGGTGCAGGTGGCGGTGCTGGCGAATCACGTCGATGATCGGCTTGGCCGGCTCGCCCAGTTCCGTACGGCACTGCAGATCACCCAGGAGCGCCTCGAATCGCTGGCGCGAGTTTTCATCGAGCTCGCGACACATGCGGTTGAAAAGCGGCAGCGCTTCGGCGTACTGCTTGTTTAACTGCAGGGCCCGCGCCAGGCCGAGCACGGCGCGAGGATCGTGTGGCTTGCCGTCGTCGTACCGGCTGGCGTCGTGGTCCGCACTTTGCCGGAACAGCGCCGTTGCCTTGGTCACGTCACCTGCGTCGAGCTGCGACTCCGCGAGCTGCAGGCGAAGCACATACATCTGCTCGGGGCCGACGACGCCCTTCTGCCCGTTGGCCCAGTCGTAGAGCTGTTCGGCGAGCATTTGGGCAGCGGCCGCCTTCCGGTCGGCGATGTCCTTGCGGCCCACATTCCGGTAGGTTTTGACCTCGGCCCGGGTGGCGTCGAAGAGGGCCTGGATGGTGGCGGCGGCCTCGTCGGGAGCGCTGGCGATGTATTTGGGGACCACCTGCCGGGCCTTGTCGATCTGCCCCGTCGCCTCGTATGCCACCAGCCGCGCGCGCAGCACGCGACCCATCAGGTCCGACTGCCCGGCGTGGCGGCTCTCGAAGTCGGCGAGGGTCCGAAGCGCGTCTTCGGGACGGTCGACCCCGTTGACGACGTTCAGTTCCGCCTGGAGGAGTTCGGCCTCCGCCTTGAGTCGCTCGACGCTGACCTGCTCGTCCGCGATGGCCGCCGCGGAGGGAGTTTCGGCAGCGACGTCGCGAAACCGATCGACGGCGCGCCGCGCGTCCGCCGCCCGGCGGGCAATCTCCGCCGTCTCGTTCGAGTGCTCGGCCGCGTAAGCCTTCAGTGACGCGACACGGCACTCAAAGCTGCGAAACAGGGCGAGCAGGTAGTGCGGCTGATGGGGCGAGACTTCCGCATAGACCCGGGCGGCCTCGTCGAGCTGTCCCTGGTCTTCGAGGGCCTGGCCGAGGAAGAAGCGCCAATACTCGGCGGATTCGCTGTCCTGGAACCGGCCGACCAGCACGGTAAGCGTTTCGAGGTGAAGCTTCCGCACGTCGTCGCGCTGCCGCAGCGAGGGATCGTTGGCGAGCTGCGCGGCGATCTCGACGGCGAACGTCGCAGCCGATTCCGCCCGGTTCGTATGGGCGCAGTCCTTCGCGACGGATACGAAGCTCTCCGCCGCTTCCCGGCGCAAGCCGCGGTTGTACTGGGCGACGCCGAGGTTGTAGAGGACCTCGCAGTACATGTCGTTGTCGACCTGGCCCCGATCGTCGAGCAGCTCTTGCGCCAGTGAAATAGCCTCGTCGAGCAGGCGGATCGCCTCGGCTTCGTCGGCGGTGCGATCGGCAAGATCAGCGGAATTGTCATCGTCGCCCTGTCGGAGCCGCCGCGCCTCGCGAATGTGGCCGGCGATGACCGCGCAGCGCTCGAAGGGCAGCAGCGCGTCGAAATCCTTCCGGCCGGCGAGCTGCTCGTACAGACAGGCATATATCTCGTCGCGATATTGCGGCTGCCGGGCAGCGAGCTCGCGTAGCGGGTCCATGGCGTTGGCACGGATGGAGCGCGCCAGGCGCGTATTGCCCCGCGCCTCCTCCTGGGCTGCCCGGGTCTGGGCCACGCGGCTCTCCAGCAGCCCCATCGCCAGCTTGAGGCCGAAGTTGTTCGGCTGATCGTGCTGGATCCGGCGTTTCAGGTCGGCCAGTGTTTGAGTCGCGAGGTCGAATCGACCGGCGTCGGCGAGCGCCCAGACGTGCTCGATCGAGCCGAGCATGACCAACCATTGCAAGTCGCGCCGCTCCTGCGGATCGGAGACAATCTCCGCGGTTTCGACGGCGTCTTTCAAGTAGCGAATGGATGAGTCGTAGTCGCCGAGACGACGCGCCACCATGCCGGCCAGCAACAGCGACTGGGCCTGGACGTGCGTCACGTTGTGATCTTCGGTCAGCAGCGGCGAGTCCGGAGGCAGGCTGGAGCGGACGTCCTCGAGCAGCTCACGCCGTTGCGGCTCCGAAGGCTCCATCGCCAGGGCACGGTAGAACTTGGCCCACAGAAGCATGTAGTCGGTCCTGGGCATGGCCGACTCGATCTTGAGAACGTAACCGGTCTCGTCGAGCTGCTCGTATTCCGCGATGGAGAGCTGGTCCATGCGGGCGTATTCGCGATCGAGATAGTCGGACAGGTCGGTCAGGACAGAGATGGCCTCGTCCATGAGGGCGGCCAGATGCTTGCGGTCCGCCGCGGTGCCGCCGCGATAAAAGATGCTCGTGTAGTACGGCTCGGCCTCGTCGTACAGCAGCGACTGGCTCAGCTCCATCCGCCAGTCAACGCTCTCCCTGCGGGCACTGTACTCGCGGATGATCCGGGCAAGCAGCTCGTTCGCATCGCGCAGGGCGGCCTGGCGCTTGTCGGCGTCGGCGAGGGGATCGTCGTGGACGATGAGTTTCATCTTTCGCCGCATGAGAAGCTCGGTCAGCTCGTTGGCGGGCGGGTCGGTCTTCAGGCAGTGATCGAGCAGATCGACGAGCTTGCGGTCGAGCAGGCCCTGGTAGAACGTGTCGTTGGACAGGCGTTTCGATTCCGGCGTGTCCGCCTGGGCGGGTCCGGCAAACGACATGACAAAGACGCCCGCCGCAAGCAGGGCAATCACCCATTTCGGACGTCGAGTCGTGCCGATGCGC
>JBECKQ010000109.1:0-30844 GCA_040235375.1 Phycisphaerae bacterium | reverse complement strand
GTATCCCCTGCCGACAGCCGCTGCTGAGAGAACGACATGAGATCCGCTACCTCCCCCATGCCTTCCGGAATCCGCCGGGCGATCTCCGCGAGCATCTGCCTGGCGGTCATGACGAAACGCGGCGACGCATCGGGAAAATCATGCAGAAAAGCTTCGAGCGTCTGCTTCGCCGCATCGTATTCGAGGTTCTGCACCTGGCAGTAGCCGAGCGTGTAACGCAACTCCGGCTCTTCGAGCGTATAACGGCGAACGTCATCGATATCAGCCAGCAGAGATTGAATGCGCGCTTCGGCCTCGACCAGCAGGTCGGATTGCACCATGGCCTTCGCCGTGTACGCGCGGGCGTAGAACCTGACGTACGGATCGCCGGCGTCGGTGAGCGGCTTCATCTTTTCGACCGTCGCCGGATAGTCTTCGTCGTCGAACGCATCCAGGCCGGCAAGAAACTGCGGCGACATCACCGCCAGCGCTTCGAGAATCAGCGATTCGTCGTCCGAGTCCGCGTCGCGTCCCGCGAGCGCCTTGGAGATAACGTCGCGGGCCTTGTCGCTGAGGCTGTCCGCGGCTTCGACGTGCCTGGCGAATTCGTTGAAGAACGCGTCGTTGTTGGCGGAGGCGCGCGCCGGCGCCGCCGCCAGCGCGACGGTCAACAACAGCACCACGAGGGCCGGCCGCATGCACGTAGCGACTGAACGAATCACGATCCCCCCTCCTTCTCGGCACGCTCCTGTAGCTCGCGCGCCATCTTGACGAGCTCCGCCTGTCGCTCGGCGGCGTGTTCGAGGATGGTCCGGTTCGCCTGTTCTTCCGCTTGGTCGATGGTTTCGGATTCGGCGACGGACAGCGTCTGCTCGTTGATCCGCTTCTGCGAGGCCTTCAGCATCCTCAGCTCGGCAGACGTGGGCACCAGGGGGGCGTCGGCGGTCATGCCCGGCCGGGCGGCCATCGGCATGCCCTGCTGCTTCTCGTGATCCTCGCGCACCTGCTTGACGGCCGCGGCCAGCTCTTCGAGCGACGACAGGATCTCCGCCTGCATCGCGACGGTGAGCTTGCCGACATCGGCCTTGGTCAGTCGGCCGGCCACGTCGCGCATGTCGTCCGCCAAACGCCCGATCACCGTGGTGAACACGATCGACGTGCCGTCCTCCTCGAGAAGGCGGACGCACGTGTCGGCCCCGTCGGCGACTTCGCCCTGCCGATCGGCGAGCTGCACGCAGGCGAGCGTCTCGGCGCGCGTCAAGTTATCGCTGCCGGTCGCGGCGAGCGGCGCCGTCTCGTCGTTGATCGATTTCTGCTGGGCGAGCATCTCTTGCAGGCGGCTTTCGATGTTCTTGAGCAGGACCTCCTGCTCCTCCTTGCGCATCTGGCGGAGCACGTCTTCGAGCTCCCGCCGCGCCTCTTCCAGATCGTTGAGCGCCTTGTCCTGATCCTCGATCGCGTCTTCCGTCTGGGACTTGTCGAGATCTTCGCCGGCGTCGCGCATGTGCTTTTCGGCCTGGTCCATCCGCTGATTGCCGGGCATGGGCTGCGGCTGCTGCTGATCGGAGGGCGAGCCTTCCTGCTGTTGCTGCTGGTCGCCGTTTTCGCCTTGTTCGCCCTCGCCGCGCATGCGCTGGGCGAGCTTGCCGGCGCGGTCCGCGAGATCGCGCTGCCGCTGGGCGCCGCCCTCTGGCGTCGCGGGCTGCTCTTCGAGCTGCTCTTTCTTCTCCTGCAAGCGGAGGCGGGCGCGGCGGAGGTTCTCGATGGCTTCCTTCTGTGCTTCTTTCGCTTCCTTTTGTTTTCCGGCGTCAAGCTGGTCGCCGGCACGCTTCATGGCGTCGGCGCCGGCATTGAGGTCCTCGGATGGATCGCTTTCTTCTTGCTTACCCTCATCCGGCGACGCCGTGCGCTGGTCGATCCGTTTCACCTCGCGCGAGAGTCTCTCGGTTTCCTCGGCGAGATTGCGCTGCTGGTCGGCTGGCTTTTGCGACTCGCTTTCGGAAGTTGCCTCGCTTTGGGAAGATTGCTGTTGATTCTCCGACCCCCCCTCTTCCCCACCCTGCAAGGTAGGGGGGTTAGTCTGCTCCGCCGATGGCGCGGTGCGCTCGGCAAGTTGCTGCTGGCGTTGCAGGATATCGTCCAGCTTCTTCAACGCGGCGTCGAGCTGCTGGGCGGCGCGCTTCGCGCGAACCGCGTCGGCCGCGCTGCGCCGCAGGTTCTCCTGCTGATTCAGCAAATCCTCCAGCTCGCGGCGCACATCTTCCATCCGCTGCAACTGCTTGCGCCGCTCCTCGTCCATGGGATTGCGATCGAGAAGCACGTTCAGCAGTTCGTCGATGTCGGCAAGCATCTGCTTCTGCTCGCGAGCCGCTTCCGGAAGACGGCTCGACTCACCGAGCAGCTCGACCAGCTTCTGCATTCGCGCGTCGAGATCGAGCTTGCCCATCTCCTTCAGCCCGGCCTCGAGCTTGCGGGCGCTCTCCGGCTCCGTCTCGGCGAGCTTCTCGCGCAGCCGGAACATGCGGTCCTCGAGACGCGCCAGCCGATCTTCGATCATCTGCTGCTTCGTCGCCAGCGCGTTCACCGGACGATCGGCGCCCTTCCCCTGCGCAGCCGCGAACGGCGCGGCGCACAACGCCAGGGTGACGACCTGCAACATGCGTGTTCGGTCGGCAATCATCATCATTTCTCGAACACGTCGCCCGCCTGGCGATCGAGCTCGTCGTGCGTTTCCTGCTGAAGCTCGCGCTGCAAGCGGGCGATCTCCCGAACCATGTTCACGACTTCCTGGAACCCTTCCCACTTCAACATGCTATCCAGAACACTCTGCATCTTCTCGCCGATTCGTGCCTGCAGGGGGTCCATCTGCCGTGCAAGCTCGATATCGGCGGTGCGAGCCAGCCGGCGCATCTGGTCCGCCGCGTCCGACAGGTCGCGAGAAACAAGCTCCGCCAGCGGCGCGATGATGCGGTCGCCAAGGCGGGCGTGCACGTCGGGATTGTCCAGCCGGTTGATCATCATCTCGGCCAGCACCTGCTCGAACTGCTGCCGGATGATGTTCGACTGCGACACAATCTGCCGCTGGCGGCGCTCGAGCGGAGCCAGTTCGACTTCGAATTCCGCGGGCGACTTGTAGTCCGCCATCCCGCCGAGCACGGTCAGCAGATCGCCGCGGACGCGCTCCTGGCTCTCGACGACGCGCTCGAACTGCCGGCGGAACTCCTGCTCGCGCCGGTTCAGCTCGGCGAGCAGCTCGTCACCGGTGACGATGCGGAACGTTGTCGTCGAAGACTCACCGACATTCGGACCGTTCACGTCATCGAAATCGTGCGCCCGGGCCACCACCGACACCTGCTCGCCGACGGGCGCGCCACAGTCGGCCACCGGCCACTCGAACCGCAGGAGAAATTGCATGTCATAAGGCGTCACTTTTCGCGCGTCGATCGGTTGCAGCTCGTCGCCGGCGCTGCTGAGATGATAGAGCACCGCCGCATCGGCCATGCCCAGGTCATCGGTGAACTCTGCGTGCACGGGGAGCACCGCATTCTGCGTGACCATGTTCCCCACGTTGGGCAGCGTGAGCTTCACCTTCGGCGCTTCGTCATGCAGCAGCCGGACAGAGAACCGGACCGGCCGGACGTTGGTCAGCCCCACGTCGTCCGTCAGCTCGAAGTGATACGTATCGCTCTTGGTCGGCGTCACGGTTACGGTGTGCCCGTCGCCATCCGGTTCGGCATCGGCGATCGGCTCCGCCGCCGCCATGAGCGTCGCGCGGACGACCGGCTTGGAGCACGCGATGTGGATGCGCAGGCGGCTGCCGGGATAGAGCTCAACGGCGCGCTGCCCGGACGCGAACGTAACGGTCTTCTTCTTCATGTATGCCGGCGGCTCGACCGTAAGCGTGGCCGTCTCGACGCGCGGCCGCTCGCTGAGCTCGACGCGGAACCAGGCGGTCACGTCGTCGCCCCCGGCAAGGCGAAAACGCAAGTCCTCGCGGAGGCGCGGAATCGTAATGCGAAAGCCCCGTTCTCCGACGCCGGTCATCGTCTCGCGGGCCGCCTTGCCCGACTTCGGCTCGTAAAGAATCTCCACCTGGCGCGGCACGACGTAGCCGTCGGCCACGTGGGCGCGGATTTCGAAATCGTCGCCCACCGCGCCGCGGAGAACCCCGTTTTCCGCACCGTCCACGAGAATCCGTGTGCGCTTGGGCCAGTGCACGTCGGCCAGCAGCAGGTTGCGATCGAACCACGTGCCGACCACCTCCGGAGCCGAAAGCACGATGATGGTGACGGCCACCGGCACGATCGCGAGGGCCACGACCGCGCGGCGCAACGGCCGGGCATTCAGCAGATCGCCAAAGCGGATCGCCGGCGCGCGCCGGGCCGCCTGGCTGATCACCTGTCCGGCCAATTCGGGCGAGTTCACCTCCGGCGCGCCGATGTGGCCCGCATGAAAATCGACCGCGGAAATCAGCAGGGCATTCAGCGACGGAAACCGTTTTTCCGCGATGGCAGCCATGTCCGCAACGCCGAAGCGGACGCGTTGCGGAGCGATAACGTATCGCCACACCGCGGCGACCACGCCCACGACGATCACGCCCAGCAAAGCGGCGCGCATGTCCCAGCGCAGGCGCAGCGACCAGTCGAGCAGCAACTGCAACGACAGGCAGACAAACACCACCCAGGCGACTACCGTGCAGCCGCGGATGAAGCGGTGCAGGCGCAGTCGCCGTGCCTGGTGCCGCAGCGGGCGAATCACCCGCTGCTCGAATTCTCTGGATGACCGTTGCTCCATCGCGCTTGCTCGTTGTGGCACGCAGTCAGTGGCACGGGCTTCCAGCCCGTGAATCACGGGCAGGATGCCCGTGCCACCATGTCCGTGCCCCTACAGTAGGCTGAACGCCTTGCGCAATCCCCATTCCACGCACAACAGGCCCACAAGCGTGGCCAGTACCCAACCGCGATCCCACAGCGGCGCAGGTCGAGACCGGATCGTGGTGGACTCGTGCCGATCCGGAATCTGCGAGGGCAGCCGGCCCGCCTCGTCAACGTCATAGTAATGCCCACCGGGCGACTGTTCCGCCAGGAAGATGAGCGACTCGCGCTGCATCCGCGGCTGAACGATCTCGAGGTTCGGCCTGACCACCTGGATTTCCTTCCGCGCCGGCTCGGTGCCGACGTCGGCATCGGGAATCGGCAAAGTCAGCTCGCACAAGCCGGTGCGCGAGGGAATGAACCGGCCCTCGTACCACCCGGGACGATCCGCCGTCTTCTGAAGCACCACGTCGCCCTTCTCGTTATCCATTGAATAATGGGCATCGACACTGTCGATCTGCAACGGCCGGAACGACGGATCGAACAGCCGGGCCGTCACGCGGACGGTCTCGCCCAGTTGATACGTGTCGCTCTCGGTCAGAAGCATTCCGCGCCGGTTGCCGCCGGACAGTTTGCCTTCCACCAGGTACCGGATCATGTGAACCCAGAATTGGTTGAAGTATTCCTCGCCGAACGCCCGCCACCGCCACGTGCCGTCAAAGCCGAGGAACGCCGTCCGGCCGGCGCCCACGTACTGCGTCGCCGCCAGCACGTGCCGCCCATAGGCATTGCTCATCCGCGGGTTGCCATGCCGCATCAGGACGGTCGCGACCGGCTTTTCGCGCAGCACCGGGTAATGCCAGTAGACGCCGCCGAGCTGGCCCCACCCCACGCCGCCGGTATCGCGATCGGGCAGCTTCAGCACGGGATGGCCCGCCGCGGCGGGCGGAATGAGCGGGCTGTACGGCTGCGTCTGGTAGTGCCCGATCTCGTTGAGCACGATCTCCGCATCCGGGTCGGGCGTGATGGGGAGCATCTTGATAATGTCGCCACAGGCCGGATCGTTGAAGAACGACGCCGCGTGCGGCCGCGCGGCCTCGTAGAGAAGTCCGCCCCCGTGCCGCGTGACCAGCTCCGTGACCAGCGCGCACCAGTCGGCAGTGAGCTCGAGCGGATCGGGGTCGAGCATGATCACCGCGTCGTACGCGAAGAGCTCTTCCGGCGTGGCCGGCAGATGATCGATGACCACGTCGCCGTCGCGAACCGCGTCGATGTCCGCTGATTGCAGCCAGCAGCTCACCTCGAACGTGTTGTCGCGCTGAAGGAGCCGCGACAGGTAGCGGTAGTTCCAGCTCGGTCCGCCGGCGATCAGCAGCACGCGCAGCTTGTTCTCGATGACGTTGACCACGGTCTGCCGCGTGTTGTCGTCGGCGATCGACTCCGTCGGGCCGACGGGCACGTTCACCTGGTAGACGTACCGGCCGACAGCGCCCTGGCGGTGCTCGAACGTGACCGGCTGAACGTCGTCATCCTGGGCGAAGGTGACGGACTTGGTGGCGACAATACGGCCGGGACCACCGGAATCCGCGCGACGCTCGATCAGGTTCACCTGGAACGTTTCGCCCGCGACGCCCTGGCCGCGTGTTTGCGTGATGATGGCGAAGGGGTCTTCGGCGAACACGTTGTCCGGGGCGATAAGCTCCGCAACGCGCACGTTCTGCGGCGGCGACGAGTCACCCACGCCGACGACTTGCAATGGCAGCTTGTGCTCGCGCGCCCAGTGACCGATGGCCTCGATGGAATCGCCCTGGTTCACGCCGCCGTCCGTGAGTATGACGACGCCGGCGATGGGTGACTGGCCCATGGCGTTCGTGCATTCCCGCAGGGCGCGATCCAGGTTGGTCACCGCGCCGCGGGCGGGCAGGTCGATCGGCATCGAGGCAAGCTGGTTCGAGCCGACCAGCGCTTCCTGTCGCGCGGCGCTTCCCGGCGTCGCCACTTCCTTGAAACGCTCCTCGCTGGCCGAGCGCAGCGTACAGACCGTCCGGGCATCATCCGAAAACGTGTAGAGCTTCACGCGGTTGTTCGCGGCGAGATCGCGCAGGAACTTGTTGTGACTCTGCGAGAGAATCTTCTCGACCAGCTCCGAGCGGCGGATCGGCTCGCGCTGCCGGCCCGGCAGGAGCGCGGCGACGCGCTCGATGCCGTCCGCACTGCGGTAGCGATCCTGCAAATCCATGCTCGACGACGTGTCCACCAGCACGAGCGTGTACGAGTCGATCCAGCGATGGAGATACGTGGCGATGACCGGCTGAAACCAGATGCCCAGCAGCGCCAGCATGACGACGCAGCGCACCGCCGCCAGCGCCAGGCGAACCCGCGTCGATGCCCCGGCCCGGCGCTCGCGCCGGTAGAGCCACACGATCAGCCAGCACAGGGCGAGCGCGGCGGCCAGCGCGGCAACGGCGCTCCACCCGGCCGGCCGGTTGGCCAGCTCCAGCCGCTGTTCGATCTGAACGCGACTCGCCTGGGCGATGAGGTTTGTGCCGGCCGTCGATATCATGATTGCGCTTGCCGCGTGAAGATTCCTTCTCGTTTACCCATGCCCTGCCGAATCGCCGCCAAAGTGGCACGGGCTTCCAGCCCGTGATTCCACGGGCAAGATGTCCGTGCCACAAAGTTCCTCTTCGCTCGCCTACGCCCTGCCGAAACGCCAGGCGAGAAACTGCTCGAGCATCAGCACGCCCATTGCCAGGGCGAGAAACAAGGGCCACATCTCCTGCCGTCCCTGGTCCGTACTGTCCGCCGCGTCGCTCACGCCGCGCACGTACTCAACCGGCACGCCGGCGAGCGCGCGGTGCAGTTCCTCCGGGCCGGCCGGGCTCAAGTCGCTCTCCGTCGTATCCAGGTTGACTGCGAAGTGTCGCGTCACTTCCTCGCCGTTGCGCTTGTGCAGCACGAACGTGTACACGCCGGCGCGGTCCGTGTGCGGCCAGACGAACTGCATACCGCCCTCCGTTGCGGTGGCACTGATCTTCGCCTCCTGCTGCGCGGGGAAGCCCGGCGGCCGTAGCGTGGCGTCCAGCTCGTAGTCCGCGGCGTCCACGTCGAGCTTGAGCGGGTCGCCCACGAATGCCGCGCGAATATCGCCCGCCGTTCGTGAGAGGTATTGAACGATTTCCAGCATGGCGACGACGTAGCTGGGATCCTTGGCCCAGTTGTTCCATTCGAGGTCACAGGAGGAGGCGAACAGCATGACGCGCCCCCGGCCGTACGGACGCTCGACGATGGCGGGGCTGCCGCGATCGTCGGCAAACCGGGCGATGACGTTGGCGGCCGGCCGCCGAAAAGGGGACATCACTGATTTTGGCGATTCCCTGTCGTCGGAAATCAGTGATGTCCCCTTTTCGTCGGCTTCCGCCGGGTCCAGCGCGAAGTAGCTCGAAAAACGCACGCGCTGCACGAACGGGTTCTGCGGGCCGGAGAACACGCGAACGACCGGATGCAGAAAATCACTCGCGGCGAGCGACACGCCCTGCGGCCCGGCGTTGACGATGGTTTCGAGCGAGGCCGGCAACAGCCCCTGCCCGTCTCGATAGAGCACGGCGTTGTACGCGAGTGGATCGACCACCTGGTCGCCCAGGAAGATCGCCAGCCCGCCGCCGTTGGCCACGTACTTTCGCAAGGCGTCCGCCGCGGCCTCGCTCACGCGGTACAGGTTGCACAGCACGACCAGGTCGTACTGGTCGAGCCGCGTGCTTTCGAGATCGATCTCGAGAATCGTGTCGACCTTGTTGCCGCTCGGCACTTCGCCGCCCGGCTGCAACGCCGTTTCGAGCAGATGCACTTCGTCGTTGTACGGGTCGTCGGACGGCTCACCGTTCACGAGGAGTACGCGTACGGCCTCTTTGACCTCAACGGCCGCGTACCGCACGTTGTCGGCCGTCAGGTTGTCCGCGGCGATCTCGGCACGAACGGTCGCGTCGCCCGGATGCGGAAACGTAATCGGCACCGCCGCAGCCGCTCCCCCCCGCGGTGGCACCTTGTCCACGCGCGTAGACGCGAGCGCCGCCGATCCGGCGGCAAGTTGAACGTCAACAGCCTCCGCGGTATCGGGACCGAAGTTGCCGACGGAAATCTCCATCGGCCCTTCCGTGCCGGCGACGACCTGCGGGTGGACTGGCCGCAGACCGCTGATCGCGAGGTTGACCGCCGCGTCGTCGCCAACGTCGACGAGCACGACGCGCACCTGCTTGTCGTTGCGCGCCCAGTTCGCCAGCGGTTCGGCGAGCGACGCGTTTTCACCGCCCGCCCGATCAACCCAGTCGATCCGCTGGAAGTCGCTGAGGATGTACACGACTGCGCTCGACGCATCGGCGGCGCGGTCGAGCTGCTCCGCCACGGCCGACAGGCTCGCATCGACCGACAGGCCCCTCTCGCTTGGCTCCAGCGCCTCGATGCGCGCCAGCGTCTCCTCGATCGTCTGCTCGTCGAGCTCCGCGTGCGCCGTCACCGGCGAGTCCAATCGGGACGTTCGCAGGATCGTCACCGTGTCGCGCGGGGCCTGTTCGCGCAGACGCTGAACGATATTGGAGGCCGCGGCCTTCGCGCGGGCGAACGCGGTCTGCCCGTCGCTGAGGTAGCCCATGCTGTAGGAATCATCCACGAGGATGACCCGTTCACCGGGCTGTCCGGCGCCGAGCAGTGAATCCTCGGCCCCCGGTGCGAGGAACGGCCGGGCCACGAGCAGCCCGATCAGCAGCACCGCCAGGCAGCGCAGGGCAAGCAGGATCATCTCTTCGATGCGCACGCGGCGCTTGTTGCGCTTCTCCGCATCTACGATGAAGCGCATCGCCGCCCAGCGGATTCGCCGAAACCGCCGCCGGGCCAGCAGGTGTATCAGAATCGGCGCAGCCACCGCCGCCGCTCCGGCCCAGAAGAGCGCGGGCGTCGTAAACGCGGCCAGCATGGACGGCAATGACCCCATCGCTACTGTGTCAACCCTCCGGTTGCCTTACGTTTCGAAGGACAACGGGCGCCTGCCCGCCAAACGCGCCCGTTTTCGCCCCACTAGGCCAACTACTGTCTCCTCCCTCTTCTTTCTCACGTTCTCACTTTCGCACTTTCCCACTGCCCACGTCACGCGCGCCGCCGGGCACGGCGCATCCGGTTGGCCAGGAAACGCGTCAGCACGACGTCGAGCGGATCGGCCGTGCTGACGAGCGCGTAGTCCGACCGGTTGTTCAGGCACCAGCCCCGCATCCGGTTGATGAACGCGTTGACCCCCTCGAGGTAGGCCGAGCGCAGCGACTGCGGATCCGTCAGCACTTCCAGGCCGGCCTCCTCGATCCCCTCGAAAAGCGTCCGGTCGGTGAACGAAAACTCCAGCTCGTCCGCATCGAGCACGTGCAGCATCAGGACTTCGTGCTGGCTGAAACGCAGCCGTTCGAGCCCGCTGATGATCGCATCCTCGTCGGCCAGCAGGTCGGAGATGATCACGACCATGCTGCGATGCGGCAGGCGCTCGGACAGGTGCCGGAGCACCGTGCCCGCGTCGGTCTGGTCTCCGGGCACCGTCCGCTCGATCGCGTCGACCATCCGGTGCAGGTGGACTTCGCTCGAGTTGGCCGGCAGTTGGCCGCGGACCGCCTGGTCGAACAGCATCAGTCCCGCCCCGTCACCCTGCTGGATGAGCAGATACGCGAGGCTCGCCGCGATCGTGCAGGCGTAATCCCACTTCGTCATTCGCCCGTCGCCGCCGTGCTCGGGATAGCCCATCGACCCGCTGCAATCGAGCAGCAGCCAGGTCCGCAGGTTTGTCTCGACCTCGTACTGCTTGATGTAGAAACGGTCCGCCTTGGCGTACAGCCGCCAGTCGATGTGGCGAACGTCGTCTCCGGCGACGTACGGCCGGTGATCGGCGAACTCCACGCTGAAACCCTTGTACGGGCTCTGGTGGAGGCCGCTGAGAAAGCCCTCGACCACCTGCCGGGCGCGAAGCTCCAGCCGGCTGATCTTGTTGAGGACTTCAGGTTGAAAGTAGTTTTTTGTAGCCGTCATCCGTTGATAGCGCCGTTTCGTGCGGGTCCAGGCTGTCGATCAATTCTTCGATAATCCGGTCCGGCGAATAGCCTTCCGCGCTGGCGGAGAAGCTGGTGACGATTCTGTGCCGCAGCACCGGCAGCGCGCAGGCGCGAATGTCGTCGAACGACACGTGGCTGCGGCCTTCCAGCGCCGCTCGCGCCTTGCCGCCGAGCAGCATGGACTGCACCGCCCGCGGGCCCGCGCCCCAGACGAGCATTCGCCGGACGATCTCCGGCGCCGCGGCCTCGTCGGGTCGCGTCATTCGCGACAGGTTCAGCGCGTAGCGAATCACTTCCGGGGCGGCCGGCACGCGCCGGACGATCTGCTGAAACTCGATAATCTCGTGCGCATTGAAGACAGGGGTCACGGATTCCGTCACGCCGGACGTGGTGGATTCCGCGATGCGATACTCCTCGTCGTAGCTCGGGTAGCGCACGTAGATTTTCAGCATGAAGCGGTCCTGCTGCGCTTCCGGCAGCGGGTACGTGCCTTCCTGCTCGATCGGGTTCTGCGTCGCAAGCACGAAGAACGGCGCGGGCAGCGCGTGCCCTTCGTCGCCGACGGTCACCTGGCGTTCCTGCATCGACTCGAGCAGCGCGGCCTGCGTCTTCGGCGGCGTCCGGTTGATCTCGTCGGCGAGAATGACGTTGGCGAAGATCGGCCCCGGTAAAAAGCGGAACGCGCGCTGGCCGGTCGCCTTGTCCTCCTGGATGACTTCCGTACCCGTGATGTCCGACGGCATGAGATCGGGCGTGAACTGGATCCGCCGGAACGTCAGCGCCAGGCAACGCGCGAGCGTCGAGATCATCAACGTCTTGGCCAGGCCCGGGACGCCCTCCAGGATCACGTGGCCGTTGGCAAACAGCGCGATCAGCAGTTGGTCGACCACCTCGTCCTGCCCGACGATCACTTTGCGCAGCTCCGAACGAATGCGCTCGTGGCCCGCCTGCAATGAGGCGATCCGCGCCGTGTCGCTTTGGGATGGTTCCTGCGGTCCAGGTGACTGTTTTTCGCTCATCGATGTACCTTCAGTTGCATACGTTTCGTTAAAGACTGGGCGGCTGCCCCCCAAAGCGACGGTTGCCGCCACACCGGCGCCAGCTCGTGCCTTCCCTATTGCCTATTGCCTTTTGCCTCTTGCCTATTGTCTCCTGCATCGCTCACCGCTGCATGATGGGCAGCCGGTTGTACGGCATCTGGAGAATGATGAGCGCCAGCGACGTTCCATACGGCAGGCCGACGGCGTCGCCCTGCCACGATCCATCTTCGCGCTGATTGTGCAGCAACCAGTCGCGAATCCACGGGAAGTACTCGTCCCACGCGCGCTCGTCCCGGGACAGATAGAGCGCCTGCGAATAGTACAGGTGCGCGTAATAAAAGTGCCCGAGCGTGCTCTGCCTGTGGCCGATCGTCTCGTGGCAGAACTTCAACGCCCGCTCAACCAGCGGATTGTCATAGTCGCCGGCGTTGTACCAGCAGCAGATCGCGGCGGCAGTGATCGGCGGGCGGGACGGCTCCGGCAGGCGCGCCCGGTAGGCAATGCCGCCGTCCCGGCGCGCGGAAAGCTCGAGGTACTTCAGAGCCCGATCGATCACCGACTTCGGCACGGCGATGCCCGCGTTGCGACAGGCGCGCAGGCCCTGCAACTGCGTGATCGTCACCGAGCCTTCGTCGTCGTTGCCGTCCGGCGTGTATATCCAGCCGCCGAGCGCGCTCTGGCTGCGCGCCGTGAGCGTCACGGCGCGGGCCAGCATCTCGTGGATCCGCGTCTGGCGGTCCTCATCCTCGATCATCCCGGAGAGCTCCGCCAGAAACAGCATGGCGTAGCCGTGTCCGAACATCGGCCGGCCGCTGGCCTCGTCCACCCGGGCGATCAGGCCCGACTCGCTCGAACAGCTCAGCAGAAAATCCGTGGCCCGATCGACGTTCGCCGCGTACGGCCCCTGCGTTGTCGTACTGCCGCTCATGAGCAACGCGAGACCGGCCAGCGACGTCATGGCCACCGGGTACGTGCCGTATCCGCTGCGATTGCGCCACGCGCCGTCCCGGCCCTGGGCGCGCGCCAGATAGTCGAGCCCGCGCTTGATGGCGACCTCCGTCTCGTCGGTGATGTGCTTGGGCCGCGGCGCGATCGGCTCTTCGACGGGGGTCGCCGTCGCCGGGCGCAGCGCCGTTCCCACGACAATCAGCCCGGTCGCCGACGCCAGCCATACCCGCCTGATCATGTATGTTCGCAAGCGCGACATCATCGCCGTTTCGTTTCCGCCTGGGGCGCTTTCTCATCGATCGGCAGAGCGAGTATCGCGTTCTCCGCACCGACGATCATCGCTCCCGGCCACACGCCGAAGTCCCCGGTCAGATGGCCTTTATCCGCCACCTGCTGATTCGTCTGGACCACGGGACCATAGTCGGCGCCCGTGGCCTTGTCGATGACGCGAACCCCCACCACGCCGAACATGCGACGCAGCACGTCGGCGTCCTCTGGTTCGTATCGGTAGAACATCGGCACCACGTCCTGGGCAACGTGAAGCAGCGGCCACAACGCGGATTCGTCCCGCACCGTCGGCCCCAGCGGGCCGCGCGTCCACTGCACCTGCCCTGTCGCGCAGTCCAGTCCGACCAGTGTCGGATCGGCCCCGCGCGCCGTCTCTTTCACGCACAGCAGCACGAGTGTATCGTCGTGGATCACGCCCTCGGCCATGCAGTCTTCCACCTGCGGAACGGTCGCCTCGAGCTTCACGTCACCTTGCAGCGCGTCAACGAGCAGAACGCTGCCCTTCGCCATCCACACCCCGATCTCGCCGTCGGCCGCCGCGAACAATCGCTGCACCGGCGCCGGCGTTTCCAGGCGCCAGAGCTGCTGTCCCGTCACCACGCTGTGGCACGCAACCGCCCCGCTCCCGTCCGGGCCGACGAACAGGCCGTCCATGTATTGAAGGGGAATCGGCGCATCAACCGGGTCCGGCTGGTTGAACGTGACCGAGCTGAGCAGCGATCCGTTCGCCAGGTCATATGTCTTGGCCAACTGCCACCCGGCGTCGAGCGTGATGCAATAGCCGTCCTTGACGAAGACCGTGTCCACTTTCGTGCCGAGGATTCGTTCCCACAGCACGTCGCTCGCGTCGGCCAGCCGCGCAGCCGACAGCACGCCGCGGCGCGGCGCACAGACGACGTAGCCGTCGCCCACGGCCACCAGCCGGTTACGCAACGGGTAACGGCTCGCAGTCGATGCCTCTTCATAGGGAATACCCCAAAGCCGCCGGCCGGTCCGCAGGCCGATGCCGAACAAACCGTCCGCACCGTTGACCACGGCAATCTGCCCGTCGCAGAAAGCGCGGGGATAGATGGCATCGAGACTTTCGTCCGGTTCGAGGGTTTCCGAGTCATCGAGGATCGCCTCGTGACTCCCCAGCAGCTCGAGATCCGCCGACCACGCCACGGCATCGCGGTTCACGTAGCGCACATCCCGGGCGAAGACCTTCCCCGGCGTTGCGGCCATCAGCACGAGACTGTTCGCCGCTTCCGGCCGGGTCGGAGCGAAGGAGAACACGCGCGGCGCCTTTTCGTCGCCGCTCCCGCCGGGAAGCACCGGCGATTCGGCCAGCGCGAAACGGGCCGGCTTCTGCCCCGAGGTCGCCGGCGCGCCGATGGATTGCAGCCGCCGGCGAAGACGATCCACCTCCGCCCTGGCCGGCACGCTGCCCGACAGCGATCCGTCGCCCGCCGCGGCGAGATCGACGTGCGAATACTCGACGAGCGAATCGAGCAGTTCTCCGGCCTCGAGCGGGTAATGCTGCCGATCGTCGAGATACTGCTCGGCCAGGTCGCGCATGGCCGTCGCCGTCAGCCGGGCGATGCGTCCCAGTCGAATCGCCTCGCGGAACCGCTGCTCGCTGCGCTCGAGCTCGCCTTTCGCGCGCTCCCATCGGCCCAGGCGTATCAGGGCGGCCTGGCCGCCGCCGCCAACGTCGTTGAGCTCCGCAAGTCGCAGCAGGCGCTGTCCCGCCTCGCCGGGAGTTGGCGTATCCAGCGCCCTGCCCGCCGCATCCGCCGCCGCGAGCGTCTCATCCGCAATCGCCCGCAACTGCACGGCCGTCAGGTCGCGAGAGAATCGCGACAAGACTTCACCGACGTACAAGGTGGCCTTCATCCGATGGTTCGGGCTGATCGACACGTAACCGTCGGCCGCCGGTTTCATGCCCTCGTGCCAGAGCAGCAGGTATGCGTCCTCGCGCCGGCCGGCCTCGTACACTTCCACCGCGTATGCCACCGACGCGCGAAGCTGGTCCCGCGGCGCCCGTGCCAGCGTTCGCGCTTCCTCGAGGTCCGCCAACGCGCTTTCGCCTCGACCGTCGGCGGCGCGGGCCATCGCCAGCAACGACATGACGCGCAGGTGCGCAACGTCCTCGCGACGATCCTGCGCCACCGCCTTCAGCGGCTCCAACGCGTGGTAAGCCCGTTCCGGATCTCCACGCAGAAGCTCCGACCACGCCAGCCGAACGGCGAGATCCGCATCCGTCGGATTCTGTTCGTGATTCGCCAGCAGCTTCGGGTAAGCGACCCCCAGGTCGGGAAACTTGCGCAGCTCGTTCGTATCGACGCTGACCATCGCTCCGCCGATGCACAACAGGTTGCCGAGCGCCTCTTCACCCGCGGGAAGCTCTCTCATCGCCAGTTGCATTCCCGTGGCGGCGTCAAAGATCGCCAGGCCGCGACTCGTGGGCATGAAGATCTTCGAGCGGCACAGCGCCCCGCGGCCCGTCGCATCCAGGCCTTGACGCGCATCCGTCTGCCAGACTGTCGAGCCGTCCGCCGCCGACAAGCACCACAGCCCGCTGCCCGCAAGCCACACGTGCTCCATGTCCGCCCCGAGCAGGTAGCGTACGTCCTGCGGACGCCGCCGGCTCCACAGCAGTTCGCCGCTCAATCGATCGATGGCCATGATGTCCGGCGAGTCGCTGGTAGTGACCACGACCGCCCGATCCGACACGACGGGAGGCCGGCATCGCCAACCCCACGGACCGAGCACGTCCCGCGGATACTGCGTCGCCCACACGAGCGAAAAGTCGTCCGGCTTCACCGCGCAGACCACGCCGAGGCCCGTGGGCACGTAGACGAGATAGCCGTCGAACGCCGGCTGAATGGCCTCCTTCTCCAGCCGCTCGACACTCGACTCATCCGAGCTGCACAGTGGCAGCTTGCGCAGCACGCGCCCGCTCGCCGGATCGAGCGCCGCCAGCGACAGATCGCTGCTCTTCGCGAACACCACCCACAGCTCGTCCCCGACCGCGAGGGGAATCGACAGAAAGTGCACGTCACCCAGCTCGTCATTCGGATCGCCCGACCGACCTCGCGCCCAGACCAGCTTGCCGGTCTCCGCGTCAAACGCGGCCAGCCGGCTTCCGGAAGATGCCGTGGACCGGCGCCATTCGATCGTGCGCCGGGCCACGCCGCCTTCCGGCTCGCCGATCCCCTGACGATCGATCGAATACACCTTGCCGAACGCGACCGACACGCTTGCGCCGAGAAAGTCCTCGAGCAGTCGCTCGCGGTCGGAGAACTGGTCGCGCGCCGCCACGGGGATGAACCTGTTCCAGCCGTAGCGCCGGGGAATCGCCGTCACCGTCTCGACCGGCGGCTCCGTGATCCACCGATACGCGAAGCTGTCCAGATCGAGTGCCACAATGTGTCGCAGGTTCTTGATGAAGATGCGCCCGCCGGCAACGACCGGCGTCGCCACGGGCAGGCCGGTGCCCGCCGGCCGATCCTCGAGGTAATGGGTCCTCCACCAGTCGGGGTCCTCCGCCGGCAGCTCGAATCGCCACGGCGGCCGATCGCGCAGCTCCGGGCTGACGTCCGCCATGACGTTCTGGCGCAGCGGGCCGCCGGCGGTGACCGCCCACGTCTCGTCCTGCGCCGGTTCGCCCGCCGCCCAACGCGACGCGAGCGCCGGCAGCGCCTTTGCCAGTTCTTCCACGGCCGAATGCTGCTCCGGCGTGTTCGCTTGTGCTGTCGCGGCATCGAGCGCGCCATCGGCCCGGGCCTTGTCGCCGAACAGCGCCCACGCCGCCGCGCGGAGCATCTGCATTCGCCACGGCGAAACATCCGCGTCCGGACAGTACCGTTCGGCACGATCAAGCAAGTCAAGCGCTTCGACAGGTCGCCCCTGATCGATGCGCCATCCGGCAAGCAGCGCGGCGGCATCGTCGCCGAAGCTGCTGACCATGTAGCGGTCGACGATTTCGCGCAGGGCGCCGCCGTCCACGCGGTCGCGGCCGGTTTGCAGCAGCACGCCCGCCCGGCCGTCGTGCAGCAGGCGATACGCCTTGATCCCGTCGGCGGGCATCGACGCGAGCATCCTCATCGCCCGCGTGCGCGCCGATTCGTAGCGCACGATGCCGTTCGCGATTGCGGCCGGCTCGTCGATCGCGACCAGCGCGTCCTGCTCGCCGTCAAGCACGCGCTGGGCCGAGTCGATCGCCAGCTTCCAGTCCTGCCGTGATATTGCTTCTTCGGCGCGCTTGAGCAGACCCTCGATCGGCGAGGAGCGCGCCAGTATCGGATCCCTGGCTGTACGCTGTAGCGGGTTGTCCTGGAACAGTTGCGCCTGGGCGAGGAAGGGCGCCGCGCCAACGGCCGCAAGCAAAACGCAGACCGCCACCCGACGCCGGGCTGCGGGCGGCCACGACGCGCAGAGAGCAATCATCCGCTGCCGATGTCGATTGTCTGCCATCCTCAACTCGACCGTTGGCTGTATCGCGTCTTGCCGCCGGCGGCGATCCGCTTACCCCCGCGGCCCCCGGCTCCCCTGTACATTACTTATATGCGCGCGGGCCGCACCGGCGCCTGCAATCGAGCCCACCGCGGCAATCGCCGCGCGTTACGTGGCTGCTACAACACGCCGAATCGTCCTCAATCTGTCGCAGGAAGCGTCTTCGCCGGCCTCTGCCCGCTGGTCTGCCCCACCTTGAGCACGCTGTGGATCGGGTACTTCGCGATGCGCTCTCTCCCGTTCAGAAATGACAGCTCGATCAGAAAGGCGACCCCCACAATCGTGCCCCCCAGCGATTCCACGAGCTGGCAGCATGCTGCGATCGTCCCGCCCGTCGCCAGCAGGTCATCCACCATCACGATACGGTCGCCGGGCGCAATCGCGTCCTGATGTATTTCCAGCCGGTCAACGCCGTACTCGAGTTCGTATGACTGGCCGATCGTCTTGGCGGGCAGCTTGCCCGGCTTGCGGATCGGGACGAATCCGGCGGTCAGGTTCCGAGCGACGGCCGTGCCGAAGATAAACCCCCGCGACTCCGCACCCACCACCTTGTCAATGTGCATCGACCGGAACGGCTGCGTCAGGTACTCCACCGCCAGCGACAGGCCTGCCGCATCGGCCAGCAACGGCGTGATGTCCTTGAACACCACCCCCTTCTGCGGAAAATCGGGGACGTCCCGGATCAACGCATTCAAATCCGCAATGGTCAACTGCTCATTCTGCATCATCATCTCGCCGCCCCGCCACCGTCTCGGCCGCGGCCCGACCGACCCTGCCGGACGAGACGCAACTGACCGCTCGCAATGTCACACGTTTTGCAACGCCCCCATGCTGGCGCCGCCGGACATTAACACCCCTCGCGCACCGCGGCAACCGCCGTTGCCGCGAGACGGAGAACCTCAGAGTTGTGCTGGACTTACGTTTCGAAGCTGCTATAGTCCGCCATCCACCGGGGGCTGGGCATCTGCTCCCGCGTGTAGCGTAACTTACCACCAATTCCAAGGTTAGCCGAGAGGCTTCCCGACCGCAGCGGCCGCTTCGCGGCGCAATCGTTGACAGGACGGCAGCCGGGTCGGCAAGAAGGAGACGGCCGTTGTTCGAACGCAATACCGCCACGACCCTGTTGCTGCTGCTGATCATGATCGCCGTTGTCGGCCTCGCGTCATCGACCGTATTCGCTCAGGACCAGGCGGCCCCCACCGCGGCCGCCGGCGCAGCCCCGGCTGCCGAGGCGGCTCGAACGCTGGGCGAATTGCCAGGGCTCTGGTGGGTGGCCCCCATCGGGTCGTTCCTTGCCCTCATATTCGCCTGGTACTTCTACGCCCGAATGATGTCCGCGGATGAAGGCGACGAGCACATGCGCGAGATTTCCGGCTACGTCCGCGAAGGGGCGCTGGCTTACCTGTGGCGGCAATACAAGGTCGTCACCATCTTCTTCATCGTCGTCTCCGGCATTCTCTTCTTCATGGGCTGGGTGCTTCACGCTCAGCACAAGATCGTCTTCGCCGCGTTCCTCACCGGCGGCTTCTTCAGCGGCCTGTGCGGATTCCTCGGGATGAACACCGCGACGCGGGCGTCGCACCGCACGGCGGCCGGAGCGCGAAAGTCCCTCAATGACGGGCTCGTCGTCGCCTTCCGCAGCGGCGCCGTGATGGGGCTCGTGGTCGTCGGCTTCGGCCTGATCGACATCGCCATGTGGTTCCTGCTGCTGTATTCGCAGATCCTCCCGTTCTCCTTTGCCAAGGGAATGACGCTGAACGAGATCACGGTCGTCATGCTGACCTTCGGCATGGGAGCCAGTTCGCAGGCCCTGTTCGCTCGTGTCGGCGGCGGCATCTATACCAAAGCCGCCGACGTGGGCGCGGACCTGGTCGGCAAGGTCGAGGCCGGCATTCCCGAGGATGATCCTCGAAACCCCGCGACGATCGCCGACAACGTTGGCGACAACGTCGGCGACGTGGCCGGCATGGGCGCCGACCTCTACGAGTCGTACTGCGGCTCGATTCTCGCCACCGCCGCGCTCGGCGTCGCCGCCGCCACCCAGTTGTACGGAAGCGAGAGCGCCGGCTTTGCTGCCGCCCTCAAGATGCTCTCGGCGCCGATGGTCCTCGCCGGCGTCGGCATCATCCTCTCCATCGTCGGCATCTTCATGGTGCGCACCAAAGAGGACGCGACGATGGGCCAGCTTCTCAACGCCCTGCGCATCGGCATCTACGGCAGCAGCATTTTCATCGCCGTCGCCGCCCTCGTCGTCTGCTATTACCTGCTGAGCGGCATCGAAGGGATGAACTGGTGGGGCCCCTGGGTCTCCATCTTGGCAGGCCTCGTCGCCGGCAACATCATCGGCTTCGCCACCGAATACTACACCAGCTACGAATTCGACCCCACGAAGAAGATCAGCGAGCAGGCCATCACCGGCCCGGCAACGGTCATCATCGCCGGTGTCGCCACCGGCATGAAGAGCACCTGGGCCTCCCTGGTGACGATCATCGTCGCCATCCTCGTCGCTTTCGTGGCCTCGGGCGGTAACCACGTGTTCGTGCTCGGACTCTACGGCGTCGGCATTGCCGCGGTCGGCATGCTCGCGACGCTGGGCATCACCCTCGCCACCGACGCCTACGGCCCCATTGCCGACAACGCCGGCGGCAATGCGGAAATGACCGGACAGGACCCCCACGTCCGCAACCGTACCGACGCCCTCGACTCGCTCGGAAACACCACCGCGGCGACCGGCAAGGGCTTCGCCATCGGCTCGGCCGCCCTGACCGCCCTGGCCCTGCTCGCCGCCTACGTCGAAGAGGTCCGCATCGGGCAGATCCGCGAGGCCCGGGCCGAAGTCATCCAGACGTTCACCCAGCCCAGCGACGACACCGCGCTTTACTATGGACACGGCAAGCTCGCCATGCGCATCGGTACGGGCCAGGGCGACAGCGACTTCGACTGCCTGATGATCATGGACGAACAAATCCCCGCGTCGCTCAAGCCGGGCGATCGCGTCACCGGCCTCGCCACGGCCCGCAAGGTCGGCCGATACGGACGGAACGTGACGCTGCCCGACGGCGACTCCATCGAGGTCGTCTCCGCGAGGCGAGCCACGCTTCCGCAGTACATGACCTTCTATGACGTAACGTTAATGAACCCGAAAACGCTCTGCGGCTTGTTCAGCGGAGTGCTGCTCGTCTTTGTCTTCTGCGCGATGACGATGCAGGCCGTCGGTCGCGCCGCCTACAAGATGATGCTCGAGTGCCGCAACCAGTTCGACAAGATGCGCGCCTACCTGCGCGCCCAGGGCCACGACGAGGCGTACGTCAACGACTCCGAGAACTGGCCCAGGCGGCAGGTGGATTTCCAGGGCGAGAAGGTCCCGGACTACGCCAACTGCGTCGCCATCTCCACCGCCGGCGCCCAGCGCGAGATGGTTATCCCCTCGCTGCTGGCCATCATCGTCCCGGTCGTCGTCGGCCTGATCTTCGACGTTCCCGGCGTGATGGGGCTGCTGGCCGGCGGGCTTACCTGCGGCTTCGCCGTCGCCATCTTCATGGCCAACGCCGGCGGCGCGTGGGACAACGCCAAGAAATGGATCGAAACCGGCGAGCACGGCGGCAAGGGCAGCTCGGCCCACAAGGCCGGCATCGTCGGCGACACCGTCGGCGACCCCTTCAAGGACACCTCCGGCCCCAGCCTCAACATCCTCATCAAGCTGATGAGCATGGTGAGCGTTGTCTTCGCCGGCATCATCGTCAAGTTCGCCCCCGCCATCGGCACCTGGCTCGGACTTTGACCGTCGAATAGTCGCGGGCGCCCCGTACACGCGCTGCCCGCGGCGCCCGCGGCTGGGTTTGCCGCGCAAATCTGAATCAGCGTCTCGAGGCAAAGCCGCTTGTCCTGGGACACCGAAGGTGTCCCGCGAGACAGCTCAGGGTTGGCGAGTGCCCGGCTTGCCCGGCATCGAGCCGACCCTGGGTTTCCAGCGTGCGACGCCCGGAACCCCGAGGGGGTTCCGTCATTCACTCGCGGCGACCCTGCAATCGCGGACGCGCAGCCTTCGACACCGAGAAGGTCCACCCCATGCTCACCTGTTCACCTGCTCCACTGCTCTCCTGCTCTGCGGCTGCTCTCATCTTCCGCGGCCCAAGGCCGCCTGCGTGACCCTGTGTCTGCCCCGCTTCGCCGACGCCAGCTATTGCCTATTGCCTCTTGCCTATTGCCTACTGCCTGTGGCCTCCTGCCTCTCCTCTCTTGCCTCGCACGCCTCAGCGTTGCGGTATGCAGCGCCGGGGGATACTCTTCTACGACGATGTCCGATCAGGCAGACGCCAGACAATTCGCGGTCGAGCTGGCCCGCATCGCCGAAGACAACAAGTGCGAGGACGTGACCGTCATGGACCTTCGCGGCCTCAGCCCGGTCACCGACTTCTTCGTCATCGGCTCCGGCAGCAGCGACCGGCAGATGCGTACCGTCGCCGAGCGGATGATCGAGTACGCCAGGCGCGTCGGCGAGCCGCCGTTCACCACCTCCGGCCTGGAATCGGCGACGTGGATCCTCATCGACTTCATCCACGTGGTCGCCCACATTTTCACCCCGGAGCACCGCGAGTATTACGACCTCGAGCTTCTCTGGGGCGATGCCCCGCGCATCGACTGGACCCGCTCCGCCACCGCCTGACGCCCAGGGTCTGGCTCCTTTTCGCCCAAGGGTCTGGCTCGTTTTCGCACGGTGCCTAATCGGGGTCGGACTTTCGATGACGATTCCTACCTGTTGCCCTTCCGATCGACGGACGCTGCGAAAACGTGCCTGACCCTCTCCCGCACACGGCAACGCCGCGAACTGGCTCCTTTTCGCAACTTTCCGCCTGCGTGGACCCTGCAGCAGCGACTCGCTCCCGCTGGCAACAGTCAGCGAGCGCGAAGCGAAAAGGTGCCTGACCCTCTGGCCTTCGACAGCGAGACGGCCCCCGCTCACCTGTTCACCTGCTCACCTGATCCCCTGCTCTCGCCGAAGGCGCCGCCTGTTCCACTGCTCTCCTGCTCTGCGGCCGAAGGCCGCGGCCTGCCCCTCTCCCTGCCCTTGACCTTCTCCCTGCCCTCCGTGATATACGTGTCTGTCGCCCGTTACTCCGGAGGTCGATCTGATGTGGAGACTCTGGCTCGGCTTCGGTGCGGTGCACGGCTTTCTGTCCGTCGCCTGCGGTGCATTCGCCGCGCACGGCCTGAACGGCCGCCTGCCGGAGCGCATGCTCGCCGTTTTCGAGACCGGCGCGCGCTACGAGATGTATCACGCCCTTGCCCTGCTGGCCGTGGCCTGGCTGGCCACGCGCCGCCCGTCGACGGTCCTGTCGGTTTGCGGCTGGCTGTTCGCCCTGGGCACGTGCGTTTTCTCCTTCAGCCTGTACGCTCTGGCCCTGACCGGCGTCACCAGGCTCGGAGCGATCACGCCGTTCGGTGGCATCGCCATGCTGGCCGGCTGGCTCCTGCTCCTCTACATCGCCGCCACGGCCCGAGCCGGCGACAAACAACAAGACGCGCTCGCGTGACCGGAGAGAAAACAGCCGGCGGACAACGAACCTGTCCCGTTTCTGTCTCGTTTCGCTTTCTTCGTTGTCCCGTTTCGTGCGATCTCTTCGTCCAAGAGACTCAAGGATGTCTACTGTGGAGTGCAAAGTCTTGTCGGAGCGAAAGCCGAGGAAAGGAGGCGTCGTATGCGTCAAGCGAAGATGACGGTTATGGCGGGAGTCGTACTGGCACTCGCGGGCCTTGCGGCTTGGCTGGTGACGGCACGCGTGGCTTATGCCCATTGCGACACGCTGGACGGTCCGGTGGTCACCGAGGCGAGGGCGGCCCTGGAGAAGGGTGACGTGACGCCGCTTCTCAAGTGGGTGAAGAAGGAGCACGAGGACGAGATTCGCGTCGCCTTCGCAAGGACGCTCGCTGTGAGGGCCGCGGGCCCCGAGGCGAAGGAACTCGCCGACACGTACTTCTTTGAAACGCTGGTGAGAATCCATCGCGCGGGCGAGGGGGCCCCCTACACGGGCCTCAAGCCTGCCGGGCAGGTCGAGCCGCCCGTGGCCGCCGCTGACAAGGCCATCGAGGCGGGCAGCGTTGACGAGCTTGCCCGGAACATCGGCCAGGCCGCCGAGAACGGCGTCAAGGAACGCTTCGCGCGCCTGATGGAGGCGAAGAAGCACAAGGACGAATCGATCGAAGCCGGGCGCAAGTACGTCGAGGCCTACGTCGTGTTCGTCCATTACGTGGAGGGGCTGCACAACACGATCAGCGCCGGCGGGGCCCACGCGGAGGATGGGCCTGGCGGGGAACCCGAAGGGCATAAACACTAACCCGGCAAGAAAAAAAGAACGAAAACGAAACGGCGAAGAAAGCGGGACAGGTTTGCTCTCTACAAAAGCTCGACTGATAAGGGGGTCAGGCTACCGATAAGGGGGTCAGGCTAACTTACTGAAGAAGTAAGCCTGACCCCCTTCCACTCCCGCGACGCAGCGGCCCGAACGGGCATCCGCGCACGCTTGTTGCGGGATCAGGGACTACGCAACAGCGCTTGATATGTCCCAAAGTCTTTCAGGTCCACACGGCCGTCGGCGTTGAAATCAAATGCCGCCAGGCAAACGGTCGCACACTGGGCCTGTGGCGGATTCGGCGCCAGCGCCGGCCCGGCCAGGCATGCGGCGAATGCGGCGAAGTCGTCCAAATCCACGCGGCCGTCGGCGTCGAAGTCTCCGCCCGCAATGGCCTCGCACTCGTCCGGCACGAACGTGCGGTTGCAGTCCAGGCTCGTGCCCGCGGCAATATCCGCCAGATCGCCGATGGCATTGCTGTTGCAGTCCGTGAACTGGAACTCGTACGGACCCATGTCCACGACCTGCGGATACGCCGGCGGATCGGCCACGCCGGTGTCCGCTACCGTCGGATCGTCGCGGAAGCGGGGGCTGCCGTCGAGATCGAGCGGGACCCGCTCCGCCGTGTCGCCGTCGCCGTCAATGTCGTACTCATCTTCCGGCACCAGGCCGCTCGATCCCGCATCGATACAAGGGGAACCCGGCCCCAGTCGCAGATCGTCATCCGCGGTGCCGGCGATGCCGTCTTCCCCAAGCGCGTTTCGGAACAGCGGATCACTGGCGATGTTTCCGATGCCCCCCAGAGAGCCGTCCCAGCCTTGAATGCAACTGTAGTCGATCACAGGTGGTTCAACGCTCGTGATCTGCGACGCCTGATTGATGCCAGACGTGTCAACATTGTCCCACAGCACGGTGTTCGTCGCCATTGTGTGACTCAATACGTCACCAAATAGCCCGCCGCCTTCATCCGCGACGTTCCCATAGACGACACAATTCACCAGCGATGGATAGCTCTCAGCATAGCCACCACGGGGCCCTCCATAGGTACCTCTGGAGGCAATTGCACCGCCGCGATGGGCTTTATTCTCCTGGAGCACGCAATTGATGAACACGGGTATGCCAGCACTATCACACAATGCGCCCCCCTCTGAGGCAGCATTGTCCCGAAATGACGAGTTGATGAACACCGAGTCGGCATGGACCGAATAAACAGCTCCACCTTGACCATCGAACTCGCCTTCCGCCGACCGGCATTCATTCTCCGTGAAACGGCAGCGGATGAAATTGATGGTATACCCATACTGATATACCGCTCCACCACCCATCCCCAGCGCGCGGTTCTGCTTGAACTCGCAGTCATACATCGACACACTACGCAAGTATATCCCAAGGGCGCCGCCGGAACTGAATGCTACATTGTTGTCGAAAACACAGTCATGAAGGTCCGGACTGGCAGAAAACACGTCCACCGCCCCGCCCACCAAAGACGAGTTCAGTGAGAACTTCACGTCTTGGATAGTGGGCCGTCCCCCGTCACAGTACATTCCCGCCCCGTTTCCATCTGGCGAGTTTCCACCTATCACGGTGAATCCGCTCAACATTGTTGTTGCGCCAACGTGGTCCGCAGTGACCACGCGATGAGCGTTCTCATCCGTATTCAGGTCTAGTTCATCAACATCCCCATCGGCATCGAGGTCATAGACGGCGCACTGGGCTACCACCGCTACACCATCGCCGGCCAGGCATCTGAAGGCATCGGGAAGGTTCCCGACATCGTCACCCGCCAAGTCGCCCGACAGGATCGTCTCGTTGGCCTGTACGTTCCGCTGGTCAAGTGCTGTCTCTCCTCCGGCAAAACCTCCATAGATCGCAAGCCCGTCCCGCAGGCGAAAGCTGGCATTGCGGTTGCCGGTATGAATGCCGGTGGCGACATTGAAGTCCGGTCTGTAAATCCCGGCCGCAACCCATACTTCCTTGACGACGCCACGTGCACAATCCGCAATCACCATCGCTGATTGCAGTTCCGCTACGGCATTCGACCAGCTTGTCCCATCCTCATCACCCGCCGCTGCAGCGTCCACGTAGATCCGTCCGTTCTGGAAATCACAATCGTCCGGCACACCGTTTGCATTGCAATCCGTACTCGTTGTCCCGGCGATGTCGCACTCGTCCGGAACGCCGTTCACATTGCAGTCGTTCTCGACGAGCTCGCAGTCATCGAGAATGAGGTTCCCGTTGCAATCATGGCTCGTATAATGAACGGTACCATTCCAGATGCGGAGACCGGAAGCCGTACCGAACGGGTACTGCTTTCCCAGCCCGCGGTCCTCGAAAATCAAGTCGCCATTGCTGAAGGGGCCGATTGGCTCGACACTCGTCAGGAGAAGGCCCCCGTCCGTCCGTGTGCAATAGAACCCTACGGTCTCGCCGTCATTCAGATGCTCGCCGCCGATCGCAACTCGGACGGGCGTCCCAGAATCAACACTGGGGAAGGACGCTGAACCCACGAGCCTCCAGAGAGTCGGGGCCATATCTTTGCCAACATAGGTGGTGTGGTCAGCGACGCACCACACTTCAGCATCGGCGGGCCCGGAAAGGAAAGTGAAGTCAAATCCCGTCAACGTGATCCCCAGCGGATTGGTAACCGTGAGGTCGAACATCGCCCCTCGACTGCCGTATCCGCCGGCGAATGTGGAAGTCAGGGAGCCGCTCTTTGCGGCGATGTCGCACGTATCTGCGACGCCGTTCGTGTTGCAGTCTGCATCCGTACCGCTGGCAAGATCGCACTCGTCGGGGATACCATTCGACTGGCAATCCGAACTCGTGCCCCCGGCGATATCGCAGATGTCCTGTACGCCGTTCGGCTGGCAGTCGTCCTGCGGCTCACATTCGTCGGGGACGCCATTGCTGTTGCAATCACCGCTCGTTGCGGCGACAATGTCGCAACTGTCGGGCTTGTCGTTGCCATTGCAATCCGCGCTTGATCCCGTTTGGATGTCACATTCATCCGGAATCAGGTTGAGGTTGCAGTCATTGCCGTCGAGTTCGCACTCATCCGGCAGGCCATTGCTGTTGCAGTCCCGGCTTGTACCTTGGGCCCAATCGCACTCGTCCGGGACGTCGTTGGCGTTGCAGTCAACACTCGTGCTTGCAGCGATGTCTTCGAGATCGGAGATGCCGTTCTCATTGCAATCGCGGTAGGCAACGGCGAGGCTGTGCTGTCCGCCGGCGGACACTGCCAGGAATCTGGCGTTCGGCTCCAGTACATCGCATTGTCCATAGTCGTTCCTGCCCCAAGCAATGATGGTGCCGTCCGCCTTGAGTGCCAGACTGTGTTGCCAGCCACCGTCGACCTCCACGAAACCAACGCCGGACGGCGCGTTACTCTGGCCGTACCCATTGTCACCCCAGGCAACTACGGAGCCGTCGGCTTTCAACGCCAGGCTGTGATCGCCGCCCCCCGCGACGGCGATAAAGTCCCGGTTGGGGGGCGGGACGTCGCACTGGCCATCATAGTTGCGCCCCCACGCCACGATCGCCCCGTCCGCCTTGAGCCCCAGGCTGTGCCGGAACCCGGCGGCGATCGCCACGAAATCCGCGTTCGGCGATGGCACGTCGCATTGGCCATAGTAATTATGACCCCAAGCCACGATGGAACCGTCAAGTTTCAGGCCTAAACTGTGCTCATAGCCCGCCGCTACGGCGACAAAATCCGCGTTCGGCGGCGGCACATTCAACTGGTTCTCGAACGGGCGCCCCCACCCGACAATCACCCCATCTGATTTCAGACCCAGGCTGTGCCTGTAACCCGCCGCAATCGCGACAAAGCCCCTGTTGGGACTTGGAACCTGGCATTGGCCCTCAGCATCCCGCCCCCACGCGACGATGGACCCGTCGGTCTTCAACCCCAAGCTGTGATAGCCACCACCCGCCACGCGTAAGAAGTTCTCGTTTGGCTTCGGCACAGCATGTTGATTCTCTGCATTGTGCCCCCATACAGCCACGAACCCCTTTTCTATCCGCTCACAATCGTCCGGAATGCCGTTCGCGTTGACGTCGGTGCTTGTGGCGTGCTGAATATCGCAATCGTCAGGATGCCCATTCGTATTGCAGTCGTTGTCGGAAAGCTGACACTCATCCGGTTCGCCGTCCGAATTACAGTCTGCGCTCGACCCTGACAGGATATCACACGCATCCACATGCCCATTCATATTGCAGTCCGCGCTCGGCAGTTGGCATTCGTCCGGAACATCGTTGGCGTCGCAGTCGCCGCTGCTCCCGGCTGCAATCTCGCAGTCGTCTGGAACCTGATTACCCTGACAGTCATTGTCAACTTCGCACTCATCCGGCATGGTGTTCATGTTGCAGTCGCTGCTCGTACCGGCCGAAAGATCACACTCGTCCAGGTGGTCATTCAAGTTGCAGTCCGTTGCAGCGCCCGACTCAATTTCACAATCATCCGGCACGATGTTGCCGTCGCAGTCCTCGCTCGTGCCGCCCGCAATGTCGCATTCGTCGAGGACACCGTTTCCGTTGCAATCGCTGCTCGTTCCGCCGACAAGGTCGTGCTGGTCGTCGACGCCATTGCTATTGCAATCGTGGGGGATGACCACCGCAAGATCGTCCCACGCCTTCTCACCGACCGAGTAGCTCCACACGCCGACCGTGCCGGCGGTCAACCGTGATGGCCCGGCCTCGGCGCAGTCGACCTGCCACTCGGCGGGCTCGGCGCTGCCGTCCGGCCAGACCTTGACGCGGATGGTCGTCGCGTCTTCTCCGCTTTCGACCGCAATCCTGAAGCGATACCAGACGTTGGCCGCGGGCACGACGCCGGTGTTTGCCGTTCCGGTGAAGTTCTCCGTACCATCCGGATGCCGAGTGATATGGAAGGCCGTGCCGCCGGAGAAGTTAGCGCGCCTGAGGCGGTAGTATGTGTCCGAGTTCGGATAATCAGAGTAGAACGTCACCCCGATGCCGCTGTTGGCGTATGACATCCGCATCCGGCCGGTAAACTCGTAACTTGACCAACCATCGGCGCCTGGACCGACATAATGCGAGTGGATGTTTGCATCGGCGGATGCCGTGGCGAACACCGTGTCCGACCCGATACTGGCCACCGCAAACGCGTCATCCTCGAACAGGCTGTTATTCGGCCCGGTGTCAAGCCAGCCGGCCGGGTTGTCTCCCGCGACATAGCTATTGAGGTCCTCATCCAGCACCACGGCTGCAGTGACTCCTTTGGCCATCAGAAAGACGAGAAAGGTCGTGACCAACATCGCCCGCTGAACCTGCATCGCACCGATGCGGCATTCGAAGTAGCGCAGGCCAACAGGTCGCGCCAGCGGTGCCGCCGTCGCCGCACGATCCGGCCAGACGCACCAGCCACACCGGCGCGGTCTGGTGGTTGTCGCAGAAGAAGGCAGATGCTGCGCTGTCATGGTGGCTTGCTCCTGTTCCTGCCGTGTCCGCGGACCGCAGCGTGGGTTGACTCGATATGGTCCCTCCATCGACGCGGGGATTCGCGAATCCCCTTGTCGACATGGCATGCGATGTGGATTGCAGCGGTCGCCGGCCCGAAAACGACTCCCCGCCGCGCGAGGAATCGTTAATCCCTCCAAGCCGCCGCGTCCCACCGTTCGTTAGCGTCTCAGGTTACCAGATATGCGACCGCATAATCCAGACGATTCACCACCGGATACGACACCGCCACAGTACTCGTCGCCCAATTACCAAAGGCAGACCCTTAGGAGGGATCTCAGGAACGAAGCGGGATCGCGCCAGGCAACAGTCCAACAGCCTGCATTCCCTGCCCCTCTCGCCTCTTGCCTTCCGCCATCGCCTCTTGCCTACCTGAAAACTGAACACCGAACACCGCGACACACCCTGCGCGTTCTAAGAGCAGAAGGGACCCAACGTCCGCGCCGATCTCGGGACTCTCGACAGGAGACCTCTCGCCATGCTCACTCGACTGTCTTCCGCCTCGCCTCCTCCGCCCTTCGGCCCCCCGCCACCCGTCGGCAGTCCGCCTCGCCAACGTCCGCTTTTCCACGCCTCCGTTTTCGATAGCGCCAAGCCCGGTTCCCCACCCTCGTTTCTGAGCGAATTCACCGATAGACGGTGTTTTTACATCGGCTGGCGCCATCAAAAACGCAGTTTTTATACAACCGCGTTTTCGATCCCAGAACCTGCGTTCGCCAAACCGACGAACACCCGTCGAAGTCCGTCCGTGCCCGCGGTCAGGCCCTGTCCTCGACCTGCAGAGAAGAGCTTGGAGCGTTCATCCTCTCTCTCGATAATCTGCGAAATCTGTGCAATCTGCGGACCATTTCTCTCTCCCAACGTCCGATTTTCGCGCACCACGGTTTTCGATAGCGCCGGGCCGCATCGCCTACCCTCGTTTTTGAGCAAATTCACCGATAGACGGCATTTTCGAATCGGCTGGACCCTTCGAAAACAGCGTTTTTATACAAATCGGCTGGCGCCCCCAAAAACGTGGTTCCGCCCACCGTCTGCTTGCTCCTCTCGACTTCCTCTCCTTTGCCGCCCAGGCCGGCCACGAGTCCGTTCTCACCTTCTCACTTCCTCACTGCGGAAGCCACCTGCGGCCTGCCGGGCCAGGATCGGCTCAGCCCGTCTCGCTGAAGCGGGCCAAAGCCGGTACCCTGAACAAAGTCCTCGGCGTTCCCAAACTTGCCGCCCGCTTTCAAGACAATGGCCCGAGTTTCCAAACGATGAAATCCATCGCCGATCAACTTGCTGACCGCGTTTCCGCCGCCATGGAGGCTGCCTTCGCCGCCGATGGTAAAGAAGCCGACCCACTCGTCCGGCCGGCGCAGAACCCGGAT
>JBECKQ010000474.1:0-3441 GCA_040235375.1 Phycisphaerae bacterium | reverse complement strand
CGTCAACAACAAGATCAAAGTGATCAAACGCATCGCCTACGGCTTCCACGACACCGAGTACTTCGCCCTGAAGGTGAAACAGGCCTTCCCGGGCAGAGTCTCAAGCAACTAAACGGGAGGAGAACCTCATTACATCCGGCTGCGTCTTCGGCCTAGCTGGCGGCTTCACACCAGGCCCAACGACCGCGGTCGTCGTTGCCCAGAGCATGCGCTTCGGCTTTCGCGAGGGACTGAAGGTCGCCATCGCTCCAGTCCTGACCGACGCCCCGATTATCGCAGTATCCGTCTTGCTGGGCAGGCAATTAGCGAGATTCGAGCCGGCTCTCGGCATCCTCACGCTGCTCGGTGCTGCCTTCCTGGTCTACCTGGCAACCGATAGCTTCAGAGCCGGAGGAGCCGATGTCGATGACGAGACCGTTCATCCCCGCTCGATTCGTAAGGGCTTCATGGCGAATCTGCTCAATCACCATCCGTACCTGTTCTGGCTCGTCATCGGAGCCCCGACGCTGCTGAAGGCGTGGACGGCGAGCGTGCTGGCGGCGGTGCTCTTCGTCATCGGCTTCTATCTTTGTCTGGTCGGCTCGAAGGTGCTGATCGCATGGTTGGTGGCTCGGTGGCGGGGGTTGGCCTTGTCCGCCTGTGTGTGGACGGTTTGAGCCTACGGGGTGCTACGCGGCTTTTCTTTTGGCTTCACGACGAGGAGCACGGTCTGTGCGGGGCTGTAGTATTTCGCGAATGTCTTGCGCACCTGCTCGGCGGTGATCTCCTGGTATGCGGCCGGAGCGTTGATGACGCCGTTCAGGTTGGCGCCCCGGAACGTCATCTGTGACAGCCGGGCGAGCCAGAACCGCGGCGAGCGCATTTCCTCATCGAGCGTGTTGGCCACTTGTTTCTTGGCCACGCCGAGTTCCTCATCCGTCACGCCATCCTTGGCCACGGTCGCATACATGGCCGCGACCTTCTCGACCAGCCGCGCCACGTTGTCAGGCTCCGTGGGCGAGGCCGCGACAACCAAGCCGAAGCCGGGATACGTCGATCCCGGGCGCAGCCCGGCCGAGATGCTGTAGACGAGCTGCTCATCCTCGCGGATCTGCTTGACCATGCGCGTGGAGAGGATGCGCGTCGCGAGGGTCATGGCGCGCACGTCATCGATTTCCGTTTCGTCCGGCCCATAGAACGCGGACATCACGAACGCCTGCGGCGTCTCTGTCTCGACGATTTCCGTCAGATCGCGCGGCCCCGGCGGGCGGGTGAGCTTGCGGAGGTCGGCATACGAATCGCGGCTGACGCGCTCCCGCGACGGCAAGGCTCCGAGGTACTGCGCGACCAGCTCGACGGCTCGTTCGCGCGGCAGGTCGCCAACGATCACGACCTCAATGGGCGAATTGGCGATCAGCTTGTCCAGCCATGCTTGCGCCTCTTCTTCGCTCAGTCGGTCCACTTGCCCGACGGTGACGGGCTGCGTGCGGACGTCCTGCGGCGGATAGGGGGCGCCGGAGGCCATGCGCATGCCGAGCCTGCTCGGGTTGTGCTGTGATTCCTCGATGAACTGGCGAAGGCGCGTTTGGAACTCGGTGAACGCCGCCGACTCCAGCTTGGGCTCGGTGAGCAGGAGGTAGGCCAACTGGAAGCCGGAGTCCAGGTCTTCCGGGCTGCCGGAGATCGTCAGCGTGATGGCGTCGGATGAGCCGCCACCGCCGCCGCGACGACCACGCCGGCCGCCGCGCATTCCGCCGCCGCGGACGGACACCTTCTTGCCTGTCATCAGGTCGCGGATGTCGGACGAGGACAGACGCCGCGTCGCCGGTCGGCTCCACGCAACCTGGGCGGCCTGCGTTACGCCGCGGTTCTGCGCCGTCTCGAGGATCTCTCCGCCGAGAAGCGCGATACTCACAGTGACCTGGTTCTTCTCGACGTCCATGAAGCGGTAGTGGACACGGACGTTGTTGGAGAGCCAGGCCGACCATACCCCGCTGGCCGCGTGTTCGGAACTATCTGTAACGGTCCCCGGTGTGGGGAGCTGAGCCAGAAGCTGCGTCGGGCGCGCGGACTCCGTCGGCTTTTCCGGCGTGGCGGCGAGTGCCTTGGTGCCGGCCTGGACCAGCTCCGCCTCGCTGGGCACGTTGTCAGAGGACGGCAACACGGCGACGAACGCGACCGCCTGCGGTTCGAACTCGGTGGAGAAGCGTTGGGACACCTCGTCAACCGTGATGCCTGGCAGGAGTTGGTTGACGAGATCAAGCTGCTGCTGAGCGGACATGATGGGCTCGCCGACGGTCACGGCGGAGTTGATTCCGCGGATCAACGCGCTGGCGGGCCGAGTAGGCTCGGTCTCCACGTCGCGCTCGGCACGGGCAATGATCTCCTTCTTGGCGTCTTCGATCTCGCGGGCAGAAAAGCCAAACGCGCGGGCGCTCTGCAATTCCAGGGCCAGCTCGTCCAGTGCCTCATGCCACTTGCCGGGCACCGGCTGGCCGTTGAGATCGGCGGAGTAGAGCATGCCGGGCTCGTTATCCAGGGAGGCGCGGGCGGAGAGGTAGCTGGTCCCGCCGGCGGCGATCTTCGCGTCGAGTCGCCGGTTGAACGCCCGCGTAGCAAGCTGCGCGACGAGGTCCTCCCGGAACTGCGGCACCGTGGTCGTGGGCTGGCGCGCCGGCTCGGTGCGGGTGATGCTAAGCTGCTCAGACTGCACTTCCGGATCGCTGGCGACGATCGCGAAGCTCTTCTGGTACGGCTTGATCCCCGGGTCCTGCGGCGTCGGCCGCGGCTTCTTCGGCGCGCTGCCGAACTGCTTCTTCAGCAGCGTGACGATCCGGGCCGGGTCGGTATCGGCCACGACGATGACCGTGGCGTTCGCCGGCACGTACCACTTGTCGTAGTAGTCCCGAAAGTCGGCCTGCTGGACGCTGTTGATCGTCTCCTCGGTGCCGATCGGAATGCGCTGGCCGTAGACCGACCCCGGCGCAATGTGCTCGAGGACGTAATACATCGTTCGCTGGCGTCCCGACAGGCTGCGGATGCGTTCCTCTTGGATGATCTGTCGCTCCGCGTCGATCTCTTTCGGCAACAGCGAAAGCCGATCCAGCACGTCGGCCAGAAACGTCATGCCTTTGGTGAGCGTCGCGGTCTCCGTGTCGGGCAGCGAGAGCTGGAAGGTAGTCTGCTCGAAGCTGGTGAACGCGTTCTGATCGCGCCCGAACGTCATGCCGAGCGATTGAAAGAACGGTACCACCGAACCGGGCGGAAAGTGCTCGGACCCGTTGAAGGCCATGTGCTCGAGGTAGTGGGCCAAGCCACGCTGCCGGTCAGTCTCATTAAGAGCCTATCCGAAAAACCCCTCGTGAGCCGATAGTGGTACTGGCGCTGGTGCCAGAGCAAGGAGGCTCGCGATGGGAAGCAATCGATTTCAGGTGTCCGATGAGTTCTTCAAGTTCTTTCAAA
>JBECKQ010000082.1:0-2531 GCA_040235375.1 Phycisphaerae bacterium | reverse complement strand
GCGGGTTGATCGCCGGCGCGATCATGCTTCTGCCGGCCGGATACTGGAAGGGCATGCTGGCGGGCTTGGTTGTGGCCGTCCTGCTGGGCTGGACGCTGCTGTCGCACGGGCTGTCGCTGCCGTTCATGCTGGGGTTGTTCTTCTTCATGCTCTTCGGCCTTGTAATCGGTGCGGTCATATACCGGTACGCTGTCGTTCTGCGGCCGATGCCGCGCGGGCGCGTCGTGCTGGTGACGGCGGCCGTGTCCATCGCGTGCTGGGTGGCCGCCCTGGGGCAGGAGTGCCTGTCCTATCCGCACGATTTCGTGGAGAAGGCCCTGCGGCATCCGCGCGTATACATTCCGCCGAACGAGGTCGATCGCGTCGAGGCGGATCTGCGCACGTTTATCGTGAAGTACCTCGATACCGAGTACCCGCCCGGCGGCGTGATCGGGTATCTGCGCCTGGCGGCCGCGGGCAGGCCGGTGGTCGTGAACATTCCCACGCAGCCGACGCCCGCCACGATCGCCCCCATGGTTCCCGCCTGGGTCTGGTGGAGCCGCACCGTTCTTTCCGTCGTGCTGATGTACGTGGCCGTCTGGTCCGTCACGCGCGACCTCGCCAAGCCGCCGAAAGCGCCGAAGCCGGCGGCAGACGGCGCAGAAGAGTTGGCGCCTGCCCCATCTTGAGCAACCCCTCGCGACTGCCCACCTCCGGCTCACTTCAGACGCCTGTTGCGCGCGACCATTGCCGGAAGAGGCACGACCGCGACTTCTGTTGCCCCAACGGGGCAATGTCCTCCAGCCCGGGGTTGGCTCGGCTCCCGGCCTCGCGGGGAAACGGGCCTACCCTGGGTCGCGGGTCCCCAACGCGATAGAACCCCAACGGGGTGCGCCGCAGGCACACCAAGCATCCGTCGCGTTCGCTTTCATATTGGTTGACAGTCCATGCAGTTTGCAGGGAACACCATGGTCAATACTGCTGAACTACGTTTGCCTCACGCAGAAGCCGGTGAATAGGAAGCTACGGCGGGCGCGAGGAGAAGGACACAACCCCGTTGGGGTTGTTGGGAATGCACACCTCGTTATCCCAGGGTAGTCGCTGCGCGACAACCCTGGGCTGAAGGTCGTGGCCCCTTTGGGGCCAAGGGCGGGTTTGCCTCCCATGTCGAGGCTGGAGGCGTCGCGTCTCCGGGGCAGGGTGGTTGCGATCGATCCTCTTGACTCGCAAACGTGATTGCCCGCGCGGCGTTGGCGGCGTACCTTCGTGTTCTGAATCGGCGATGGAGCGACCTCCGTGATCGCACTTCTTCCCGACAATGCTGCTTGCCGCCAATGCGGGTACCTCTTGCGCGAGCTGCACGAACCGCGGTGCCCGGAATGCGGCGGAAGCTTTGATCCAAGTGACCCGTTGAGCTTCGAGATTGCGGGATTGTCGCGCCTCGGGCGATGGTGGCGGCGATTCAGAGTTGGCAGGCAAAACGTGACCCCGTGGTGGGCTCCATGGGATGGCCCCGTGCGATGTGTCGACGCCGCGATAGTGACCGTCGCCGCCGGCATGGCCGTCTACTACAGCGCGACACCGTTTTGCGGATGCCATGGCCTGCCTTTCAAGGTCTTCGAACTGATTGTCCTGCTGGTGGCCGCGGCGATCGTGACCAGCATTCCGAGAAAACCCGCGCGAATCGCGGGGTTGATTGGCTTGTTCATCCTCCTGCTGTGGGTGCGCGCGGAGGATCCTGGCTGGCCGTGGCGTCATAGCGCCCAGTGGTTCTTCTTCCTCGTCGAGTTGTTGTTGATCGGCGCGGTTGCGGACTTGGCACTTCGCTTCTTCGTCGGTCACCACCAGAGAAGGCGCGGCGTACGCGCAGAGCCTTCGACGCGGCGGAAACGTTTCTTCCGCCACGTGATGGTCGTTGCCGTTGCTCTCGCCCTGCCGATGCCGTTTTGGCCGTGGCCCTTGTGGCTGCGATTCCGGGCAAGTGAGCACGACTTTGCGATGGTCGCTGAACAAGTCATCGCCGACGGGAAGGGCTCGCTCGATCGCCGCCGCATCGGAGCTTACGAGTTGAGGGCCATTCGGCTGCTCAGCGGCGATCTGGTTCTCTTCGAACTGACCGGCCAAGATACCTGGCCACCGGAGGCAGGAGGGTATGATGGATTCATCTACGTTCCCGATCCACCGGAGCCGCGCTGGCAGCGAATTCGCTTTGCCGGCTCAGACCACTGGTATGTTGGTGGCGTCGGAATACGTAGTTCCTGGCCCTATCGGCCGTAGACTGGAACCCGGGCATTCATAAATGGAGCATGGACCGCTTCGCCCGGCGGCCCGCGATGGAGCAACCCCCGTGATCGCAAGGCTTCCCGAGAATGCTGCTTGCCGCGAGTGCGGGTATCTGTTGCGAGACCTGCACGAACCGCGGTGCCCGGAGTGCGGGGCAGAGTTCGATCCGGCCGATGAGAACACGTTTGATCTTGCCGGGTTGTCGCGGGTCGGGCGCTGGCTGCGCCGGCGGGAACTGAGGCGTTCGGGCATCCGTTGGTGGTCGCCCT
>JBECKQ010000403.1:0-45933 GCA_040235375.1 Phycisphaerae bacterium | reverse complement strand
CGCACACGACCACCTGCTCGACCTTGTCGAACAGGTGGATGCGATACAGGCCGCGGGTGTCCTTGCCGGCCGCACCGGCCTCCCGGCGGAAGCACGGGCTGAGCGCCGCCATCTTGATCGGAAGCTGCGAGAGTTCGAGGATTTCGTCGCTGTGGAACGCGGTCAGCGGCACTTCGGCCGTGCCGACCAGCGACATCTCGTCGCGTTCGCATAGATAGGCCTGGTCGCGGCCGATCGGGAAGTAGCCGGTGCCGTACATGACCTCCTCGCGCACCAGCACCGGCACCTGCATCGGCCGGTAGCCGCGCTCGATCATCATGTCGAGCGCCAGGCGCAGGACGGCCAGGTGCAGCAAGGCGCCGTCGCCCTTGAGGGCGTAGTTGCGCGTGCCGGAGAGTTTCACGCCGCGGTCGATGTCGATGATGTCGAGCAGCTCGCCCAGCTCGACGTGATCCTTGAGCAGGAAGTCGAACGTGGGGACCTCGCCGACGCGGCGAATTTCCACGTTGTCGCTCTCGTCCTCGCCGGCCGGCACCTCGTCGGCCGGCGGCTGCGGGATCGTGAGCATGAGCTCGTCGAACTCGCGCAGGACGTCGCGCTCCGCGTCTTCGAGTGGTTTCGTACGCTGCTTGATGTCGTTGAGGCGTTGCTGGAGGGCATCAGCCTCGGCCTTGATGTCCTCCTTCGAGCGGCCGGCCTCGAGGGCTTTCTTGTACCACCCGCTTTTCGGGTTGCGCATCTGGGCCATCGATTCGCCGCCGGTGCGGGCCTCGGTCCGCAGAGCGTCGAGCTCCTGCTGAAGCTCGCGGCGTTTGGCGTCCACTTGGAGAAGGCGATCGACGTCGCAAGGAATCTTCTTGAGGACGGAGGCCTTCTTGATCAGCTCCGGGTTCTCGCGGATGAACTTGATGTCCAGCATGAAATCGGTCTCCGGACAGGCCGGTTGCTGACGGCCGGTCGTAGTTGTGGTTCGTGCGGGCACGTTCTTGTGCAAACGGAGGCATCTGTCAAGCCGGCAGTGGCACGGGCTTCCAGCCCGTGGGATCATGGGCAGGATGCCCATGCCACTGGGGCTCGCCCGCCGGCAGGTGTGGGATTAGACTCCTGGCGTGTATCCGCGAGTGGACGTGATCAACATCGGGACGCTGAGCCGCAACAAGTACTGGCAGGAGGAGCGGGCGGTGCGCCCGCCAGTGGCCACGACCAGCATGGTCCGCAGCGACAAGGTCGTTCTGGTCGATCCGTCGCTGCCAGGCGAACTGATGGTTCGCCGGCTGCACGAACGGTCCGGGCTACGGCCGGACCAGATCGACATGGTGTTTCTCACCAGCTTCAACCCGACCCACCGGCGGGGGATCGAGGCGTTCAACGACGCGACGTGGCTGATCGGCGAGCGGGAGCGGGAAGTGGTCGCCCGGCATCTGAACGGCCTGCTGGAGCAAGGGGAGGGTGTCCCGGCCGACATCGTGGAGGCGGAACTGGCCCTTCTCGGTCGGATGGATCCGGCCCCGGACGAGATTTGCCGGGCGGTGCATCTGTTCCCGATGCCGGGCGTTACGCCGGGACTCTGCGGCCTGCTGGTGGCCGGCCTGCACACCGTCGTGATCGCCGGCGACGCTGTGCTGACGCGCGATCACCTGGCGAATGGCGATATTGGCGACGAGGTTGCAGACCGCGAGCAGGCGACAGAGTCGCTGCGGGACCTGCTCGAAGTCGCGGACATCATCGTTTGCGGTCACGACAATCTGATCGTCGCGTCTGGCGGGGGATAGTGCGCAGGCGAGAAGAGAGCGCGTCAGGAATGGGCGCCAGCCGGTTCCGCGTCGAGCCCGTAGCGCTTCATCTTCTTGTACAGCGTGGTGCGGTTTATTTCGAGCACGTCGGCCGTTGCCTGGCGGTTCCAGTCGTTGGCGCGGAGTGCGGCTTCGATAATCGCCTTCTCCGGCCCCTCGATGGCTTTGCGAAGAGGCATCGACGTGAACTCGCCGCATGTCAACGGCATCGTCATGCTGCGGTCGAGGAGCTTGGGCGGCAGGTCATCCGGCGTCACGTAGCTGCCCTTGGAAAGCACGACGGCGCGTTCGACGATGTTCTCCAACTCGCGCACGTTGCCCGGCCAGTTGTACCGCTGAAGCGCGTCGAGGGCTTCGGGCGTGAAACCCAGCAGCTTCTTCGGTGACTGCTCGCTGTAGTGCGCCAGAAAGTGCTCGGCAAGTCGAGGAATATCACCGATCCGCTCGGCGAGTCTCGGCAGCGTCATGGTCACCACGTTGATGCGGTAGAACAGGTCGTGGCGAAACCGTCCGGCCTCGACTTCCTCTTCAAGATCCTTGTTCGTCGCCAGGATCAGGCGGACGTCGACCGTCTGCGTCTGCATGCTGCCGACCGGCTCGAACTGTCGCTCCTGGATGGCGCGGAGCAGCTTGACCTGCAAGGCCGGTGACGCAGTGGCGATTTCATCGAGAAACAGGGTGCCGCCGTCGGCCGCTTTGAAGCGTCCCATCTTGTCGTTGACCGCGCCGGTGAACGCACCCTTGACGTGGCCGAACAGCTCGCTTTCGAGCAGCGTCTCCGGGATGGCGCCGCAGGCGACCTCGACGAACGGCTTATCGCGCCGCTCGCTCAGCCGGTGAATGCAGCGGGCCACGAGCGACTTGCCCGTTCCTGATTCTCCCTGAATGAGTACGGTGACCTTCGAGTCGGCGACGGCCTCGACGAGGTCGAAGATTTTCAGCATCTTGTAGTCGTGTCCGACGATCGAATCGAGGCCGTAACGTTCGTCGAGCTGCTGCTTGAGCGTGCGGTTTTCGCGGAGCAGCGCCTGCTGGCTGAGCGCCCGCTCGACGACAAAGCGGATTTCGTCATCCTTGAGCGGCTTCGTCAGGTAGTCATACGCGCCCATCTTGATGGCCTCGACGGCGCTCTCGATGGTGCCGTACCCCGTGATCATGACGACGACGACCGCGGGCCAGCGCTGGCGGATCACGCGGAGCATTTCGAAGCCGTCGCCGTCGGGCATGTTGATGTCGCATATGACGACGTCCGCGTGCTTGCTCTCCAGCGCCACGATGGCGTCGTTCATGTTCGCGGCGCCGTCCACATCGTAGCCTTCGAGGCGGAGCATCTCCGCCAGCGATTCGAGAATGATGCGATCGTCATCGACGATGAATACGAAGCTCTGCGGATCGTTCACGGTTGCGGTCCCTCTCCAGTGGGCGTGTGGGCGGGGCGGTTTCCGTTGACCGGCCGCGTCTCGTCGCAGGCTGCTGACGGCATGCGCACGGTGAACACGGCGCCGCCGTCGCTGCCGCTGCCGGCGGTGATCCGGCCGTCGAGCTGCTCGATGTAGTCCTTGCAGATCGCCAGGCCCAGGCCGGTGCCCTCGCCCGGCGGCTTCGTCGTGTAGAACGGCTCGAAGATGCGGTCCACGTCGTCGGGCAGGCCAACGCCGGTGTCTTCGAAGCGGACGATGACCTCGCCGCCGACGACGGTGGTGGTGATGGTGAGGCAGCCGCCTTCCGGCATCGCGTCAATCGCGTTCTTGATGAGATTACAGCACACCTGGAAGAGCTTGGCGCCGTGGATCTCGGGCATGTTCTGATCCTGGAACGCGGCGGCAATCACGACGTTGTTGCGCTCGGCCTGATCCTGCAGCGCGTGTATCGCCTCTTCCACGATCCAGTTGATGTTGCCGCCGTCGCCGGCATGGTTCGATCGCGAGAACTCCAGGAGTTCCCCGACGATCTGGGCCATCCGCGTGAGGCCCTGCCGCGCCTCGCCGAGATAGCGAAGCACCTTTTCGTCCGCGGCGCTTTCGAGCAGGCGGACGCACAGGTTGATGTAGCGGAGCGTCCCGTCGAGCGGGTTATTGAGCTCGTGAGCGACGCGTGCTGCCAATCGCCCGACGACGGCCATGCTTCGCGATGCGGCGAGGCTGCGCTCGAGGCTGGTACGCTGCGTAGCGTCCTCGGCGGTGATCAACGCGACCTCATCGCGGGCATTGGCGCCAGTCGCGAGCGGGCAGATGGTCACATCGAGTGTGTGCTGCTTGCCATCAGGGGTTGAGCACGCCAGGGCGTCGTAACGCTGCGGGGCGGCCGTCTCGAGCACGCGGCGGAGCTCCATTCGCCAGTCGGTCGCGGCGCGATCGGCGTCGTGTGCGCCCAGCACGGTCTGGAGAGACTGAACGGGCCCGAACAGATCAGCGGCCGCTTGGTTGCGGTGGAGTATGCTGAGGCTGCGATCGACCACGACGACCGGAATGGTCATGGTCCGGAAAACCTCCGCGGCCAAGGCTGCGAGATCGGCGGGCGGCGGGAAAGTCTGCACGTGTGTGTTCGCTTCAGTTGTCATGGCGCGTCGACGCTTCCAGTCCGGTGCGGCGGCGCGGACATCGGGCACCGCGGCGCTGGCTTACCGGTTCAGTCCGTGTGAGGGGTATCGGCAGATACAGCCGAGCGACGAAGTCAAATGTTGACTTTGAGCAACGTGTGGTGGTCAAGCAACGACCGATAAGCAGTCGCAACGCAGCAAGAAGTGGATCGGCTGCGCCAAAGGGATTGCCATCGTCACGATTGGATCGATGGGCGCGTGACGGAGACGTTATGGGACGATGTTGCCCTGCGGTTCCGCCTCGATTCTGTAGAAATACGCTGACTCTGGTTCCACGCCCGTGTTGCCAGGGCCGTCCTTTGTGCTGACATACGCGACCGCGGCGCCGGCGGTTGCGACGAAGACGATGACGATCGCCAGTTTGAATATCCAGTCTTTCATGTTATTTCACTCCCCTCGCGGGAAACTCGTCAACGGATAGTGTCGTGCTCAGCCAGAGAAGTTCACATGCCTCGTTTTGATGACGGAGGCTGGGAGGGTGTCCATCTGCCAGCCGGTATCCCGAATCATGATACACTGGCATCGCTTTCCCCAGCAATCGTTATTTGTTGAATCGCCTGTCCCGACGATGGAGAAGCCACGAATCTTGATCCACGCGGCGTGCCCATCGGCATAGGCCGCGTTGAAGTGCCAAGGTTGCCCGTGCCAGCCCCGGGCGACGTAGGACTCGTCAAACGGCTCCTGGCACTTGTCGGGATGAGGGTAGTCCGGGTTTGTCGCGCGGTAAGCGTAGCGGCCGGCATTTTCCAGGTACATAAGCGTATTGGCGGGATTCGGTACGCGCGACACCGGCCGGGCGTAGACCGAGTTGCTGCTCAGCGCCGTTGGATTCTCGGTGTCGTATACGAACAAGGCGACTGCGGAATAGCTGGTTCCATAATGGTCATACGAGCTTAGCCTCTCGGCGCGCCATGCTTCCTGGTGCATGCCGGCGAAGCCCTTGTCAGCCGGGCACCTGAACGCCGCCATGTCCGCCTTGGTTTCTGTGTCGTAGTTGGCTCCCCGGCCGCTGGTCGGTCCTCCTGGAATGCGCGGTCCGGCGAAGCCGGACTTGTAAATTACGCGATTGAGCGGGCGATCCGAAGGGCCCATGAATGCCCTGCCACCCCAGATGCTTTTGCTGGAGCCGCCCTCACCGCGTCCGCCTTTTCCACCGTAGCCGTAGTATGAACACCGTGTGGTGCGCTGCAGTGCGTCACCGCGCGCGATCGGGATGGTGTTCTCCTGCGTGTCCTCCGCCGCGTACGTGAGGCTGGCGAGTCCGATGCCGCGAATCGTGGCCGCGCAGTTTACCCGCTTGGCGCTGTCGCGGGCTTTCTTCAGCGAAGGAAGAAGAATCGCGATAAGCACGGCGATGATCGAGACGACGACGAGCAGCTCAACGAGCGTGAAGCCCGCCGTTGTGCGGTTGCGGCGGAAGTGGTTCCTGACCATACGGCTCCCTGGACTCAAATAGGGTTCATGCAGGCCGCGGCCGAACGGCAGATAGTCGGCTGGCTACGCCACCACGATGGCCGAATCGAGCCGCAGTTCCCCCGGAACGGGCAATTATGGCGGCATATCGCTTTGACATCAAGAATCTCCGATAATCCGGAGCCTGTGCGGAGCGAACATCCGGCGGCAATCGACATAATGATGGCAGGCATGCCATGGCCCCGTGAGGACGGAAGCCTGCGTTGCGAAGTCGAGCACCATGAGAACGCGTGACCTCTGGATACGGTCGGCCGGCATGGAACATCCATGCAAGATGGCGGTTCTTGTGACCATCGGTGCGCTGGTTCTGGCCGGCGGCATCGCGGGATGCCAGAAACGAATCGCCATTGACGATCGCCCTCCGGAGACCATTGCCGTTCGGTACGTCCCGGCGGACGGCTACTCCGATTGCCTCGTCGCCAGCGCCGTGATGTGCGGCAACTACGTCCTGGACTCGCAGCGCCTGGCTCCCCGCGACGTGCGGTCGGCGATCAAGGCCGCCGGAGGCGATGCGACGCGTGTGGGCGACATGCAGCGTTACCTCGCGGGGCAGGGGCTTCGGATGGTCCCACTCCGCGGCCGCTTCTCCGCGGAGCCGCCGCTAGGGCTGGCGTGGTGGGTGCTGGGGCGGGGTTACCCGATGATCTGCGTCATCAATCGCCATGCAGGCAACGCAGAGTATAATCATGCCGTCGTCGTGGTGGGGTTCCGGCCCGCCGACGCGGCGCGGGGCGAGATGCGTGTCTACCTGTTGGATCCGGCCGCGCCGAAGCGCCTGGCGTGCTGGGATAGGTTTCTTTTTGAGCACTACTGGGGTTCGGCCGGCTGGGTTATGCTGCCGATATTCGAAGAGCCGAGGGCACCGCGGAGCGGCGGGTCTGCCCAGACGGGAGGAAGGCCATGAGAGCGATAGCTGCCGGGTTGACCGTGCTGTTCGTGCTGGGCGTTACCGCCGTATCGGCACATGCGGACGTGATAGGGCAGCCGGCGACGGTTCGATCTAGCGCCTCGCCGGGCGGCGATATCGCTCGGCCCCCCGTGCGTCCGTTGCCCATCACCGCCGAGCAGGCGGCGGCGCTGGAGTCGATTTCTCACCAGCCGGACCAGGCCGTACCGCCGGATACGTGTGCCGCCTACAGTCCGAAGGCCGAGAAAATCGCGACGGAGGCGAGCGCCGTCGGCTTCTACGCAGGTTACTTCGGCACCCTGGCCGCGATACTGATCTCAGCCGCGCCCCTGTAGAACTGCCTGCCGATTAGCCTCGCAAAATAGGGAGGCGCCGCCACCGGGCAGTCATTTGTATTCCCCGGTTCCCGCGTCATTATGCCCGAACCCGGGCCGCGTCTGCTTTCGGCGCGCTCATGCGAGGATTGCCCATGCCAACGCAATACGAAATCGCCGTCATCGGGAGCGGGAATGCGGCGGAAGGCATCGTTCACGGTCTTCTGCGCCGCATGATCCTGCTGGATGATCGAATCATCGCCAGCGACCCGTCGGAGAACCGGCGGGAGCTGTTCAAACGCCGATTCAACGTCGCCGTCACGGATGACAACCGCGCAGCGGTCACCGACGCCTACATCATCGTGCTGGCGGTCAAGCCGCAGCAATTCCGCGAGGTGTGCGCCGGTTTCGCCGATCTGGTCAGGCCGGACCATGTGATTGTCTCCATCATGGCGGGCGTTTCGACGCGGAGCATCGCGGAGCAGTTCCCCGGGATTGACGCTCGCGTCGTGCGCGCGATGCCGAACCTTGCCATGCACGTAGGGGAAGGCATGGCCGGCATCGTCACCGGCCGGCATGCGACGGAAGCGGACCTGCTGCGCGCTCAGCGTATATTCGAGGCCGGTGGCCGGGCCATTGTCCTTGAGGATGAGTCGCTGCTTGACGCGATCACGGCGGTGTCGGGCACCGGGCCGGCGTACTTCTACTACTTCTGCGAAGCCATCATCGCCGCCGGGGAGAAGGCCGGCCTTACCCACCAGCAAGCCACGTTGCTCGTCCGCCAGACCTGCCTCGGCGCGGCGCGGATGATGATCGAATCGTCCGATCCGCCCGATGTGCTCCGCAAGAAGGTGATGTCGCCCGGCGGCACAACCGAGGCGGCCATCGAATCGATGCTCGCCAATCAAGTGAAAGAGCATCTGGAGGCGGGAGTCCTCGCCGCCTGGCGCCGCTCCCAGGAACTGGGCCGTTGACACGCCCCGGCGTGCGGTTTGTTCCTCCTGCGATAAGATTTAGGTACACAGGTAGCGGAGCTTGTCTGACCTTCAGAATCCAAGGAGTCTTCTGATGCTTACCCCGTACCGCCCGGAACCTTACGTCGATTTTGCGCAGAACGAGCCCCGATCGAGAATGCTTGACGCCATCGGCGTCGTTTCGAAGCAGCTTGGCCGCACGTACAACCTTCGCATCGGCGGCCGCCGGATGGAGACGAACGACAGGATCAAGTCGTACTGCCCCGCGGCGACCGACCAGATCGTCGGACAGGTGGCCAAAGCGACGCCTGACCACGCCAATGAGGCCATCAAGACCGCCTACGAGACGTTCAAGACGTGGAGCCGGGTCGAGCCCGACGCCCGCGCCCGCATCCTGATCAAGGCGGCCGCGATCATGCGCCGCCGGATCTACGAGCTCGCTGCCTGGCAGTGCTTCGAGGTAAGCAAGAGCTGGATCGAAGCCTACGCCGACGTCTGCGAGATGATCGACTTCCTCGAGTTCTACGGCCGGGAGATGATGCGGCTGGGCGGCAGCCTCCCGACCACGCCGTATTCAGGCGAGGAGAACGAGGTTCGCCAGATCCCGCTGGGCGTGGCTGTCGTGATCCCACCGTGGAACTTCCCCATGGCCATCTGCGCCGGTATGACCACCGCCGCGCTGGTCACCGGCAACACGGTCGTGCTCAAGCCGGCCAGCACTGCGCCGGTCTGCGCCGCGAAGGTTGCGGAGGTTCTATGGGAGGCCGGCCTGCCCGATGGTGTGCTCAACTTCCTGCCCGGTAGCGGTGGGGCAATCGGCGACCTGCTGGTCGAGCACAAGCACACGCGGCTGATCGCGTTCACCGGTTCGAAGGAGGTCGGCCTCGGTATTTTTGCGAAGGCGGCGAAGATCGCCCCCGGCCAGATATGGCTCAAGCGCACCATCCTGGAGATGGGCGGCAAAGACGGCATCGTCGTGGATGAGACGGCAGACATCGATGACGCGGCCGCCGGCGTCGTTGCTGCCGCATTCGGTTTCCAGGGGCAGAAGTGCTCCGCGTGTTCGCGGCTGATCGCGCACGAGAACATCTACGACGAATTGCTCGACAAGGTCGTGGAGCGGGCGAAGAAGCTGACCATCGGCCACACCGCCAATGCCGAGAATCTGAACATGGGAGCCGTGATCGACGCCACGGCATTCGAATCGATCAACAGGTACATCGAGATCGGCAAAAAGGAAGGCCGTGCGGTTCTGGTCGGGGGCAAGGTCCCCGGCGGGGGACATTTCATTCCACCGACCGTAATCGCGGATATCGATCGCAACGCCCGGATGGCGCAGGAGGAAATCTTCGGACCGGTGCTGGCGGTGATCAAGGGCAAGGACTTCGACGATCTGCTCGATATCGCTAACGGCACGGAATACGGCCTCACCGGCGCTCTCTACTCACGCGATCGCCTGCGGCTGGAGCGCGCCCGGCACGAGTTCCACGTCGGCAACCTGTACTTCAATCGCAAGTGCACGGGAGCCCTGGTGGACGTGCAGCCATTCGGCGGCTTCAATATGAGCGGCACCGACTCGAAGGCCGGCGGCCGCGACTACCTGCAACTGTTCATGCAGGCGAAGTCGATCGCCGAGCGCTTCTGAAAAACGGCGGCGGGCAAGCGTCGCGCCGGTTGGAAATGACATATCGTGACAGTATGGCCCTGCTCGGTGAGAACCGGGCGGGGCCTTTTTGGCTAAGGCGGTCACGATCATTCGCCATCGCCGCCCGACGGCTGCGTGGCAGTTTCTTTCCTGGCACCTGGGGCGACGATCGGCTCGGCCCGGTCGATGCTGACGCGGAGCGCGACGTACTCCCTCTTGTCGCCCTCCTTGATGATCTTCACGACGCCGACGGCTTTCTCACCAACACGCACATCCTGGAGCTTTGCCAGCGCTCCATCGATCAGAATCTCCGTGTCGTGCGTCACCTTCACGTCCGCCTGGACTTCGCGCCCGTGGATTTCCGTGCTGACGGTGACGAATCCGCCGCTGGGGTCGATGGCCTCGATCGTGCCTTCCAGGTTACGCTTGTCTTCCTCGCGCTCTTTCTTCGCGCAGCCCGATAGAGCCGCAATCGCGAGAACCAGAGTTGCCAGCGTCAATCGTCGAGTCATGGTCGCTCCTCTTTCTTGCATGCCCTTGGAGACAGGCAGGCAGACTCTACCGGCGCCGTCGGCGGATCGCAATGGGCCGCCGGTGTTCGGCCGCCGCGCTGCGCCAAGGCGTCTGCGCAATGAAAGGGCCCGCGGAGGCATTTGCCGAATCCGCGGGCCCGCGCGTCCTCGTGCTGTCAATCAAGCGTGCCGACCGAACGCCTCCGCACCTGCCTCGAGGTCGATCGGTTGCAGGAGGCGGCGCCGGGCCGGATCCTCTAGTACACGTGGAACTCGAGGATGTAGCTGAACATCAAGCCCCAGTTCGGGCCTTCGCTGTCGCCGTCGAGAGTCGCCATCGTCGCGACCGACAGAATCTGGTCCTCTGCGAAGTACCAGTCCACGTCGGCCTCGACCCAATGCTGGTTGCGAGTGCCAGTGTCCTCCGCGGACTCGTGCACGTAGTCGGCCACGAAGAGCAGGTCGTCGGTGAGCCAGTAGTCGCCACCGAGGGCAGCGCCCCACTGGAAGTGCCGGCGATCCTCACGCTCGTACCGACACCAGTTCCATCCCTCGTTGCCTTCCTCCACGCCCTCCGGATCTCCGTTGAGCGTGCGCATGAACGGGTTCGCATGGATGCGGAACTTGCCCGGGACGATGGTCTTGGTCAGCAGGCCGCGGATCTCACCGTCCACGCCTTCCGAATGGTACCCTGAGGGGATGCGAATGTAGCTGCGCACGGCAAACGCCGGCCACTCGTCCTGTTCTTCCCAGAGCCGCCAGTGCCACCCGATCGTCGCATCGCCGTTTCCCTCAACGTCGCCGTCGCCCAGGTTGATCGGCAATTCGAAGATCAGTTCGTGGTTCTCCACGACGCCCCATTCGATCTCGAACTCGTACTCCCAGTCGTCATCGGTACCGTCCGAAGACGTCGTATACGTACTGTTGTTCTTGATGACGATCTCACCGGTCTCTTCGGGATCGGCACTGCGCAGGAAGATCGGTCCTTCGATCTCCCATTCGGTGTCGGTTCGCTCGACTTCGGCAGCCGTCATCGCCATCTGCTCTTCGGGCTCCTCCATCTCCTGCATCGATCCGACCAGGCTGAAATTGCCTGCGTCCCTCAGCCATTCCTTGTCTGCGGGTCGCTCCGCCCGGACGGTTGCGACTATCGTCAAGAGCGACACGACCACAGCGCACGTCGCGAACTTTTTCATCATTAGACCTTCCCTCGCATGAGTTGCGTGAAGAAGCACCCAACGCCGCGCCAAAGGCGTCAGGCACACCTGCGAACTAACGCGCCACAAGGCGCAGAGCCTAGCGGCTAAGTGTATTATCGGCAAGGGTTTTGCGCACGCTTTCATCGACTGCCCGCCGGAGGCCGAAAAGCCTGCCATTCTGGCATCTGGCCGTGCCCCCTGTTTTGAACGTAACCATATGATATTACTTTATTTATGTTCTATCTTCGTGCCGGCACGCCGCCTGCTCGTTCTCATGCGTGTGAGCGAGGGTACGCCGGACCTCCGAAACCAAACCGGTTGAAGTACCGCTTCAGACGACGCGACTGCCCGCGCTCAGGCCGGCCAAGGGCCGTTTCGGTCTGTCCAGCGGAAGGAGAATGACATTCGATGACCACTGACCAATACACGGTGAAGGCACAGGAGGCACTGACCAAGGGCCACCAGATTGCCGCGGGGATGAGCCACGCGGCCTACTCCCCGCTGCATCTTTTGCAGGCCCTGCTGACCGAGGGCGAGGGGGGAGCCGTCGTGCCCATCCTGACCAAGACCGGCATCCGTGTGGACCACCTCCGCCAGGTGACCGACTCCGAGCTGGACCGCCTACCGAAGGTCTCCGGCGCCTCGCTGACGGCCGATCCCAAGCTGCAAGCAGTACTCAACCAGGCCCGCAAGGAGGCCGACCGCCTCAAGGACCAGTACGTCAGCACCGAGCACCTGCTGCTCGGCCTGGCGGAGGTCGACAGCACCGCGAAAGAAGTGCTCAGCCTGGCCGGCGTCAAGCAGAGCGAGCTTCTGGCGGCCCTGAAAGAGGTGCGCGGCGGCCAGTCGGTTAGCAGCGAGAACCCCGAGGCCACATATCAGGCTCTGGTGCGCTACGGCCGCGACCTCGTCGAACTGGCCCGCAAAGGCCGGATCGACCCCGTCATCGGACGTGACGAGGAAATCCGCCGTTGCATGCAGGTGCTCTCGCGGCGGACGAAGAACAACCCCGTGCTCATCGGCGAGCCCGGCGTCGGCAAGACCGCCATCGTCGAAGGCCTCGCCCTCCGCATCCTCGCCGGCGACGTCCCCACCGTGCTCAAGAACAAGCGCATCGTTGCCCTCGATATGGGCGCTCTGATCGCCGGGGCGAAATACCGCGGCGAGTTCGAGGACCGCCTCAAGGCCGTCATCCGCGAAGTCGTCGAGAGCGACGGCGCCGTCATCCTCTTCATCGACGAGCTGCACACCGTGGTCGGTGCCGGCCGGGCCGAAGGCGCCGTGGACGCCGGCAACCTGCTGAAGCCGGCCCTGGCGCGCGGCGAGCTTCGCACCATCGGAGCGACCACGCTCGACGAGTACCGCAAGCACGTCGAGAAGGACGCCGCTCTCGAACGGCGCTTCCAGCCCATCTACGTCGGCGAGCCCAGCGTCGAGGACACCATCGCGATTCTCCGTGGGCTCAAGCCGCGCTACGACGCCCACCACGGCCTGCGCATTCAGGATTCGGCGCTCGTCGCGGCGGCCACGCTAGCAAGCCGTTACATCGCCGACCGCTTCCTGCCGGACAAGGCGATCGACCTTGTGGACGAGGCCGCCTCGCGAGTGCGGATCGAGAACGACTCGCTGCCGGCCGAGCTCGACGAAATCCGCCGGCAGATCATGCAGCTCGAGATCGAGCGCGAGGCGCTCAAGCTCGAAAAGGACCGGGCGTCAAAGGAGCAACTGGTCCGCATCGAGAAGCAGCTTTCCAACCTTCAGGAGAAGAACCGCGGCCTGACCACGCAGTGGGAGAACGAAGTCGGCGTCCTGCGTAATGCCAAGCAGCTTCGCGAGCAGATCGATGCCAAGCAGGTCGAGCTCGAAGACGCCCAGCGGCGCGGCGACCTCGAGACCGCGGCGCGCATCCGCTACGGCGAGCTGAAGGACCTGCAGGTCAAGCTCGACGCGGCCGAGCGCAACCTCGCCGACATGCATACCGCCGGCGGCGGGCTCGTCCACGAGGAGGTCACCGCCGAGCAGATCGCCGAGGTGCTCTCGAGCTGGACGGGCATCCCCGTGTCGCGAATGCTCGAAAGCGAAAAGGCCAAGCTCCTGCGAATGGAGGATGCGCTCGCCAAGCGCATCGTCGGACAGGAGGACGCGGTGCGCGCCGTCAGCGACGCCGTGCGGCGTTCGCGCAGCGGCCTGGGCGATCCGCACCGCCCGCTCGGCTCGTTTCTCTTCCTCGGGCCCACCGGCGTCGGCAAAACCGAACTGTGTAAGGCGCTGGCCGCGTTCCTGTTCGATACGGAAGAGGCGATGGTGCGGATCGACATGAGTGAGTTCATGGAGAAGCACTCCGTCGCCCGGCTGATCGGGGCGCCGCCGGGCTACGTCGGCTACGACGAGGGCGGCGTGCTGACCGAGGCCGTGCATCGCCGGCCGTACTCCGTCATCCTCTTCGACGAGATCGAGAAGGCCCATCACGACGTCTTCAACGTGCTCTTGCAGGTGCTCGACGACGGCCGCCTGACCGACGGCCACGGCCGGACCATCGACTTCAAGAACACCATTATCGTCATGACCAGCAACATCGGCAGCGACCGCTTGCAGGCCCTGTCCGACAGCGGCGCGGCCGAGATCGAGATCGAGGCGGCGCTAAAGGAGATCTTGAAGCAGCACTTCCGCCCGGAGTTTTTGAACCGCGTGGACGAGACGATCGTCTTCCACCGCCTGACGCGCGAGAACATGAAGTCGATCGCCGAGATCCAGGTGAACCTGCTCCGCCGGCGCCTGGCGGATCGCAAGATCGAGTTGAACGTGACCGACGCGGCGCTCGATAAGCTGGCCGCGGAAGGCTACGACCCGGCCTTCGGCGCCCGCCCGTTGAAGCGGCTGATCCAGCAATACATCGAAAACCCGCTGGCCAAACGCATCCTCGCCGGCGACTTCGCCGAAGGCGACCGCGTAACCGTAGACGCCGGTGGGGGGATGTTTGAATTCAGCAAAACCTCTAGAGGGCCAGAGTCTCGCGAACCTGTGCCATCCTAACGACGAGGAAGGTCGTTGATTGACCGTACGAACGGAGGACATGTACCGTAACGGATGAAGCTGTCCACGGAAGGACGATCGATGAGTCTCTTCCGAGAGAAACGCGAGCGCACTGATCATCGGCGCATTCAGGTCGGCGAGTCCGCCTACGTGTTCATTGACCGATGTGCTTGGCCACAGCTCGAGCAAGTGCGCGACGACCTGAACCGCATTTTCGACATATATCCCGCGGCGCATAGAGAGCGTTTGCGATCTCGGCTTGCGGCTCGTGAGGACGACGTATTTGAAGGGGCCCTTTTTGAGCTCTTCCTCTTCGCCTACATGACGTTCATGGGCTATCGTGTCGATGTCGCGGATGACGCCGAGCCCGATTTCATAGTCCGGTACGAAGAAAGTCCTCCTGTCCACGTGGAAGCCACGGTTATGCGCGGCCCCGAGAAATGGCGGCGACATGATGACCGCGTCGATCAGCTCATGATGAGCGCAGGAAGACTGGTAGCCGATCGGACCTTCGGGCTGGCCGTGCACCGTGTAACCATGAGCGAACGGAATCCATCGCCTGGCAGGTTCGCGACATTTGTGGAAACCGTTCGTGCCGCAATGGATGCCGGCTCTGGTACATCCGATCGTTCAGCTCCCCACGCCCGGCAGGCACATCAATATGTTGACGAGCAATCGGGATGGAAGATCCAGTTCGAAGTCATTCCGCTTCAACGTGAGAGGAGGGAGGGATCATCTTTGATGGTAATCGGAGGCTCCTCTGGAGGAGGATTAGTCGGACCGGAGAGCGTACGGCGGCTTCAAACCGCAATCAGGCGTAAAGCAACAAAGTACCGCGACTTGTGCCATCCGCTCATCGTCGCCGTGGCGGCAAATGAGTTTCTCACAAGCCCGGATGACATTGAGGTCGAGGAGGCTTTGTTCGAAAGCCCCGCCGGAGTCTGGTCGCGCGGTCAGAGGACGCCTGCAGCAGTCCTGCTTGTACATGGCTGCTATCCGAGCGGCGTTGCCACGTCAGAGCCTTTCCTGTGGCCGAATCCGCACGTCGGTGACTCCATCCTGCCGCGTTGGAACTCGCACGTACGGGTATGGAGGAACGAAGACCAGCGTATTCACTGGGTCGATGCCTGTCCGCCTTGCACGCTCCGCGAGTGGATGGACTGAATGGCGGTAGTTCGCACCCAATGGCCAAGACCGGCAGCACCGGCGTGGTCAGAGCACCGCGACGCGAGCCTGGTGCCAAGCGGCCGGCAGGCCGCGCCATCGAAGGCGTATGGCTTCCCTGAGCAAATCCGCGCGTTAACCACCCACCAACTCGGCACGCCCCGGGATTTTCCGAGCATCCGCGCCCGATCGAGACGCCGGCATCTGGAAACGACTGCGATAGAGCGATAGCCTCCGGCCTGCGGAGGTGATGCTATGCGCGATGGAGGCGAAGACTTCGCGGATCTGGCGGATAACGCGAAGCGTCCAGCGCGAACGCGGCGGCAGTGGCGAAAGGTCTGGCGACGCACCCTGTTGGGCCTGATCGTCATCTATGCGGTCTATGCGCTGGCGATGTTCTCTTTGCAGGACCGGATGTTGTTTCCGGCCAGCAGAGCTTCGCGGGCGGTAGTCTCGCCCGCGCCTCCGCAGGTCGAGGTTCTGAAGATCGACTTGGCTCGTGGCGGCCAGTCGTACGCGTGGTTCATACCGGCGCCTGCGGCAGTCGGCGCGGCGAGCGTGGACGTGAATGAAAGGTCGCCGGTGGTGATCTTCTTTCACGGCAACGCGGAGCTGATCGAGCAGAAGGCGTGGATCGCCCAAGATTACAACCGGCTGGGCGTGTCGGTGCTGCTGCCGGAGTACCCGGGGTACGGGCGGGCGGACGTGCAGCCGTCAAAGGCCTCGATCGAGGACGCGTGCGTCAAGTTCTACGACCTGCTCGCGTCGCGGGACGACGTGGACGCAACGCGCATCGTGTTTCACGGGTTTTCGCTGGGCGCGGCGGTGGCGGCGAGCGTGGCCGAGCAGCGCCGGCCGGCGGCGCTCATCCTGCAATCGACCTTCACCAGTACGGACGATCTGGCGCACCACATGCTGCTGCCCGGATTCCTCGTGCGCCACGACTATGAGACCGACCGCGTGGTGCAGGAGTTGGGCGTACCGCTGCTGATTTTCCACGGCAATCAGGATCGCCTGGTCCCCGTGTGGCACGGGCGGCGTCTGCACGAGCTCGCCGCCGGTTCACAGTACGTCGAGTACGCCTGCGGGCACAACAGCCTCCCGCCGCCGCACGACGAGCGCGACTACTGGGAGCACATCGCCGGGTTCCTGAAGAGAGCGGGCTTGATTGGGGAATAGCGCGGGGCATTGTCCTGCCGGGCGCGCTTCGGATTGAAGTGCGCGGCCTGCAGCCGCTTGGCGCCGGGCTTGCGCCACCGTGCTCTGATCACCTCGGCGCTTGTTCGACCAGCGCCGTGAGGGCGAGCCGGTGACTTATCGCCCCGGCTCGCGCGCCGCAAACATGCCGGCAACAACTCCCTCCGGGCTTCAGTTCACTTCGAGTGAACGCATTCACCCCCTCTGAAGCCGCACGCGCAGAAAGTGCCGCACGTTGACACTATATCGTAAAGTTCGGTCCGGAGGCGGATGGAAGTGCGGCACTCCCGGCGGCGTCGATATGCGTCGGGCCAAACGGCTTCGGCCGGCGTCAGGCCGAATGCTTCGGCAGTGGGACCATAAGGAGAGGATCAGCAAGATGAAAACCCAACATTGGATCACGACTCTTGCTTGCGCGGCCTTCGCCTGCCTCCTGGGCGCCGGGCCGGCGTTCGGACAATACGCCCTGGACATCGAGGTCGAGCCGGTCGACGCCGGGATCGTCAGCTCGGCGCTCGACGGCGACTACACGACCGTCACCGCAATGCCCGCCGAAGGCTACGAGTTCGTCGGGTGGGAAGGCGACATCACCGCGACCGAGGACTCGATGACTTTCGAAATGCTCGACGACACGTATCTCGTGGCCGTCTTCGAGCCGGCAGGCGGCGTCGAATATACATTGACCGCCTTCGTCGATCCGTCCGGAGCGGGCACGATTGTTCGCGATCCGGCCGACTTCACGTATGCGGAGGGCACGGTGGTAACGCTGACGGCCTATGCCGACCCCGGCTTCGTCTTCACCGGCTGGACCGGTGACCTGCCGGCCGAGGCCGACCCGACCGACGCCACGCTCGTCGTGACGATGGACAGCGACCTCGATATTGAGGCGGCCTTCGCGGCCGCCGAAGGTCTCGTCGACGACAACACTGGGGCAACGGGCGCATGCGGTGCGATGGGATCGGTGGCCGCCATCATGCTCGTCTCGAGCATGCTGATGACGAAGTTCGGCCGCGTGATTCGATAGGGTATCAACGATCTGCCGCGTTGGGGCGGATCGCCAAAAAGATGCTCGACTGCGGGGCGCGCGGTAGACCCCGGTCGAGACAGGAATCTCACTGCCGCCATTGTTGTGGGCCCGGTGCTGCCAGGGGGGAGAGCGTCGGGCCCCTTTTTCATGCGCCGATTCGCAACCTGCATTTCACGCTGGACGCCGGTCGGCAGCGCGAGCGCGCCAGCCACCACTCCCACCGTCACCAGATCGCGTTCGGCGCGCGATGCTTTCGCCTGCACGTCCGAAAAGGTCGCTCACCCGAAACCCATCGCGGCCGTTGCGCATACGCCGCTTTGACACGGAGCCTTGATGCCGGAATAACTTCATAGACAGCGAGGGAATGTCTCCGGCCGGCGCCCGCGGGCGACCGGTCCTCGAGGGAGGGGCAGAAGTGATGAGAAGCCACGCGTGGCGCGGTCGCACGACCGTAGCAATTGCGGCAGCCATGCTGCTTGCAACCGGAGGCTGCGGTTCCTTCCAGTTTCCACCGACTTCGTCGGATCCCGGCGCACGCCTGCTGACCGCTTCCGCGTGCGATCGCTCGCCGGCGCCAGAGGATGCCTCGACGCTCATCGTCCTCGACTGGGATGGCGGCGTCAGCCCGCTGGTGGCCGGTCGTGACCTTTCTGCATTCGACGTGGGTCTCCTGAACATTGCCGGTCCTGTGCCCCAGGTTGCCGATCTCGATTCGACTTTCAAGCAGGCTGTGCTTGCCCGCGTTCAGGAGAATCTCTGTGATCTCGATCCGATGGACGTTGCCGTTGCAATCGGCGACGGCGACACCGCAGTAGACGCGACGGTCGTTCTCATTACCGGCGACCTTCCGCCGGACGGCAGCAAGCACATCGGCCAGTCGGACTACGACGCCTGCAACGCCAATCCCGACGACGCAGCGCTGATCTGGGGCGGCGCCATCGCCACTCGAGTGGGCAGCGCCACTTACGACCAGTGGATCAATGCCATCGCCAACACGACGACCCACGAAATCGGCCACACGCTCGGCTTCTTCCACCCGACGGCCGACACGTTCGGCCGGCCGCTGCCGATTCCCGCGGACGAGATCATGCAGGCCAACGTTACGGTCAGCAGCCTGCTGTCACCGCAGCGCTTCATCGTCGAGCAGGACACCTGCCCGTCCAACCCCGCGGCGTCATACCGCCTGATCGACAGCAGCGCATTGCAGGCCCAGTAGGGCCATTCCGAGCAATCCGCCCGTCGGGTGGCCGGGACTGACTCGAAGGGGCAGGCCATGGCTCCCCCCTGGTGCGAATACGGCGCGGGGCACGGTCTGACGCAGCGAAGCGTAGCCGGGGCCGTGTGTTTTAGTGCGCGTTTTGTGCCCGCGCGCCATCGCCCGTAGAATCCGCGCGTCCAACGAGTGCGCCGTTGCAACGTTGCCGGCCGGACCACGTGCAAACTGACCGCGATGTGGGATTCGGAATCGATCTGGGAAATCGCAGTAGAGGCGACATCCGCATCACATGATGCGCGTGGCGCCGGGCTGCTCGCTACGGCACATCGCGCCGGCTTCAGTGAAGTCACCGGCATTCGCGCCACTCGGTTGTACCTGCTCCGCGGCCAGCTGGACCGGGCCGCAGCGGAGAGACTGTCAGCCGATTTGTTCGCCGATCCCGTCATCGAGCAGTGGTCCTGCCACCAGGGAGCCGATTGGCCGGAGTCGGCCGAACCCGTGGTGGAGGTCCACCTGCTGCCGGGTGTCATGGATCCGGTGGCGATCAGTGCGGCCGGTGCGGCCCGGGAGCTTCTTCAGTCGGCAGCTCTCGGGGGAACTGGCGTGCAGGTGCGGACGGCCTGGCGATACGCCGTCATTGGCCTGACGGAGCTTGACCGCCTCGAAACGCTCGCCCGGCGCATTCTGGCCAACCCCAGCATCGAGAAAATATCCATCTGCGGGCTCGGCCGGCGCGACGAGCTTCCTCAGCGCTTCCCCGAGGCGCCGCAGGTATCGAACCAGGTGCGGCACGTCCGCCTGACGGGGCTCGGCGACGAGGAACTCACCCGGCTGTCGCGGGAAAAGCACCTGTTCCTGTCAGTCGAGGAGCTGCGCGCCGTCGAGCGCCACTTCGCGACGTTGGAAAGGGACCCGACCGACCTCGAGCTGGAAACGATCGCCCAGACTTGGTCGGAACACTGCGTGCACAAGACACTCAAGAGCGCCGTCGTTTACCGCGGCCAGGGGTTCGGTGTTGACGGAATCGACGCCGACGTCGAGCGGCATTACGACAATCTGCTGGCGGACACGATCGCAAAGGCGACGCGCGAACTGGCCCTGCCGTGGTGTCTCTCGGTCTTCAAGGACAACGCCGGCATCGTCGACTTCGACGAGCGACACGGTGTGGCGTTCAAGGTCGAGACCCACAACCATCCGTCGGCGATCGAGCCGTACGGCGGCGCCGCCACCGGCGCGGGCGGCTGCATTCGTGACATCCTCGGCTGCGGCCTGGGTGCCAAACCCATTGCCAACACCGACGTGTTCTGCGTCGCCGATCCCGACTTCGACGACGATCGGCTGCCGCCGGGTGTCCTGCGGCCGCGGCGGATACTGCGCGGCATCGTTGAAGGAGTGCGCGACTACGGCAATCGCATGGGCATCCCCACCGTTGCCGGCGCGCTTTACTTCGACGATCGCTACCTGGCGAACCCGCTGGTCTACTGCGGTTGCGTCGGTGTGATTTCGAAGGACCGGATCCACAAGGAGCCGCGACGCGGCGACAAGATTGTCCTTGTGGGCGGTCGCACCGGCCGCGACGGCATTGGTGGGGCGACGTTTTCTTCCGCCGAACTCACGGACACGCACGCGGATGAATTCGCTCACGCGGTGCAGATCGGCAACGCCATCGAAGAGAAGAAGGTCCTCGATGCGTTGCTGCGGGCCCGCGATCACGCGACGGGGTGTCTGTACACCGCCATCACCGACTGCGGCGCCGGCGGGCTGAGCAGTGCGGTGGGCGAGATGGCCCACGAACTGGGTGCGGTGGTCGATCTCGACAAGGTCCCGCTCAAGTACGCGGGTCTGCGTTACAACGAGATCTGGCTGTCCGAGGCGCAGGAGCGCATGGTGCTCGCCGTCGTCCCCGAGCGGTTGGCGGAGCTGGTGGCCGTCTTCGTGGCAGAAGAGGTCGAGGCGTCGGTGATCGGTGAGTTCACCGGCGACGGCGTGCTGCGCGTGCGCTACGCCGGCGGCGAAGTCGGCTCGCTTGATGTAGGTTTTCTGCACAAGGGCCTGCCGAAGCGCCGCCGGATCGCAACTTGGAACGCGCTGCGGCGCAGCTCTCCGACGGTGAACGAGCGGATCGCCGACGTGCAGGCAATGCTGCTCGAACGCCTGTCATCGCTCAACTGTTGCAGCCGCGAGGCCGTCTTCCGGCAGTATGACCACGAGGTGCAGGGCGGCAGCGCCGTCAAACCGGCGGCGGGCGTCGGCGAGGGACCATCTGACGCCGCGGTCGTTCGCCCACTGCTCGACAGCCGCCGCGGCGTCGCCATCGGCGCCGGCGTGTGCCCCAACTTGTCCGATGATGACCCGTATTGGATGGCCGTCCTGGCCATCGACGAGGCGATCCGCAACGTGATCTGCGTCGGCGCGAACCCCGACCGGATCGCCATTCTCGACAACTTCTGCTGGCCGGGATGCGAAGACGAAGAGCAATTGGGGGCATTGGTCCGCGCCTGCCAGGCATGCCACGACGCAGCGGTCACCTATCGCGTCCCGTTCATCTCCGGCAAGGACTCGCTGAACAACCAGTTCTCGCTTTCGGCGGACGACGCGCGGCGGCTCGGTCTGCCCGAGACGATCGCGATCCCCGGCACGCTGCTGATCAGCTCGCTGGGGCTCGTCGAGGATGTGCGCCGCTGCGTCACGTCGGATCTCAAGCAACCGGGCGCGCGAGTCTGGTACGTTTCCGCGGATGTCCGGCGGGGCGGTCCCGAGTCGGCCGCCGCCATGCACCGCACCGTGGCGCGGATCATTCGCAGCGGGCAGGCCACGGCGTGTCACGACGTCAGCGACGGTGGACTGGCCGTCTGCCTCGCCGAGATGTGCATCGGCGGCGCCCGCGGCGCGACGGTGTCGCTCGACGGGTTCGCAACAGGAGCCGATGCGCGGCTGCGCCTGTTCGACGAGTCCCGCAGCGCCTACGTTTTCACCACGCCGCCGGACGTCGATGGGAACGCACTGGGCGGCGGACGCGAAATCGTCGAACTGGGCGTCGTGACCCGAGACAAACGACTTTGCATCGGCGTCGGTGCAAAGACGCTCGTCGATGTCGAAGTTCCTCGCCTCGACGCAGCCTGGCGGCGGACGAACTACCTGGACTAAGGAGCACGGCCTTGGCGCAGCCTCGTGTTTTGCTGCTTCGAGCACCCGGAATCAACTGCGACGTCGAAACGCAGCACGCGTGGCGACTCGCCGGCGCCGAGTGCGACGCTATGCACGTCAGCCGCCTGCTCGAACAACCGGCCACGCTCGATCGCTACGGCATCCTCACGCTGCCCGGCGGCTTCAGCTACGGCGACGACATCTCGGCCGGCCGTATCCTCGCCAATCGGCTGGCCCACCGTATGGGCGAGCAGTTGCGCGACTTCGTGCGCTGCGATCGGCTTGTGCTCGGCATCTGCAACGGTTTCCAGGTGCTGGTCAAAGCCGGCCTGTTGACCGCCGGGTCGCCCCACACCCGCTGCACGCTCGCCCTCAACGCACAAGGACGCTTCGTCTGCCAGTGGACCTCGCTACGGTGTGACACGCAGCGTTGCGTGTTCCTCGAACGCGGCCGGAGATACTTCCTGCCGATCGCGCATGCCGAAGGGCGGTTCGCCGTCGCCAACGCGGAGGCGTACGACCGTTCGCTCGCCGCTCTGCGATACACGCGCGGCGAGCCGCGCACGGGCCCGGCCAATCCGACCGGCAGCTTCGACGACGTCGCCGGCCTGACCGACGAAACCGGCCGCGTGCTCGGCCTCATGCCCCATCCCGAGCGATTCGTCGATCCGTCACAGCATCCCTTCGCCACGGCGGCGGACGACATCCCCGAGCCGGACGGCCTCGCGATTTTCCGTGCCGCGGTGGAGGTGTTCCGTTAGGATGCGGCCGGCACGATTCGATCCCGGGCCCACCAGAACCGCGGGCCGCTCTCCGCGTGCGAATCGCGCCGGCGAACGGATGTCACCGCAACTATTGCGTACGATGAATCGATCTCACCGACGCCTTGGCGGATCGAGTGTCTTCCTCATATTCGTCGTTGCCGCGGCGGTGTTGCTTTGCGCCGCTCATGTCATGGGTGCAGACCAGGCGGCCGCAGCTACTCCCGCCGTCGCAGCCACGCTGCGTACGCCGGAAAGTTATGGGCTCTGGACGATCACGCCGGCGTTGGTCGCCATCGCCTGTGCCATCATCACGCGTCAGGTCGTGCCGTCGCTTCTTCTCGGCGTCGTCGTCGCGGCCGGCATGCTGATTCCCTGCCTGCCGCCGGCGGAGAGCTTCGGCAGCGGCAACGTCGCGATCCGCGCCATTCGGCTCACGATGGAGGGTTACGTCATCGGCGCCATCGTTAATGTCGACCACGTCAAGATTCTCCTCTTCACGCTGATTATCGGGGCGATGGTCGGCGTCGTCGGCGACCACGGCGGGACCGCCGCGCTGGTCGAGATCATCGCCAAGCGGGCCGCGAGCCGCCGCCGCGGCCAACTCACCGCGTGGCTGGCGGGCCTGGTTGTGTTCTTCGACGACTACGCCAACTCGATGATCGTCGGCCCGACCATGCAGCCCATCTGCGATCGGCTGCGTATCTCCCGGGCGAAGCTGGCGTACATCGTCGATTCGACCGCCGCGCCGGTCGCGTCGATCGCCATGATCGGCACGTGGGTCGGCGCGGAGATCGGCTATATCGATCAAGGCCTCGACGCGGTGAAAACATCCGCGCAAGTGCCCGAATTCCTCAAAGACGTAGACGGCTGGCACGCGTTCCTGAACAGCATCCCGTATCGCTTCTACCCGATTTTCGCGATTATTCTCGTCTTCCTCGTCGCCGTCATGGGGCGTGAACTTGGCGCCATGCATCGGTCGGAGCGCCGGGTCATTGGCGATGATGAATCGTCCGCCGGCATGGCCGGCTGTTCGTCGCTTGCACCGGTGAAGGGTGCCTGGTGGGTAGCGGGAGTCCCCATTCTGCTGCTCGTGATCGTGACGTGCGGTGTTCTTGTCTGGCCGGGCATGTTCCAACGGCCACCGGGCGTTGAACTGTCGATCAAGACGGTGTTCCAGTACGCGGACCCGTATGCGTCCATCCTGTACGGGGCGCTGGCGAGCGCCATGGCCGCCGTGCTGCTGACCGCTCTCGGCGGTTTCGGATCGCTCAAGTCCGCGATGGATGCTTCCCTCGCCGGCATGGCTCGCGTCTATCCCGCGCTCGTCGTACTCGTACTGGCGTGGGCTCTCTCGTCCGCATCCACCGACCTGCACGTCGGTGAAGTCGTGCGGCAGCGATTGGTGGCGGCGGAATTCTCGATCACGTGGCTCCCAGTTGCCGTTTTTGCAAGCGCCGCTGGCGTGTCGTTTGCGACCGGCACGTCGTGGGGCACGATGGGCATTCTCTGTCCAATGGTCGTTACCGTGGCGGCGGGATTGGCTGCCTCGCAGCCACACGCCGACGCGCTCTCGTTGTTCTACGCCAGTGTCGGCAGCGTGCTGGCGGGGTCGATCTTCGGCGACCACTGCTCGCCGATCAGCGATACAACGGTGCTGTCCGCCATCGCATCCGGTTGCAGCCTGGAAGAGCATGTGTGGACGCAGATTCCCTACGCGCTCATGGCGGCCGTCGTGGGCATGACCGTCGGCGACACGCTCTGCAACAAGCTGGCCATCTCTCCGTGGATTGCCCTGGTCGTGGGGACCGTGCTGCTGGCCGTCGTGCTTCGCATCATGGGCCGCTGTATCGATGATACCGAGTCTATCGGCCGGCCGCCGGCATGACCGCTCCATACGACTCGGGCGCTTGCAGCCATGCCACCAGGTCGGCGAGGTAGTCGTTCCGGTCGTCGCCGAACTCGAATGTGTGCCGCGACCGATTGAACACCGTCGTGTGCCGGTGCGGCCACGCCAGCTCCCGAACCATCCGCATGGTTTTCTCGTTATCGATGATCCGCTCTTCCGCGGCAAGATAGAGGTGCAGCGGCACCGGCGGCGACTTCGCGAGCCGGGCGGCGATTCTGTCCATTCGCCGCGAGGCCAGAAAGAAACCCGCTGTTGCCTGGCGAACCTGGAGTTCGTCGTTGTTAAGGAAGTCGATCCACTCCGGCCTGCTGGTGAACAGTTCCGGATCGTTGAGCGGAATGTCGAACAGTCTCTCCGGATTCGAAACCATCGACCAGCCGATTCGGAACTTCTCCGCCGGCGACACGTCGATGATCGGAAACAGCCCGGGTGCAACCAGCGTCAGCGTCTCTGCGATCTCCGGGTACGTCGCGTGCAATGCAGCGATGAGCTTACCTCCCCAACTCACGCCGACGAGGTGCACCTTGCCCACGCCTGCATGCTCGCAAAGCCACTCGGCGCTCCGTCGGGCGTCATCGATCAGTTGTTCCGGCGAGTCGGCGTGGCCGCGAGCCCCCCGGTTTTGGCCGGAGCCGCGCCGGTCCGGCTGAAGGACGGCCATGCCCCCGCGGTTGAGCGCCCCCGCGGTCATGGTATACCACCCGCAGTGCGACTGGATGCCGTGGACATGCAGCACCGCGGACTTGCACTCCGGCGACGGCCAGTAGCGGCCGTACGCCTCGTATCCGTCGGCGAGTCGAATGCTGATGTCCTGGTACGCAGCCATGGCGTCCCTATACTAACCGCGGGCGAACTGAATGCTACAGCCGCGGGATTTGCAGTATCCGCGACGGAGGCCACACGCGCAAATGACCGAACAAAACGATTATCGCGCCGCGCTGCGCCAGTTCATCGCTACAGACCGCTTTTTCGGCCTCGATCAGGTGCCGATCTCGCAGGAGACGCTCGCCGCGATCCCGCCTGCCGGTAATCGTTTGCGCCCTCGCCCGGCTGCCGACTCCGCATGCAGGCAGAAAGCGCTCGACGTGCTCGATCGCGATCAGGTCAGGGAATGCCGCAGGTGCGGCCTCCACGAGACGCGCACAAACACCGTATTCGGCGTGGGCAGTTCCGAGGCGCGACTGGTCTTTGTCGGCGAGGGCCCCGGCTACGATGAAGATCAGCAGGGCATCCCCTTCGTCGGCCGCGCCGGTCAACTGCTCACACGCATGATCGTCGCCATGGGTCTCAAGCGCGCGGACGTCTACATCTGCAACATCGTCAAGTGCCGCCCGCCGCAGAACCGCGATCCGGCCAGCGACGAGATCGTCTCGTGCAGCCCCTATCTGTTCGAGCAACTGCGCATCATCGACCCGGAAGTGATCATCGCTCTCGGCGCTCCGGCCGCCAAGACGCTCCTGAACACCACGCAGGGCATCGGCCGCCTGCGCGGCAAGTTCCACGACTTCCATCTCCGCCAGGCGGATGGAACGACAACCATCATCCCCCTCATGCCGACCTACCACCCTGCTTACCTGCTGCGCAGTCCGGGCGAGAAGGGCAAGGCTTGGGAGGATCTCCAGCAGGTCATGGCCCGGCTGGGTCTGCCGCTGCCTCAAAGACGATGAGGGTGGTACTCTTGCCTGCTGATCGGCGGCCCGTTACCGCGTCGCCTCAGAATCGGTGTCGTCGTCGCGCACGCAAGGTAGCGAGATCGTGATGGACGTGCCCGTACCGGGTGCGCTCTGCACGTCGATCCGCCCGCGCAGCTCGTCGATGATCTTCTTCGTCGCCGCCAGCCCAAGGCCCGTGCCGCCCTGACCCTTTGATGAGTAGAACGGCCTGAACATGCTCTCGACCTGGTCAGGCGGTATCCCCGCGCCGTTGTCGCTGACGGCAATGACCAGCTCGTCCTTGAGCGCGTCATAGGCCGTCCGCAGATAAACGCGACCGTTGGCGGCCGGACAAGCGGCGATGGCGTTCAAGAGAACGTTGAGCACCGCCTGGTGAATGCCCTCCGGATCCAGCAGCGCCGGCGGTGTCTCCACGAGGTCCGTTTCGATGTCGACGCCCTGGTGCTGCGCCTGCCGCCGGGCGAGTTCGAGCACGTCCTCGATGATCGTGCTGAGCTGGCACAGTTCCATCCGCGGGGCGCGATCCTTGCTGAACGTGAGCATGTTCGTCGTGAGCTGGAAGATGCGATCGAGGTTGTGATTGACAACCTGCCAGCCGGTGGCAAGTTGGTTGAAATCCTCTTTTCGCAGGCTCATCTCCACCACGTCCGCGCCGCTGCGCAGCCCCTGGAGAATGTTGCGGATATGGTGCGACAGATAAGCGACCGCCTCTCCCACGGCGGCCAGCCGCTCATTCTGCATCCGCGCCTCCATCAGCCGGAGGTTCTCGATCGCCAGCCCGCACATCCGCCCGACGGCCGTCGTCAGCCGCAACTGCTCGCGCGTGTACGTGTGCCGCGACATGGCGCAGTCGAGATGGATCACGCCTTGTACCACCTCGTGCGCGATGATCGGTACGCACACCACGCTGCGCAAGGCGAGGCTCTGCAGGCTGGCTGCCCGCGGGTCCTGAGCGAACCGCGCGTCCGACGTGGCGTTTGCGCACAGGACGCCGTTCTTCGTTTCCAGCACGTGATTGACGATCGTCTTCGAGGCGGTGATGGGACCGTGCCGGCCGCCCTCCGACTTGCGCCTTCGGACGATGGCTGGTTTCAGCTTTCCGCCTTCGTGCCGCCGCATCAGAATGAAAACGCGGTCCGCCGGCAGGTGCTCCACGATGATATCGCTGACCCGTTCGAGCAGATCGTGCATCGACCCGATCGAGCCGATCACCTCGGCAAGCTGATACAACATGTTCCACGCCCGAACGGCTTCAGCCGCCTCCGGCGTGGCCACGACCATGTTCTCCTCGCCCGGCTGGACGGCCGACAGGATCGACGTGTCCATGCCGCCGCTCGACGCCACTTCGATCAGTTCCGCCGCCGAGCTCGAGCCCGATTCCTCGGCCGGCTCGTTGTTCCCCCCGAAGACGATCAGCGTTCCGCCGATCTTGATCTGGTCGCCGTGGCGAACTGGGAACACATCGTTGATTCTGTCGCCGTTGACGTATGTACCGTTTGCGCTGCCCAGATCGGCCACTTCCCAGCCGGTCGCGGTATGGCGAATCTCGGCATGACGTCGCGATACGGCGTGATCGGTCAGGCCTACGTCGGTGGAGTATCGCCCGACGATGACGCGCTCGCGATCGATATGAAACGTACAGCCCTTGTCAGGGCCTCGAAGAACATACAGCGTTGCCACGACGCCGTCCCTGCAATCATCTTGCGTTGATCGCCCCGACCTTTCTTGCGCGGCTGAGATCAAGAAGGGTGAAGGGATTTGTCCGCTGCCCGGACCTCTAGCGCCGCGCATGCGCACACCCGACTATGCAATACTACGAACCGGCACAGGGCATGTCAATTGGTGGGCGAGACCGGCAGCTTGAACCGGGCCACGACCGGATTATGGTCCGACCCGGTCGTCTCCACCGATCCCGACCGAATGCTGTAGCTGTCCTTCACGTACGTCCGGCTCATGGCCGGCGACGCGAGGATGAAGTCGATCATGGACAGGTAGGTTCTGTTGTAGCTGATCTGCTTGTCCTTTGGCAGCTCGTCGAAGAACTCGTGCAGCGCCCTGTCGCCGGCGCCCACGATCCGCTTGAGCGGCTCGCTGTCGAATGTGTCGTTGAAGTCTCCGCAGAGCAGGAACCGGGCGTTGGGATCGTCGGTCAGGACCTGGTCGAACACGCTGCGGATTTCGCCCGCCTCGCCCTTCCGCAGGATCAGCGACGCCGCCGGGTCGTGCTTGCTCTTGAGGTGAACGACAAAGATGTCGAAATCAGCGTAGCCTTCCGGCCGGACGTTCACTCTCAGCAGGTCGCGCTGAAACCGCATCGGGTGCCCGTTGGCGTCCGGAAAGTCGATGTGGCGATACGACGTTACCGGGCCGAGCGGCAGCTTCGACAGCAGGCCGACGTCGATTCCCCGGTCGCTGTTGCCCTCGATCAGCACCGTCTCGCAGTAGCCCGTGCCCGCCAGGTACGTCTGGGCGAACTTCTTCAGGAATGGCCGATTCTCTACCTCCTCCATCGCGATCACGTCGGCGTTTAATCCCCGGATCGACTCTGCCAGGTGACGAAGCTGGTCCTCCGGCTTGCCCGGGAGCAGTTCGCTCTCGACGTACGGATCGTCGTAGTTGTCGAAGAGGTTGAGCACGTTGTACGTCGCCACGGTGACGACGCCGTCCGTCAGCCTGGTGTGCGTGCAGGCTGCGACCTCGGCCTGCTCTGCCTCCGCTGATCCCGGCGCGGCAGGAGTTGGCTCCACCTTCGCTTCTCGGCCGGAGGAGGCGGGTGGCTCCGCCTGCTCGACGATCTGAATCTGGTCCGCGGATGTGACGACGATCTCCGGCTTGCCCTGATATTCAACGACTTTACCGGTCACGCGCACGTTCCTACCGTCAAACATCGTCTCCGGCGCCTCGGCGAACTGATCGAAGCATTCGCGGTTGATCACCACCGTGAACGAGTTGCGAAAGTCCCGGTCGAAGTCCAGAAAGCACCGGCTGCCGATGTTCTTCGTCGTGATCACCTTGCCGTATACGGCGCACTCTTCGCCGATGTGCTTGGTGGCGTCGTGCCAGGAGATTTGCGGAATCTCGTCCGCGGGCTGATCGGCGGTGACAGCCGGAATCGACAGGCAGGCGATAGTGACGGCGACAACGACTGATAAGCGACTCATGGTTTTGCTCCGATAACGAGGTTGAAGCGGCCCATCATAACGGAACGCCGCCACTCTGTCATCGCTTCAACGGCGTCACAGGCGGCGCCGCAGCGTTTACCTCAAGTGGCCGTCGACGGCATCCGACCCGAAACGTATCGCCGCGCGCAGCCTTCCGGCCTCGCTCGTCTGCTGCGGCGCGCGGACGATCGCGCCGTACGAGGAGTTGTCAATGTCTCAAACGAGCAATCCGGTGAATCTGGACACCGTCCTTCGCAGGGGCTTTACCAGAACGGTGAGTGGCGGCAGTGCCGAGGAGGCGCTCGATGCATTGCTCCAGACGCAGCCGGCCGATGCCGGATCAGCCGGCGCAGGGGAGCCGCCGAGCCCGCTCGACGCCACCCGTCTCCTCTTTCGCGACAAGCTCATTCCCGTCTTTGAAGAGCTGAAGGCAAAGTACCAGTCAAGGGGCGTCGGCCTCAGCCTGACGGCGGACGATCTTCTGCAAGGCGGCCGCGGTGTCAGAATCGTGATCGAGTATGGCGGCGCCGGCCTCCGCCTGGACGGCACCGTGATGTCCAACGCCATCGCGTTCCAGCAGACCAGCTACTCGCAGCAGGACCCCGCCGGTCTCGCCGCCAGCGGCCCGAGTCTTCGAACACGCGATCTGACCGCGGAAACTTTCCGCGGTTTCGTCTGCGAGCGCATCGGCGGACTCGTCGAGTTCGTTGCCAGCCGCAGGCGATAGCACGCAACATCGTTGCTCAATTGCAGACATTGAGTGCTTTGCTCTGGCCCCCAGGAACAGGCCAAGGTTGCATGCTTGGCGATCCACAAACGCGAGTCCACGGCGTGGCGGCGCTACGCTTTGCTCGCTGCGCCAGACCGTACCACAAAAGCGCGCGCCACCCGCGGCGGACACCGCGCGGCGGGTGCCTTTCGCCTCGGCCTATTTCATGTCGATCTTCTCTCCGGTCGAGACCGTGGGGTCGATGTACCGCAACTCCTTCAGGACGCGATCCGGATTCTTGCGATACTCCTCCATGCCGGGCGGCGTGGGCAGGATCTTGGCCGGGTCCAGCGGTGGATCGTGCTCCTTGGCAAAGGCTTCGATGGCTGGCTTAATCTTGTCGTAGAGCGCCTGCCGCGTGGGCAGATCGAGCGACCGCCACAGGCGCGCTTTTTGCAGCAGGGAGTACCCGCGACCTTCCGCCAGCCCCCACGGCTGCGGCGGCATGGTCATGACGTCTTCCGTTACGTCGCGGCGCATGACGCCGATCGGTTCGAGCTTGCGTCGCGCCGTGGCGTCGGTCTTCGTGTCGCGCATGTAGTAGTTCCACCACTTCTTCGCCTCGTTGAAGTGGGCGACGCTGCGCTCGACGTCGCCGTCCGCCAGGTTCTCAAGCGAGCGACGGAGCAGGTCGCCGATGAACGCCCGCGCGTCGATCGACGTGTCGAGCGATTCGTACATCTTGTCGAACACGAATTTCTCGAACGGCTGGTCGTACTGCGGCTTGACTCTTCCGTTCTCGTCGCGGTCGTACTCCCGAAGGTAGAAGTAATAGCCCTTCGCTTCCTCGATGTTCTTGTCGCCGCCTTCGAGGTACAACTGGCGGATCGACGAAATCAGGAAGTTGACGTGGCCGGACTTATAGTTCGGCCCCGCCGTCCCCTCGACGTACCGCGGATCGTCGCCGAATTCCTGCTTGCCGAACTTGATGTACGCCTCGTGCATGTGGCGGATGAATCGCAGGTCGGGCAGCATGTTCATGAAAGACCGGTTCGGCTGCTCGAAGTTCGGCTCCAGGACGATCTTTCCCGCCCGCGCCAGGTTCTCCAGCGAGAAGAAGATGAACCGTACGGTGTTCATCTCGTCGGCTGGATCGTTGATCTCCAGCCCCTTCGTGATGTGCTCGCCGTACGTGGCCCAGTAGAGCGAATGGGCGTACGGACTGCGCCAATCGATCGGCCCGTACTGCTTCATCAGGCCGTACATCCACGCGGGGTCCATGTTCAGCTTCTCGCGGAGCACTTTCGCCCGTACCGCGGCCACGAACGTCTCGATCGTATCGGTCCGCTTTTGGTCGCGAAGCAGCGCCAGCCGCCGGGTCGTCAGGTCCTCCGGCGCCGTTGGCTCCGCCCCCTCCCCCGCGTATTCGGCCGTGTTCGTCCGCGTTCGCATCTGGCTGGCGATGAAGTGCAGCAGCGTTTCGTTCGGCTCGAGCTTGACGGCCGCGAGGTCCGCGACCAGCCGGGCCGCCTCCGGATCGCTCCCGATCCACGCATCCAGAGCGCGCGGCGCCTCGGCGATTTTGCGGAACTCGCGCACGGTGTCATCCTCAGTGACCACCACCGGCGGTTCGCCGAGAATGTTCTCCATCTGCACGGCCAGTTCTCGCTTGTACGCCCAGTGATAGTCATCCAGCTTGTCGCCGATCTTGTGGATGAATATCCACGCCAGCTCCTTGTACAACGAGACGGACTTGGGATTGAACCGCAGCCCACGGTTGCGCAGGTTCTCGATGCCGTTGCTGACCCACAGCCACCGCGCTTCCGGCGTGTACTGGCAGACGGAGATGTTGTACGCCATATTCCACGCGGAATACTGCCAGACCGAGGCGTACCGCGGCGCCAGCTTGCACAGCCAGTCGGAAAGCTGCATCAGCTCGTAAAAGCGATTGTCCTCCTTTAACTGTTCGAGGCGAACGAAGGCCGCATCGATGGCCAGCGCCCGCAACGTGCCGGTTTTCGTCATCAGGGCAATGTCCGGCGGCAGACCCTCGACCGCCTTGTCATCCAGAACGATTTCGTTCGTCAGCCGCATCTTGTTCATCGGCCTGACCAAGAGCCCCGCGCCGACGATCAGCCCGACCACGCACACCAGTGCGATGGCGCGCACGAGCATGTCTCTGCGACGCGCTTGCTGGCGCGACGTGAGATAGGCTTCCATCTTGGAGGCAGTCGCCTGGGTCATGCTGTCCTGCGCTTGTTTCGGCGGCTCGCTTCTCGCGTCATCGAGCCATTCAATACTACACGGACACCTCGGAGACTTCCCGCCGCTGGAAGATCAGGCACGCCACCAGCAGCACGATCGTCGTCTTGATCAGAACGAGATTGCCCACGCCCATCAGCACCCACTTCAGCGTGACGTTCCGCCCGTCCACGAGCAGCGGCAGGCCGTTGACCTTGCCGAAATTCGGAATCACGAAGTAAACCGCGTGAAGGAAATACTGGAATGAGCGGGTCAGGAATCCCACCGCCCCTTCATCCGGCATGAACTGGAGCGCCTCGCCCAGAAATCCCCGTAGCGCCGCCAGCGCGTAAATCGTGAACGTCGCCAGGCACGCCACCGGAAACGAGAACATTGTGGCCGCCAGCACGGCCACCGCCGCCAGGAACAACAGTCGGCAGCCCACCAGCGCCAGTTCGCGCACGAGGTTCGCTCCAAACGAACCCACCGAGAAGAGAAGCTCGACCGCGTCATCTCCCTCAAACATGACGGTATTGAGATACTGGGGCTCGCCCATCGACATGTACGGATTCACGTTGACGAACACCGCCCGGAACGTGGCGTCCGACGCCACTGCGTCCGCCGGAACGGGAACGGTGTGCTTGCGCTCCCGCATGTCGCGCCGCGGCACCTGGTATTGCTCCGTATCCTTGGCCGGGTCCCCGAAGAACCATTGATAGCGGATGATCTCGTCCGGCGGGTAGTTGTAGACGCGGTGCTCGTACTGGAGGTGGACCATGTTGTCCCGGCTGCGCCTGCACAGCACGTCGGAGAATTCGAATTCCCGCGACTCTCCGGGGAACACCGACCGCCAGCGTTTTTCGATTTCCGCGCGAATCCGCGCCTTCTCCTTGTCCGGATTAAGATTGTCGATTCCCGCGTAGACGCCCTGTTCGAGCTGCCGCTCGTAGACCGTGTTGGCTTCGCCGGTGAAGTCCGGCACCTTGAATTTCGACGCGTGCCGCGCCGTGAGGATCTGGTTCTTCAGCCGTTCGGCGTCCCATTCATCGCGCGGCGGCCGCGTCGCCAGCAGCCGGGTCATGCCATAGATCACGCCCCCGGAGACGACCAGAATCACCATGTTCAACGCGACGATGCCTATCCACTTGCCCAGGACGTACTGCCAGCGGGCCAGCGGCTTGGACATCAGCGTCAGGATCTGCCGGTCGGCCAGATCGCTGGACAGCGACTTCACCAGGAAGATCGTCAGACACGAGAGCAGAAACGTCGTCGCCGCGATCGAATAGGCCAGAAAAGACTGCACGGCGCCGCTGGTGGAGCTATCGCCGCGCGCCGCGAACGGCAGCCCGAGCACCAGGACCGCGATCACGATGACGAAGAAGATCGCGATCCGCATGCGGACGCTTTCCGCGATGGTCTGCCTCGCGATCGCCCAGACGTTTCCCATCAGTCGTTCTTGTTTTGCTTGCGGCCCAAGAGATCGTCGATCAGCTTGCGATCCGCCGTCACCTGCTTGCGCGGCCGCGATTCCACGGGTTGTTCCGCCTTCTCCGGCGGCGCCGGCTCAGCCTGTTCGCCTTCCGATTCCTCGCCCCCGCGCAACAGTTGGTCGAGTACCTGCTGCGAGGACTGTGGCTCGGTCTGTTCGGTGTGAATCGCGATCGGCCCCACCGGCGCTTCGCGGCCCGCCGCCTCCATCAGCGAACGGATGAGGTCGTCGCCGGTGCTGGTGGACGTGCCCAGAAACTCGGGGATCGCCCCGGCCTCGGCCACGCCCGACGTTGCCACCTTCGCCGCCTGCGCCTCGTGTACGATCTTGAGGAACAGGGTCTCCAGCCGGTCGCGCGGCGCGCTGACGCTTACGATGTCCTTCGACTCGATCCGTTGCAGCAGCGCCCGCACCTGCTCGATCGTCTCCGGCGAAAGACGCTCCGTCGTGATCTGCGTCATGTCGTTCTGGCTGAGCAGCTCGCGGATATCGCCGGCCGCTCGTTGCGTGCCGCCGTAGAGGATGCTCACGCGGTCGCACACGTCTTCTACGTCCGCCAGCAGGTGACTCGAGAGAAGGATCGTCTTGCCCATGTCGCCAAGGCGCCGGATCACGTCCTTGATCTGCCTCGTGCCGATCGGGTCCAGCCCGGAGGTCGGCTCATCCAGTATCAGGAACTCGGGATCGTTGATCAGCGCCTGGGCCAGGCCGATGCGCCGCGCCATGCCCTTGGAATACTCGCCGATTCTCCGCTTGGCCTCGTGCTGAAGGCCCACCATTTCCAGAAGCATGTCGACGCGGTCGTGTCGCACGCGCCCGTGCTGCCGAAACAGCCGCCCGTAGAAGTCGAGCGTCTCGCGTGCGTCCAGAAAACGATACAGGTACGATTCCTCCGGCAGATAGCCGATGCGCTTCTTCACCGCAACGTCGGTGGGGGGCCGGCCGAACACCGAAATCCGCCCCCGCGTCGGATACAGCAGGCCGAGGATCAGCTTGATCGTCGTGCTCTTGCCGGAGCCGTTCGGGCCCAGCAGCCCGAACACCTCGCCCGGCTGAATCTCGAGGTTGAGGTCGGAGACGGCCGCCACGCGCGGGCGGCGCCAGAAGTCCTTGAAGACTTTCGTCAGACCGACCGTTTGTATGACTGGTATGTTGTGCCTGGCCATGATCGACGATGCTGCGGGATTACTCCGATAGGATCATCTGCACGTTCTTCTTCGTCTCGAACCGGTGCTCCTCCGCTTCCTTCCGGAGCCTGAGCCGCTCGTCGATGTCGCGCTGAAGCGGATCCGGGCCGATTTTCAACCTCACCTCGTCCACGTTCTTCGCCAGGAAGCGTTTCCGAACGCCGTCGCGTTGCAGAATCTCCCGCCGTGTCTGCTCCCACATCCGGTTCACGAACAGGCGGGGCGCCCGGAGGTACTCATCGAGAACCGCTTTGTACTCCTCGACCTCACCTTGAATGCCCTGCACCGTCTGCGTGTAGTAGGCGTTCGCCTCGCGGATCTTCTCTCCGGCGAGACCGGCCACCTCGTCGTCCAGCATCTCGTCGATCTCTTTGTCGAGCTCGGCGACCTGCTTGTCGTTCTTCTCCTGCCGGGCCACGTCGCGTTCATCGAGCTTGGCCAGCAACGACTCGTACGCGGCGCCCGCCGTTCCGTTCAGAATGTCGTCCGCCCTCTGCTGCGCCTCGCGAATGTCTTTCTGCTTGGTGTTCTCCGCGGTGGTTACGGCGTCGAACGCGGCGATGGTCGGCCCGGGCACGGACGATCGTGGGATGTCCAGCGTCTCCACGAGAAGCCCCGTGTTGAGGTCGGCCAACGCCTCGTTGATCCTGCCCTTCACCGCCGCGGCGACCTCCGCCGTTCTGCCCCGCGTGGCGGCCTCGGCGCCGTACTGCGAGACGACTTCGATCGCCGCCTTGTCCAGCACGGTTTGAATGAGCTGCTGGGCGTCCTCCACTTTCTCGTCCGCCACGTGCAACACGTATTTGCGCAGGTCGTCCACCCGGTACGTGACCTTCCACTGGACGTGGGCTATCCCGCGATCCGCCGTCAGCAGCGCCCCGTCCAGCGCCGGATCGAGCCCACCGGCCGCGCGGACGGCGCCCAGCGATTGGGCCTCCTCCTCCGGCCTCATTTTCGGCCAGTGTCCCTTGTAGAGGAACTGATTCGCCCGCTTTGTCGGGAACCGCAGCGTCTCGTCGATCGGGTACGGAAACGCCCACGACAGGCCCGGCTCCCGCACCTCCGGCAGCAGCCGGCCGAACCGAAACACCACCGCCTGCTCGTGCTGATTGATGCACTGCAAGCCGCTGAAGCAGTACAGCACAACCAGCACGAACATCACGAACTTCAGGATTCGGAAGCTCGCCCGCAGCGCGTTGGCCAGCGACTGGTTGCCGGCGTCAAGCGGAGCATCCGCCGCAGCGTCGTAAGGGCCGTGTGAATGTGCGTGTGTCATTGGCCGGTGCTTCCCTTGGTGCTCTCCGGGCCGATCAGCGCCGACGGCGCTTCCGCGTTACTGGCCGCCGTTGCCGCTTCCACTTCGGTCTTGGCAGACTGGATGCCTTCGAGCCGTTTCTGTTCGTCGAAGATGTCGGCCGGCACGAACTCCGTATCCATGATGATCTCCGCGCGATTGCGGATGATCTCCTTGAGCGCCGTGAGCTTGTCCAGGAAGATCTTCAGGTCCTCGTGGTCGCGGAACTCCTTGTAGATCACGCCGATCTGTGCCTGTGCATCGCCTTCAATGCCTTTGACCTTTCGGTCCACCACCGACATGATGCGCTCGCGGGCTTCGTTCGCCCGCGCCACGATCTTCTGGGCTTCGGCTCTGCCCTCGGCCTTGTACTTTTGCGCCTTGATCTCCTGCGTCGTCTTCATCGTCGTGAAGACCGCTTCGGTGACGCTCTTCGGCAGCGTGAGCTGCTTGATGCCGAACGACTCGATCGCGATGCCGAATTCTCTCGTAAGGTTTGTCGGCGCGTCTTTCGATGGCGTGGCCTCGGCGGTTTGTACTTCCGCCGCCGGTTCGGTTTCGCCCGTGCGCACGGCGTTCAGGATTTGCGCTTCGATTTCCTTGAGCTTGCGCTGCTCCTTCTCCGTGGAAACGAAGTCGGAGAAATCGTGACCGCCGATCACCGCCTTCTTGTAGCTGCGCAGCCGATCGCGAAGGGCCGCCTCCCCCGCCTCCACCGTCTGGTATCGCGTGTGGAAGCGATAGGGATCGCTGATTTTCCAGATTGCGTACGTCGTGACGATGATCTGCTTGCTGTCGCGCGTCGGCGTCTCTTCGATGCGGTCCTCCAGCAGGCGAAGCCGCTTGTCGTACTTCTCCACGCTCTGGATCGGCCAGGGCCACTTGAAGTGCAACCCCGCGAAGAAGCTCGTGTCGGCGTCGGTGATCTCGATCGGCTCCCGGTTCACCTGGCCGAACGTCTTCAGGATCGCCACCTCGGTCGAGCGGACCTGATACGTGCAGGCGAACAGCACCAAGACGGCCGCCAGGACAACGGCGGCAATGATGGACGGTAGATTCTTCATAGGTTTAACTCTCCGCGAGGGCCCCTCGCCGCCGGCGATCACTTGTTGCTGGGCGGCTCGCCGATGTCGATAACTCCCTTCTCTTCCTTCTCATACTCAACGATCACGTGCACGCGTGGGTCCACCGCCAGAACGTACTTGCGGATGTCCTCCACCGCTTCCGGAAGCATCTGCAGGTACTTACGATAGCGATACAGCTTGGGCGACGCCTCGTAGGCGATGAGCTCGGCGTTGAAGAGCGTCAGCTCGCTCTGCTTCTCGGTAACCCGTTCCAGCGCGTCCGCCTGCTCCTCGGCGATCTTCTCCGCGGCCTCTCCACCGGCCGGCGGGATTCGCTTATCCGGCGTACCCAGCAACAGGTCGTCGACCTTCTTTTGAGCGCTCGCCAGTGCTTCTTGCGTCGCGTCCGGACCATTCTCCAGGTTCTGCATCTCCTGGATGGCTTCGTCCAACTGGATCGCCCGTTCGCTGCTTCCCGCCGTCGTTGTCAGCGTGGTTTCCGCCATGCCCCGGGCGTTTTCGATCAGGTTCCGCTTCTCCCGTTCCGCCTTGACCACCTCCTGGAAGGCCTTGGCGACTTCGGCAGTGGGATGTGCCTCCTGGACGCCCACGAACAGGAGCTTGATGCCCAGCCCCTGTTCGTCGATCCGCTTCTGCAGTATGCGACGGAGCGTCGTGTTGATCTCCGGGCGGCCCGGGCCGAGGAATCGATCCACATCCACCCCCGCCGCGTAGTCCGACAACACCTGGTAGGCGATTGCCTGCACCACCTTCTCCGGATCTCTGTACGTGTACAGGTAGCCGTGCAGGTCGTCGACGCAGTACTGGATCTCCACCGACACCATGAGCAGACCGACGGCGACGGCGCGGCCACCGTCGTCCTTGGCCACCGGCGCTCCTTCCTCCGTCGTGACTTCGTAGTTCGTCAACTCCGGACTGGCGACGATTACCATCATCTCCGGATTGAACTTGTGCTCCTCGCCCCACAGGAGGGGCTTGGGACGCCGCCGGCCGTCGACCACTTCAAATGCATCCTCGCTCGCATTCGCCAGCGTGCCGATCTTCAGGGTGCGCACCTGCTGGACGCGCGCCCGGTAGGCCTTGTCGATTGGCCAGGGGGCCTTGAAATAGAGCCCCGGTCCCAGCGCTTCTCCCGGCGCCTGGAGCCGTCGGCCAAACCGTTCGATCACCGCCTGCTCGTCCGCATCGACGATCAGCACCGAGGACAGCGCGAACAGGCACAGGATGCCGAAGGCGAGCATGGGAACAATCGCCCGCTTGAGCAACTGGTAGAACCACGTGCTGCTCACCTCGAAGCCGAACTGGTAGTTAATGGCGTCCGCGATGGATCGGGCGATGCCGCCGGGTTCGCTGATCATCGCCAGCAGGCGGCTGTCGAATGCGGGTCGCGTCTCCTGTCCCAGCGCCCGCGGCCGATAGAAGTCGAGCGCGAAGTTGGCGATGAATTCGATGCCCACCACGAGCATGGCGATGCGGATGGCATACGTCGCCACGGCCTCCGCGTGCGGCACCTCGTACTTCTGCAAGGCGATCGCCACCAGCACGATCAGGCATGACAGGGCGTTACCCGCCAGGTAACTGCCACCGGCGCGGATCATTCGCCAGCCGCCCACGCGGGCCATGCCCGCGGCGTAGCGCGAAAACAGAAACGCCAGGAAGGCCACCCCGCCAACGAAAGCCATCGCCGGGCCCGGATTCTGCGTCACGCGCCACGTGTGGTCCTGCAGCGAATCGCTCAGCGACCAGCCCCAGCCGACGAACGCGGCCAGAAAGTGGTACGCTGCCAGCGTCAGGGCCGCCCCGGGCACCAGCCAGCGGAGCACCCAGTTCAGTCGTCGCTTCTCGACAAGATAAGCCTCGTCCTCGGTGTCGAAGATCGGCGCCGCGCCGCCGGCCTCCTGCTGGCGTTTCAGTTCCGCAACTTCCAGTCGTTCCGCCGCGACACGCCTTCGCTGGCCGTAGACGATGGCCAGTACCGGCCAGATGATGACTCCGCCCAACATCCATCGGGCGGCCGCCAGAATCGCGTCCGACTTCGTGAAGTAGCCCAGAAGGGCGATCACGGCGAAGAAGACGATCTGAAACGTCAAGCCGACGTATGCCGTCACTTGCGCACGGCGATCTCGTGTGGTTTGCGATTGGATCATGGGCATGATTCAGCGTCGAGCGAAAAGCGGGCGAACCGACGTCGCGCCGGCGTCGTTATACAAGAGGCATTCCTTGCCACCGGGGCCGCGGAGCTTACAATAAACTTCCGAGGTTGCCAAGGTCTGCAATTCCATGACGTTACTTGACTTAGAACAGTTCGCGTCGAGGTGAAACGTCTTGCCGACGAAACTCAGAGCCATTGCTGGGAACACATTTCTCGAGACCATCCGCCAGCCGATTTTCGGGGTCGTGTTGGTGACCACTCTGGTCCTGATGATCCTCAACGTGGGGCTTGCCGGGTTCACGCTGGACGATGACGATAAGCTTCTCACCGAACTGGGATTATCTACGCTGTTGCTCAGCGGTTTGTTCTTGGCTTCTTTCAGCGCCACATCCGTCCTTACCCGGGAGATCGAGAACAAAACCGTCCTCACCGTGGTGAGCAAACCGGTAAGCCGCAGTGTTTTTCTGGCCGGCAAGTACGTCGGGCTGCTCGCCGCCCTCAGCCTGGCCTTCTATATCTGTTTTTTGGGTTTTTTCCTCACCGTCCAGCACAAGGTGCTTCAGCGCTCCGCCGATCCCTGGCACATGCCCGTGATCGTATTCGGTTTCGGGAGCGTGATCATCTCCTGTGCCGTCGCCGGTTTCCGTAACTTCTTGACCGGCAAGGAGTTTGTGACGACGGCGCTCTGGCTGGGCACGCCATTGCTGACGCTGGCGGCCATCCTGTCGTGCTTGTTCGGCCGCCAGTGGGAGCTGCAGCCATTCATGAAGGGGCTACCCGACACGGGCATCCTCATCGCCGCATTCCTTGTCTTCTGCACGGTAATCATGCTGGCGGCCATCGCTCTGGCTGCCTCGACCCGGGTCGGCCAGGTCATGACGCTGCTGATCTGCCTGGCGGTGCTGATGGCCGGTCTAATCAGCGATTACCTGTTCAGTTCGCTGGCCCATAGCTCGGTCCTGGCCGCCGCCATCTACCGCCACTTACCCAACTTCAACTTCTTCTGGGTGGTTGACGCGGTGAACAACGAGTTACCGATCCCGCTCGATTACATCGCCTACTGCGTGCTGTATGCGTTCCTGTGGGCCGGCGCGGCGCTTGTCGCGGGCGTGGCCCTCTTCCAACGACGCGAAGTCGGCTGACCCCGAAGCCGCATCTTTATCCGCTACCCGGCGACCGCTGCCACGGGCGTGAGGCAGGCTGAGGGGGCCGCCCGGCTTGTGGAAGCGCGTGCCCGGGCTGGATCCCTCGGGATCGCCGCGGTCTTGGCCCTGGTTGACAGTGATACGCTGATAACAAAAAAGGGCGGCCGGGAATGCCGGTCGCCCCCATGCTCTCTCTCACTTTCCGCGTCCGGATTAGGCTGCGAGGTAACTCTCTTCCAGAGCGTGGCGGATCTTCTTGAGCGCCTTGTTCTGGATCTGTCGCACCCGCTCCTTGGTGACGCCGATGATCTGGCCCACCTGCTCTAACGTCTTGGGCACGGCGAGCTCCTCGTCCGGGCCGATGGCGAATCGCTCGCGAATGACCGTCTCCTCGACGGCCGTCAGATCCGCCGCGTTCCGCGAGAGGATCGTCTTCAGCTCGCTGACGCAGTTCGCCTCAACGTCCTCGCGCTTCCGCTCCACGTGGTCGCTTCGCTCGATCGACGGCTCGAACTCGACCGGGAACGTGCCCCGATAACGGCTCGCCCGCATCGCCACGCGTGAGAAGCTCTTCAGAATGGCCCGGCACGCGTAGGTGCTGAACTTGAAGCCGCGGCCGCAGTCGAACTTGTCCACGCTCCGCAGCAGGGCCATGTTGCCCTCGCTGATCATCTCGTTGAAGTCGACGCCCGTCAGCCGCGTGCGCTTGGCCATGGCCAACACCAGCGGCAGGTTGACCTGCACGATGATGTCGCGTGTGCGCAGCTCGCGCCGGCCCCACGCGATCAGCTTCTTCGCCGCAAGGGACGTGAGTCGCCGGCCGGCGTACTTCTCGCGGATGTCGTGGATCTTCTTACGGGCGCAGTTCAGGCGCAGGAATAACAACCGCTCCTGCTCGCCCGAAAGCGTGGGGACCCGCGATCCGGCCAGCGGTCTTGGTGTCACCACGGGTGTGGGCGTCTCAAACCGCGCCTCATTGCTGCCAACCAGCGTCGCTTCGGCCCCGAACAGCCGTGCGGCCGCTCCGGATTCATGCAATGCCGGGTGATCGATAAAGTCGGTCGGCTCGTGCACGAGCTTCTCGAGTATTTCTCGTTCCTCGTCGTCGAAGGCGCGCAAGACATTGCTGGGCGGCATTTTCGGCCCCCGCGCGACGGCTTCGCTCGGCTCCGCAGCAGTTGTGGAGGTTTCAGCAGTCATGTCCGACTCTCCTCCGATCCCTCTGCAGGGATCGCTTGGTCTGTCGTGCTCGGCCGCGGTCCCGATAACGACCTCGGCCCACACCCTTTATACGTCTCCGGGCGGTTTCCGGTGCGGTATGCGCTTGTCAGATAACGTTGGCTCTGTGCAGCGCACAACGCACCTGCCCGGAAGCACGCACTTGGGGAGTGTCAGTGGGGGGAGCAGACTACACATAAAGTATACGACAGTTTCGTCAAGCCGGCAAACCGCCAATGTAAGACCTTCTCGGACCGTGACGTCCATGCCGGCGACCCATGGATTGCGTGCGAGCAGGACGTTGCTGATGTGTCGAGGCTGTGTCAGAGGCGTTGGCAACGCTTTCAGCGAATGGGGTTGTCGCCCTACGACGCGTTGCACGAAAGTACGCGCTGGCGACGCAGGCGCCCCTCGTGAAATCCGCAACGAAATCGGCGTGCAGCGCGACTACTCGTATCGAAGCGCTTCGATGGGATCGAGCCGCGCCGCGGTCATGGCGGGATACATACCGAAGAAGATGCCCACGATCACCGAGAGGCCGAAGCTGATCGCCACCGCCCACGGCTGGATGATGGCGGCGCCCCATTGGGCCATGTGCGTGATCACCGAAGAGCCGGCGTAGCCCAATGCGATTCCACAGAGGCCGCCGGCCGTGGAAAGCACCGTTGTCTCGATCAGGAACTGGGTTGTGATGTGCCGCCGCTTCGCGCCGAGCGCACGGCGGATGCCGATCTCCCGCGTACGCTCCGTGACCGTGGCCAGCATGATGTTCATGATGCCGATGCCGCCGACGAGCAGGGAGATGCCGGCGATAAACCCGAGCAGGTACTGCGAGTTCCGTTTCTTGCGCTCCGCCAGTTGCAGGCTGCGCAGCGGAACGCGGACGTCGTAATCCAGGTTTTCATGGTTGTGGCTGAAGACGCGCGCAACCATCTCGGAGACGGGGATGACGTTCTCCACCTCGTCCACCGTTACGTAGAGGCCCGACAGTTCGGTTTCGGTGAACTCGCGTGAGCCGGAGGAGTAGCGCATCATCATGTCGCCGTAGAGGGTCGTGGCGGTGTCGAACGGGATGTAGATTTCGCCGTTCATGTTCCGCTCTTCCACGCCGCGGCGGGGGGCTCCGGCCGTCTGCATGGGCTTGAGCACGCCGACGACGGTGTAGGCGGTGGTTCCCTCCATCCTCTCGACAAGCACGTCCTGCCCGACGGGATCCTCATAAGCGAACAGCTCGCGCCGGACCTCGTCGCCGATGATGCAGATCGGCTTCTTGTCGGTGTTGTCGAGCGAGGTCAGCAGGCGGCCGCGCTGCGCGGAGGCATTGACCGCCTGGAAGAACTCCGGCATCGTGCCGAGCACGCGGGCCTGCATTTTCCTCTCGTGCCGGCGGACGGAACTGGCCACCTCCTTGAGTGGCACAATGCTGCCCACGTGGGGAATGGTCTCTTCAATCAGCTTCAAATCGCGGTACTTGATGCCGTACTGGAGCATGCTCGTGTTGCGCTGCGAGGCATCCGTGTTCGACTGTGGCTTGATCGATGAGACGATGATGTTCTGCGTGCCGAGGAGCTGGATCATCCGCAGCTCGTCGGCCGAAGCTCCTTCGCTGATGGAGAGCATGCAGATGACGGCGGCCACGCCGAAGATGATGCCCAGGGCGGTCAGCAGACTCCGCAGCTTGTGCAGCCGGAGGTTGTTGACCCCCAGCCGGATCGTTTCCATGTTGAAGGTGCTCATGGGCGGAGCAGTTTCCAGATTTCAGTGTTAAGTTTTCAGTTCGCACCGGGCTTGTCGGCTGGTTGTGCGGCCGGTCGACGGACCCCTGACTGCACCAGTTTAACCCCCGGCGCGCAGATCAGCTACCCCTGGTCCCCTTCCGGGACGATGAGGTGGCCCGCACGCGTTAACAGTGCGAGCGGTGTTTCGTGGGCCGATGAAGGGCATCACTGCTCGTTGCCCAGGGAGCGGGCCAGGCCGGTGAGCATCTTCGCGATCTCCTTCAGGTCAGCGAAGAACCGGGCCGCCACGTCACGGGGAAGGACGCCCACTTGGGCGGCGATGTAGCACTGCGTACGAAGCTCGGCGGCGGCGCCGCAAGCGATCCGCAAGAATCGTACGAAGTCCTTGCCGCCGCGTTCGGATCCTTCGGCGACGTTTGACGGGATCGAGACGGCTGCGCGCTGCATCTGGTTACGCAGCGTGAAGTCGCGGCTGCCTTGCGTTGTCGTGAACATCTGCACTGCGAGTTGGCACCCCCGTTTCCAGACATCCAACTGTTCGAAAGACTGATACATGGCTGTGTCCAATCGTTAGCCGGGGCCCTTCCGTCGTCTCTCCATCGCCTCGAGCCCGCCCGCGTGTAGAGTTTACTGAACACTGAACACTGAAAACGCATTCAATCCGGTACGGCGTCGACGATACGCACGGGCTTGCGCGCCGCGTAGCGGCGGAAGGCGATGATGGCCTCGATGACCATCCATGCGGAGAGGATCAGCAGGACCGTACCGACGAAGAACAGGGCCCGGCTGCCGGGATCACCGCCGACAATGCCGTTCTGATAGAACTCGCGGATCTTGTAGGTCATGGCCCAGCCGACGCTGGCGACCATCAGCACCATCGGCACGGCGGTGTAGACGATCGGCTTGTTCATCTTGAAGAGCATGACGCTGACGACCAGCAGCCCGATGGCCGCCAGCAACTGGTTGGTCGTTCCAAACAACTGCCACAAAGTGACACCGGCGGGCTGGCCGCCGATCCTGATGAAGGCGAAGAAGCCGATGGCACCAACGGCCAGCAGGCTGGCGACGTACCGGTTCCGCAGCGGCGGCAGGCCGACAACCTTCCCGATCTCCTCGACGTTGAAGCGCAGCAGCCGCGTCGCCGAGTCGAGCGTGGTCATCGCGAAGCTGATGACCACCACGGCCATGAAGCTCTTGCAGAAGAGCGTGATGGTCGCCGCGGGCACGTGCAGCCAGTCGCTCAGGTCAAGGAACGGCTGCGAGATCACCGTTCCCGCACCCTCGAGGAAGGCGGCCAGACCGTCGGCGCCTTTCGACGAATAGAAATGCGCGAACCGTTCGGGCCCCAGGCCGCACACGCAGGCCAGCACCACCAGCACGGCCAGGAAGCCCTCCGTCAGCATGGCCCCGTAACCGATCGTCTGGGCGTCCTTCTCGCTGCGAATCTGCCGCACCGTCGTGCCGCTGCTGACCAGGTTGTGAAATCCGCTGATCGCTCCACAGGCGATGGTGATGAAGAGAAACGGCACGACCGGGTCGCTCGACGGCGCATGCAGATTGAAGGCCGGCGCGGTGACGGTCGGATGCCACACGAACAGCCCCAATAGCAGCGCAAACAGCCCGACGTAGAGCTGATAGCTGTTGATGTAGTCGCGCGGCTGCAACAGCAGCCACACGGGCAGGATCGACGCGATGAAGGCGTAGGCGAGCAGGATGTACGTCCACGTCGCCCGGCCCTCTTCGCCGGCAGTGTGAATCTCGGCGGCGATCTCCGCGTCGGCCGGGTCGCTCTCGGCAAGCTGCGTGAAGTGGTGTTCGGCAGGCGCGGCCAGCAGCGCGGTTTCGGCGTCGAGGCCGTACTGCTCGGGATTCTCAGCGAGCGCGGTGCGCACGTTTGCGTCTTTGACGTAAGTGTGCCACAGCGGCACAGGGTAGCGCAGGCCGACGAACAGCATGCCGAACATCAGGAC
>JBECKQ010000382.1:0-2604 GCA_040235375.1 Phycisphaerae bacterium | reverse complement strand
TGGGCATCGACCGGGAGACCGTCCGGCGTTATGCCCGGCTCCGCGAAACCCCAAAACCAGCCGGGGCGCCTCCCGGCTCAGAAGCCTCAAAAACGCCGATATCGGCCACTTCGACAGGGCCAAACCCCGCCAGGGCGCCCACCGGGTCCACCGGGCCGGCGCCCTGTGAGACCGAGGCGCCTCCCGGCTTCCAGGCGAGCGCGTGTGAGCCGTTCCGCGAGACCATCCTGGCCAAGCTCGAGCTGGGGCTGACGGCCAAACGCATCCACCAGGACCTCATGGCCGAGCACGGCTTCGGGGCTCAATATCACAGCGTGCGACGCTACGTCGCCCGGCTACAGCGGGCCCGCCCCTTGCCCTTTCGACGCATCGAGACGGCGCCGGGTGAGCAAGGGCAAGTCGACTTCGGCACCGGGGCGCCGGTGATCACCGCGGAGAACAAGCGCCGGCGGACCCACGTCTTCCGCATCGTGCTCAGTTATTCGCGCAAGGCGTACAGCGAGGTCGTCTACCGCCAGACCACGGAGGACTTCATCCGCTGCATCGAGAATGCCTTCCATCACTTCGGCGGGGTGCCGCGGACGCTGGTGATCGACAACCTGAAGGCCGCGGTCACGCGGGCCGACTGGTTCGATCCGGAGCTGAACCCCAAGATCCAGTCGTTCTGCGCCCACTATGGCACGACCATCCTGCCGACCAAGCCGCGCATGCCGCGGCACAAGGGCAAGGTCGAGCGGATGGTCGGTTACGTGCAGGACAATGCTCTGAAGGGCCGGACGTTCCCCAGCCTGGCGGACCAGAATCACCACCTGCGGGAATGGGAGACGAACACCGCCGACAAGCGTGTGCACGGCACCACGCAACAGCAGGTGCAGGCGGCCTTCGATCAGGAGAAGCCGTTGCTGCAGCCGTTGCCGGTGGCGCGCTTCCCGTCATTCCGGGAAGCAAAGCGCAAGGTCAACCGTGACGGCCACGTCGAGGTGGACAAGGCGTACTACTCGGCGCCGGCGGAGTACCTCGGCCGGGAGGTGTGGGCGCGCTGGGACGGCCGCACGGTGCGCCTCTTCAACGGGCGCTTCGAGCAGATCGCCATTCATGCCCAGCGTGATCCCGGACAGTTCAGCACCGCCGATGGGCACATTCCCCAGCGGAAGCGCAGCGGCGTCGAGCAGGGGGCGACGCAACTGCTGCGTAAGACCGAAGTGATCGGGCCGCACAGTGGCGCCTGGGCGGCGCAGATGGTTCAGCAACGCGGCATCGAGGGTGTTCGCGTGCTGATGGGCCTCTTGAGCTTGGCCAAGCGGCATCCGGCGGACCGCATCGAGCAGGCCTGTGAACTGGCTTCCACGCACGGCGCGTATCGACTGCGCACCATCCGCGAACTGCTCAAGCGCCAAGGTGCTCGGCAAGAGCAGTTCGCCTTCATCGACGAGCATCCCATCATCCGCTCGCTGAGCGATTACGGGGAACTGGTACACACGGCATTCACCCAGGAGTCATGGCGATGAACGAATCGTTGCAGAGTACGTTGAGGAAGCTGCGGCTGTCCGGTTTGGCCCAGTCGCTGGACATTCGCCTGCAGGAGGCGGCCGGGAATGGGCTGAACCACGCCGAGTTCCTGGAGCTGATTCTCCAGGATGAGCTGGCCGTCCGGGCCGAGCGGTTGATGAATCGACGCACACAGGCCGCGGCCTTCCGCGAGCCCCGGACGCTCGAGGACTTCGACTTCGCCTTCAACGCGTCGGTGAAACGGAAACAGGTCTTCGATCTGGCGACGGGCCGGTTCATTCGCGAGGCGCGGGACGTGCTTCTGCTCGGCCCGCCGGGCACGGGCAAGTCGCACTTGGTGCAGGCCCTGGGCTATCAGGCGATCAAGCTGGGACACACCGTGCTGTATCGTTCGATCTTCGACGTGGTGCGCGACTTCCTGCACGACGAGGCGCTGGGCGGTGAGGAGAAGGTGCTGAACCGGTATCTGCGGCCCGACCTGGTCATCGTCGATGACATGGGCATGAAGCAATTGCCCAAGCGGTCGGGCGAGTATCTGTTCGAGATCATCATGCGGCGGCACGAGGTGCGCTCGACGATGATGACCAGCAACCGCCCGCTGGAGGACTGGGGCAAGCTGATCGGCGACGTGCCCGCCGCCACGGCTATCCTCGACCGCTTCCTCCAGCACGCGGAGGTCATCACCATCACCGGCAAGAGCTACCGACTGAAGGACCGGGCGGGCAAGCAGGCGGGGCCGAACAAGGGGAAATCTTCGCCGAGCGACGGCAAATGACGGGATCACTGGGGCTCTGCCCCAGACCCCGGGATTTTGGAGGCATGGCTCCGGTGTCCGAAGTGGCTGATGACAAAAGCCCCGCCTGCGAATGCACAAGCGGGGCTCGCGCCTTCGGCGCACCGTCGGCTTGGCTATTCCTCGCCAGGATGCGTCCCCGCAGAGCCTGGCTCCGCTTCACCAAGCGGTGTGATTATAACCCGCCGCGACAATCACGTGGCAACTTGCCGAACGAAGGACGAATGAGGTATACAGGATCAATCATCACTGGCTGGGTTTAAGGCGCCTCTACCCGGCTGGTTCTCCGGCGCCTCCCGACA
>JBECKQ010000358.1:0-9125 GCA_040235375.1 Phycisphaerae bacterium | reverse complement strand
AAGCACTCGGTGATGAGGTCGGCGGGGATCCACTTGCTCCAGTACTCGCGGTCCGTGTTGTAGCGGGTCGTCGAGTAAGCAACGATGCCCGCATCGAGCCACGGATTGCCCACGTCGGGCACCCGTGAGACGAGCTCGCCGCACTTGTCGCACTTGATCTTGACCGTATCGACGTACGGGCGGTGCGGCGAGTGGCCCTCGAACTCGTCCCAGCCTTCGACGGCGCGCTGTTTGAGCTCCTCGCGGCTGCCGATGACGATGAAGTTGCCGCACTTGCATTCCCAGATGGGCAGGGCGAGACCCCAGTAGCGCTTCTTCGAGATCATCCAGTCGCGCATCGAGCTGAGCCACTCGAGTTCGCGCTCGAGGCCGCGCATCGCCGGCGGCAGCCAGTTCACGCGCTTGGCCATCGCTTTGATGTCGTCGCGCCAGTCCATGGAGATGTACCACTCGGCGACGAGGCGGAAGACGAGCTCATCGCCCGTGCGCCAGCAGTGCGGGTAGATGTGGGGGTACTCCTCGGTCGCGACGAGCAGACCCTTCTGGCGAAGGTCCTCGATGATCAACCTCGTCGTTTCGCGATCGATGGCCCGCCGGCCGGTCAGATCGCCGAAGCCCTCGACGAAGCGGCCTTCGTCATCGAGCGGCGCGATGGCCGGCAGGCGGAAGTACTTGCCCCACAGGTGGTCAACGTCGCCGCAACCAGGGGCGGAGTGGACGATGCCCGTACCCTCACCCGCCACGACGTATGCCTCGCCTCGCGGGTCGCGCCCGGGATCGAAGACGCGGTGCGCGTCGCGTCCAGCCGGCAGGTCGCGCTCCTCCGGCGGAATCAGGTCGAGCGGCTGGGCATAGCCGCCGGCCCGCTGCTGCGCCGGCAGCTCGTCGAACGGCCCATCGTAGGTCCAGTCCATCATCTCGCTGCCGGGGATATGGCCCTCGATCTCGTAGCCGCCCTGCTCCTGGAAGATCTGGTGGATGGTCTTGAGCTTGGGAACGCCTTCCGGCCAGGGCCGCGAGCCGAAGCCTTCCTTGTACTCCGTGGCGAGCCGCTGATAGTTGAGGTTTTCGGCGGCGAAGTAGTACAGGGCGCCGTCTTTCTTGGCCCGGAGCTTGACGTACTCGAGCTCCGAGTTGACGGCCGCCGCGGTGTTCGAGGTCAGCGTCCAGGGCGTCGTCGTCCAAATCAGCAGGTATTCGTTCTTCCGGCCCCGCAAGGGGAAACGGACGAAAACGGAGGTGTGCACGCTGAGGCGGCGGCCTTCGGCGATCTCCATGTGCGAGTAGGCACAGCCCGCCCGGCCGGACCAGGGCATCACGTCCGTGCCTTTGTACAGATAGCCGAGCTCGTGGCACTTCTTGAGGTAGGACCAGATGGTGTAGTTGTTCTCGTCCGACATGGTGAAGTACGAGTCGGACCAGTCCATCCAATAACCGAGGCGGATCGACTGCTCGGTCTGAATGGCGGAGTACTTGCGGACGCGCTCTTTGCACTCCTCGGTGAAGCGGTCGAGGCCGTACTCCTCGATCTGCTGCTTGGTGGAGAAACTGTTGTCCTTTTCGACCTCGACCTCGACCCACAGGCCCTGGCAGTCGAACCCATTCTGGTAGCGGAGGTCGTGGCCGGTGGCGGCGAAGTAGCGCTGGAACGTGTCCTTCAGGGTGCGGCCCCAGGCGTGGTGAACGCCCATGGGGTTGTTGGCCGTAATCGGCCCGTCGAGGAAGGACCACGGCGTTTTGCCGGCATTCTGGGCACGGAGCTTGTGAAAAGTGTCCGCCTCTTTCCAGAATTCGAGCACTTCATGCTCGAGGTGGACAAAATCAACTTTGGCGTCAACTTTTTCGAAGGCCATGGCATATCCCCGGGGGATTGCGGGCGGACCGGTTCAGGACAGCCCACGTCGGACATTGGAATCGCGTAACTATAGCTGCCGATGAGCATGTTGTGAACGCGGCGCGGCAAAGAGCCCAGCGACGGTCGGAGCAAGAGGCAGGCAACCGCGGCATCGGATGGACGAGGAAGGCGACCGCGCGACCACGACTCGCGTGCCGGCCTGCGCCCCCCCCGTCAGAGGCCCAGGCGGGTGATCGGTCGAAAGTTGTGGATGGGCCAGTTGGCGAAGGGTTGCCAGGAGCCGCATCCACGCCATATAACGCTTGCATTGACAGGATGTTACGCAGCAACGACATGTTCGCGCTTTCTCCGCTCTTCCGGATGGACGAGCAACATCGAGCATGCCGGCTCGAATACCATCCCGATGGTGCCGGGCATAGACTGCCCCAGCCGTTGACCCGAACACGACGACATCGAGTGCGAGATTGAACGTGAATAACTACGGCAACTTCGATCCGTGGGGCCAGCCCGTCCGCGAGCCACGACACCGCTCTTCATTGCCCCTTACCGTGCTGATCGTAAGCATCGCGGTCCTGTTGATCGCGGTCATGCGGTTCGGCAACCGGAGTTGGATTCCAGATGGGGAGGCGGCCACGCCAAGGCCGATCGCGCCGCGAGGCGACCTTTCGGGTGAGGAACAGGAGACCATCAGCATCTTCGACCGCTGCTCGCCCTCGGTGGTCTACGTCAGCTCGGTGAACGTAACGACGCGGCGATCCATCTTCGGATTCGCCGACCGGGTCGTCGAGCGAGGCACGGGGTCCGGGTTCGTCTGGGATACGGCCGGTCACATCGTCACGAACTTCCACGTGATCTTCCAGGCGCAGCAACTGGTCGTGACGCTGCCGGATAACACGTCGTACGAGGCGCAGGTGGTCGGGGCGTGGCCGGACAAGGACATCGCCGTGCTGCGGATCGACGCACCCACGGAGAAGCTGGTGCCGATCTCGGTCGGTACATCGCACGATCTGCGCGTGGGGCAGAAGGTGTTCGCCATCGGCAATCCCTTCGGTCTCGACTTCACGTTGACGACCGGCGTGGTCAGCGCGCTCAACCGCGAAATCGAAGCGATGAACGGCAGGAAAATCCACGGCGTGATCCAGACTGACGCCGCGATTAATCCCGGCAACAGCGGCGGCCCGTTGCTTGACAGCAGCGGCCGGCTGATCGGCATGAACACGGCCATCTACAGCAATTCAGGTGCGTACTCGGGGATCGGGTTCGCCGTTCCAGTCGACACCGTCAACGACGTCGTGCCGCAGCTCATCACGCACGGGCGCGTGATCCGTCCGGGCCTGGGCGTAGAAGTGGCCAGCGATGAGATATCCCGGCGGCTGGGCGTACGTGGGCTGTTGATTCTCAGCGTAACGGCCGGCAGCGGCGCCGAACTTGCCGGCCTCCAGCCGACGACACTCTCGCGCAGCGGCCGCGTACAGCTTGGCGACGTTATCACGGCCATCGACGACACGAAGGTTGCCACGAATGACGACCTGCTGACGGCGCTCGAGAAGTACCAGGTCGGCGACACGGTCAAGGTCACCGTTCAGCGATCGGGAAAGTCGGTGGCCGTGCCGGTCACGTTGCAGGCGATTAAGTAGAGGAAGGCAATAGGCAATTGGCAATAGGAAGAGGGGGAAAGGCTCTCTCACTTGCGCTTGAATTGCTTTTCCAGGTCGCTGATGCTCAGGCGGAGCGTGGTCGGGCGGCCGTGAGGGCAGTTGCTCGACTTCTCGACCAGGTCCTTCTGGGCGATGAGAGCATCGATCTCTTCCGGCGTCAGCGGATCGCCGGCTTTCACCGCCGCCTTGCAGGCCATCATGTCGAGCAGGGCGTGAATCACGTCTTCGGTATGCGTCTGTTCGCCCTTGTCGGCGAGGCGGTCGAGCAGATCACGAAGGAACGCCACGGCGTCCACGTTTTTAAGGATGGCAGGGAACGCGTGAATCGCGATCGAATCGCGGCCGAAGGGCTCCGCCTCGATGCCAAGCTGGCGAAGCAGGGCGGCATGCTCCTGAATCAATGCGAGCTGCGCGGGCGTGGCGGGCATCGTCTCGGGCAGAAGCAGGCGCTGCGATTCCAGATTGCCGTCGACGATCTGGTTCTTCAGCCGCTCGTACATGATGCGCTCGTGCAGGGCGTGCTGATCGATGATCACCAGGCCGTTTTCCGCCTCGGCCACCAGGTAGGCGTTGTGAATCTGGATGGCCCGGCCGAGCGGAATGCCGGCGGCGAAGGATCCCGGCGACGGCGCCTCGGCAGACGCGGCGCCGTCCGAGGTGTCGGCGCGGCCGTACAGTTCCCGCCAGACATCCGGCCCAATGCTCGACGGCTGAGGCTGCCCGCCGGCGACGTAGCCCGCGGACGACGTGTTGGTCGGCGGCGCGTTGTAGTACGGAGAGCGCTCGGACGTGACCGGAGCGAGGCCCTTGAGCATCGCGGCGGCCTGCTGCCGCGCGGGATCGTCCTCGTCGGCCGGGCGCCACGCCGGCTCCGCCGGTGCCGCCCCTCCGGCCCGCAGCGCCGGCGTGAAATCGGTGCTAAGGAACTTCTCGCGCATCGCGGCGAGCACCTGCGAATGAACCAGGTTGCTGTCCTGCCAGCGCACCTCCATCTTCGTCGGATGCACGTTCACGTCGACCATCGACGGATCGAGCGACAGGAACAGGAAAACGACCGGGTAGCGTGACTGCTCGATGAGGCCGCGGTACGCCTCGCGGATCGCGTGCTGAATGAAGCGGTCGCGGATGTAGCGCCCGTTCAGAAAGATGTACTGCCACGCGGCAGTCGATCGGGACACTGACGGCGGGGCTACGTAGGCCTCGATGTGCAGGTTGCGCTCGTTGCGTTCGATGGCGATGAGCTCGTTGGCCAGGTCGGCACTGTAAAGAATGGCGATCCGTTCGCGGATGCTCGTGTCGGCCGGCAGCTTCTGCGTGGTCCGCCCGTTGTTGTTCAGCTCGAAGCCGATCGAGCGCTGGGCCAGCGCCAGGCGCGAGAACTGCTCGTTGACGTGGCCGACTTCCGTGGCGGTCGCGCGGAGGAATTTGCGCCGCGCGGGCACGTTGAAGAACAGGTCGCGCACCTCAACGGTGGTACCGGCCCGGCAACCCGCGGACTGCGCCGTCTGGAGCTCGCGACCACAGACGACAATCTCGGCGCCTTCGATCATGTCCTTCGGCCGCGAGACGATGCGCAGGTTGGAAACCGCGCCGATGCTGGGCAGGGCCTCGCCGCGGAAGCCCATCGTGGCCACGCGGAATAAGTCGTCTTCCTCGAGCAGCTTGCTGGTTGCGTGCGGCGTGACCGCCAGTCGCAGATCGTCGGCCGTCATGCCGGTGCCGTCGTCGGAGACGCGGATGAGCCGCCGGCCGCCGTCCTCGATGGCGACGCTGATCTGCGTTGCCCCGGCGTCGATCGAGTTTTCCACGAGCTCCTTCACCACGCTGGCCGGTCGCTCGATCACCTCGCCGGCGGCGATCTTGTTGACCAGCACTTGGGGAAGGACCTTGATTCTGCTCATTCGCGGGGGACCCGTGGTTGCAGGCGGGCGCCGGTGCATCAAGCGCCCTAGCGCTAAAGCGTATGCAGCGCCGATATGGCGAGTATAATTTCGCGCGGCGCGAGCGGCAAACGGCAAGCGCAGCGGTAGTTTCTGATTCTCCGAAGGAAACGGGCGGCTTTCGTGCACTTTCAGATTCAAGTCAGCGCCGCAGAGACATTCGTCGGAGCACAAATCCTCTCCGCCATGGAGGCGGCGGGAGTGCAGTCGATCGAACTCGCCGGCTTCGACACGCAACTGTTGAATCTGGACATTTCACAGACAACTGAGGTGCGCGTCGGCGCGTTGAACGTGCTGACATTTTCCGGTGATCATCCGGCGGCAGCCGATCCGAACGCCTCGCAGCGCTCAATTGACGGCGTTCGTCGAATCATGGAGCGGGCGGCGGAGGTCGGCGCGACTCGCGTCACGTTGGCGCCGGGCGCCGCGCAGGCCGGCCACCCGCAACGCGTCGACTATCAGGACGCGCTCAACCGGACATGGGACGCCTTGACCGAGCTGGTGCGGCCGGCTGAACGATTGGGGATCAAGCTGGCCGTTCGCGCCTCGGCGGCCGGGTTCCTGATCTCGCCGGTTGAACTTCGTGAATTGATCCACAGCGTCAATTCGTCCGCGGTGGGGGTCGATCTCGACGCCGCCGGTCGGGCCGATCCGCTTGACTGGCGCGACTGGTTCCGCACGCTCGAGCCGCACGTGTGCGCATTGGGCGTAACGGCTCGTGAACGCAGCAGCGACGAGCTCCATACTTTCGCTCAGCGCGTTCGCGAGTTGGCGGCCAACGGCCGCTACACCGGCCACGTCGTGCTGCGGAAGATGCCCGCGCTCGAGCCGGGGGAAGCTACGCGGAAGAGCGAAGATCAATAATCCAGGCGTCGGGCACCCGGCGGCGGATGATGTAACCGGCGAGATTGAACCACGGTCCGCATCGATCGAGCACCACCGAATCACTCGTCGCGACGACGGTTGACCCGGCGATGAGGCTGCGGTCCGGGCTGTCAACGATCTCGATGTTCCACGACGGGTCGCCCTCCCCTCCTTGCCGCTCTTCGAGCAACTCGGCGAATAGAGTTTTCAATCGGCCGCTGTTGGACACCGGTCTGTCGAGGTACCAGTTGACACCTTCCGCACCGAGACCGGCGACCTCGCCAGCGATCACGTCGAGCGCCGGGCGGGTCTCCTCGACCCGCCGGTAGGTGCCATGGATGCTCGCCAGATCGCGGCAGGCTCCATCACGTCCGACAAGCACGAGCCCTCCGGAAAGGGCACTCTCCAGCGTGATGAGCAGGTTGTAGCCATCGATGGACAGAGGCCGGCCGTGCACCTGGTCGGCACTCAACTCTCGTTGGCAGCGGTCTCGCAAGGCGTCGTCTGGGCAGGCGGATCGGCGAACGGCAACCCTCTGGCGGGTGGTCAGATCGTGCCGGTCGCCGACGAGCTTCGTCGCCGAGTCAGGCGCGTAGCCGCGCGTCAACAGCCAGGAGAGCTCCGCGGCGGCCGTTCGCAGGATCGGCACTCGCGGCTCGGCGAAGAGGCGTTCATCCTCGGGGTGCCTGCCGCGATGGTGTCGCTTGTCCGGCATGACAGTGCCATCAGCGAAGCGGCGAAGAGCCGCCCACACGAATGTCGTCGATCTTCGCCCGGCCGTCGTCCATGCCGACGTGAACCTCAATCGGCGCGCCGCCGTTGACGAACTGGCCGATGAATTTGAAGACGGCGGCGCTGCCCTCCCGGTGGACTCCCGCGCCCTGGGCCGGCTTGAAGTTCTGCAACTGGCCGCGTTCGTCGATGATCGAAGCGACCCAGGCTTCGAACTCCTCCGGCTTCACCGTGGCCTTGAAGCGCTTCGACGCAAGCTTGTCGTACCAGTCGGCGGCGTTCTTGGTCAAGGCACTGCTCGGCGACTTGAGAACGAGAACGGCTTTGCGGCTAATCGCCGTGCTCACGCTAAGCTGGTGTATCCCGACGCCGACAACCAGTTCCAGGAATGCAGCCGCCAGTCCGATCGGAATCGCGGCGATCGCCAGTCCGCGACCCCGCCTCCGCCGCCCGCGGCAGCGGAAGATCGCCACGACACCCAGGATCGCCGCTGCGAGTGCCGCCGCTGCGGCCCCGATGGTCGCCGGCAGCAGCGCCTTCATGCCGCCCCAGGCCACGGCCATAACGGGGGTCAATGGAAGGACAAGCACAAGCGCGACGACAAACGCCACGACGGCCGCCTTGCTGCGGGGTGGCCGGGCCGATTCAATCAACGCTGCGGCCTCGGCGGTGGTCTCCGACTCAAAAGGATCGTGGTTCATCTGCGACACGGCGTCTCCAATCGGCTTCGAACCTCCTTGGGTCAGGCCGGTAATGTGCATCGTCCAGCACCGGCGCCGGCAGGTCGCCTTCCTTGACGGGACATTTCCGATGGCCATAGTATAGCCAGCGAGGCGGCTCCGAAAGGCGATGCCCTCGCGACCGGAGCGCCCCCGGCGGAGGCGTGAAAGGTCAAAAAGCGGACTGCCTTCCTTTCCGCGGCCGACTCGAGCGGAAGCAGGTTCAGACCGCTTGGAGGAACGCCGTGGCTTATCAACTGGCGCCGGCACCGCGCTCGTGGCGCCGCGTTTTGACATTCGTCAGGGCACCCACGAGACGCTCCGCCATGTCCGACAACACCACGGGTGAGGCCCGCCAAAAGAAGCAAGGAGTAAGCTCAATGAGTCGTGTGCCACGCTGGTCAGGCCTTATCGGCTGCGCCGTGATCGCAACGGGTCTGTGGGGCTGTGCCACGGGCCAGCCGGAACTGGTTCTCGGACCCGGCGTCATCGGTAACCAGGCGCCCCAGCTCGAGATCATCGATCCGAACGTCAGTATCAATCTTAACCAGGGCGAGCGGTTTACCATCCGTTGGCGCGACGCTGATCCCGATTCTGCCGCCAAGATTCAGTTCATGCTGCAGGACGTGGACACCGGCGCCGACATCGTGCTCGTGTCGAACATCGAGGAGAATGACACGCTTGCGCCGGACGACTTCAGTGTCTCCACCGACTTCGTCCCCTTCGGCTCGTACTACCTGCGCGGCGAGATAAGTGACGGGCAGACCACGGTCACCGTCTACGCCATGGTGGAGGCCACGACCAACACGCGCGTCGTCATCAGCATCGGCGAGCCGGGTACGAACCCGCTGAACGTGCCGCCGCGCGTCGCGGTGGTGCAGCCCGCTTTCAATCAGGGCGTGGCCCAGGACGACACGCTTAACGTAACCGTGCAGCCGACGCCCACCACCGCTGTGGGAACGAGCGGCCTGCCGTACGATCCGCTGGACGATACCGAACTCTACATCCTTCTCGATCTGGACGACAATCCGAACAACGACGACGTGCTCGTACCCGATCCGAACGAGATCATCGTGCTGCGCAACGTCACCGTTCCCGCGGGCAGCACGGACCCGATCGCGTTCAACATCGCCGTGGATCTGGGCGTCGTGCCGCCGCGGGAGAATGGGCTGCCGTACTACGTCCGCGCGACGATCATCGATCCCAGCAATCAGCGCGTCCACTCTTATGCCAAGGGAACGATAAACATCCTGCGGTCGGCAACGGGCACGGCGGATCTTCTTCAGGTCGGCACGGACCTGGCCGGCGCCCGCTTCCAGGGATTCAATCCCGGCGCCAGATTGGGCTCGGGGATCAA
>JBECKQ010000062.1:0-44781 GCA_040235375.1 Phycisphaerae bacterium | reverse complement strand
GCCCGGGCGTATGCCCTCGCCATCGGTGCGGCGCCCACCGCCATCTTCGAGACCACGTTTCAGCAGGAGTGCGAGGCCGACCTGTTCGGCGAGCAGGCGGTGCTGTGCGGCGGCCTCGTCGAACTGATCCGCGCGGCGTACGAGACGCTGGCGGCGGCTGGCTTCGACGAGCAGATGGCGTACTTCGAATGCGTTCACGAGGTGAAGCTGATCGTCGATCTGATCCACGAACGCGGCATCGCCGGGATGCGTGCGGGGATCAGCACGGCGGCCAGGTTCGGCGGGCTGACCCGCGGGCCGCGCGTCATCGGCGAGGAGGCCCGAGCCGCCATGCGGAAAATCCTGGCGGAAATCCAGTCCGGCCAGTTCGCGAAAGAGCTGGAAGCGGACGCGAAGGCCGGCGGGCCGCTGGCGGCGCGTCTGCAAGCGGCGGAAGCGGCGCACCCACTCGAAGCGGTCGGCCGGCGATTGCGGAAGGCGATGCCGTGGCTCGAGGCCGGCGACGAGCAAGAGGATTGATCGAGTCGCGGCACGCTGGCGGCCGGCGGGAGGAATAAACGCCTCGGGACGCATGGGGCTACCCCCCTCTCTCGCAGGGAGGGGTTAGGGAAGGGTTTCACGCATACGATCGACGCACAATTGCCCTTACCCTCGCGTAGTCAGACTGCACACTGAAAACTGCGCAGGCGCTCCGGCCGTGAGGCTTGAAAAGTCACAGGCAAGGCCCGTTTACCCCTCGAATCCTGCGGAAACGGGCTGCCTCCGCGGAAAACCCTCTACCTTCCCACGATACCGCGGTTATACTGAGCCTCGGCGCTGCGGCCGTCGCAAGGAAGCAGCCGGCGCTGGCTGGCACTCCAACTCCGCCTGGTCGGTAAAGGAGGACCGATGCGAAAAATCGCCGTCATCAATCAGAAAGGCGGAGTCGGCAAGACGACGACATGCTGCAACGTCGGCGCCGCCCTGACGTTCGCCGGCAGGTCGGTCCTGTTGATCGACCTCGATCCGCAGGCCCATCTCACCATGCACTTCGGCATCGAGCCCGATGCCGACAAGCCGAGCATCTACGACGTGCTCACCGATCGTACACCTATCGAGCAGGCCGCGGTGGACGTCGGCGAGAACCTGCGGCTCGTGCCGTCGCACATCGACCTCGCCGCGGCGGAGATGGAACTGGTCAGCGTGGTCGGCCGCGAAGTGATCCTGCGCGAGGCGATCCAGGCGCTGGACCGCCAATACGACTTCATCCTCGTGGACTGCCCGCCGTCGCTCGGCGTGCTGACGATCAACGGCCTCGTGGCCATGTCCGAAGTGCTGATCCCCATGCAGGCACACTTTCTCGCGCTGCAGGGTATGGGCAAGCTGCTCGAGTCGGTCCGCCTGATCAAGGCGCGGATCAACCCGGAGCTTGCCGTCACCGGCGTAATCTTCTGCATGTACGAGTCCGGGACCAGGCTGGCGGCGGAGGTGGCCGGAGACTTGGGCGCGTTCCTCGAATCTTCCCGCGGCAACGGTGATCCCTGGTCCGAGGCCCGGCTGTTCGACACGGTGATCCGCCGGAACGTCAAGCTGGCGGAATGCCCCAGCCACGGGCAGACGATCTTCGACTACGCGCCGCGCTGCAACGGCGTGCAGGATTACGCGGCGCTGGCGGCGGAGCTGCTGGGCGTGGAGAGCATCGACGTGCCCAGCGTAGTTCGCGAGACCGCCGTGCATCGTCCCGAGCCCGCCGAGAGTGAGGAGATTGAAGCGACCATTGATGAACCAGCCGCGGCCGTCGATAGCGCGGAGCCTTCCGACGTGCCGTTCGAGCCGGCAACAAGTGCCCCAGACGAGCCGGAAAACGCCCAGGCAGAGGAAGAATCACCCATCCAGAGCGAAGGGCCCGCCGAGGCCGAGACCAATGCCACGGCCCCCGCGCGACGCGACTTGACCCAAGAGGAGAGGCCCACAATCATCTCGATCGAGTACGAAGACGACCAGAGCGAGCTGACGCCCGCTCATGAGGGCCACGGTGGCTGAAAGCATCTTCTCATACGAACGATTACGGCGCCACGCCAGGGCCATCACAACTGCATGGATCGGATATTGGGCGATCCTCGTTTGCCTGACCCACTCGCCCAAGCTCCCCCGCGTCCCCATCCACCTGACCAAACGGGGCACGATCGCCCACTACACGGCTTACTTCCTGCTCGCCGCCGGCTGCTATCTCTCCCGGCGGGCGCGTGTCGGCTATACCGGCCTTCGCTGGGCCGTGACGTGGATGAGCATCTTTGCGGTTGTCGCCGCGCTTGATGAGATTCTCCAGCCGCTGACCCATCGAGACGCGGACATCACCGACTGGCTCGCCGACGTGGCCGGCGTGATCACGTTAATGCTCATCGTCCGGCCATGGTCGCGCGCAAACTCCCCCGGCACTCTCAATCTGGAAACCACCGGTGGCGCCCGCTGAACGACCCCCCTGCCGGCCGCGTAAGCACAATTGTGCCCAGGACCAGGGATAAGTCGTCGCCTCTAAGTTACTGCTGGGTTACGATTTACGTGAGCTAAGACAGGTAAAATCTGGGTTTGCCCGCATGGGCGTCGTCCCTCATTCGGTCCTGTAACAAAATCCTGTCGAACGGGGCCTGCCCGGCGGATATCATCTGGTTGTGGACTACAACATTGGCTGGGCCGGTCTGGCCAGGAGATGCCGCATGAAAGAGCGAAAAATCGCGGTGATCGAGGATGAGCCGGCGATTCGGCGCGGTCTCTGTGACGTGCTGCGAGCAGGGGGCTACACGGCAATCGAGGCGGCGGACGGTGAAGCAGGCGTAGAGCTGGCAAGAGAGCCAGGCGTTCTGCTCGTGTTACTCGATCTGATGCTGCCCAAGATGGACGGCATGGACGTGCTGCGAGAAATCCGCAATTCCCACCCGACGCTGCCGATCATCATTCTTACGGCGAGAGGCGAAGAGACCGACCGCGTCCGTGGACTGAAGTCCGGCGCCGACGACTACGTTGTCAAGCCGTTCTCCGCCAGGGAGTTGCTCGCCCGGGTCGAGGCTGTGCTGCGGCGTTCGGCGGAACGCCCCACCGCCGTGCGGCGTATACAGATCGGCGAGACGCTGGTGGACTTTCAGCGCCGCGAAATCACGTTCGCCGACGGAGAGCGCCGATCGCTGTCGGAGATGGAAGCCGGCATATTCGAGTACCTCGCGTCGAACGCCGGACGGGTGATCACGCGCGAGGAGCTGCTGGCGCGCGTATGGGGCATTATGGCCGACGCCTCCGACACACGGGCCGTCGACATGCACGTCACGCGGTTGCGCAGCAAGCTCAGCGGAGCGGGTACCGAAAACATCGAGTGGATCTCGACCGTGCGCGGCCGCGGGTACATGCTGGGTCCTGACGTCGCCGATTCGATCCGCCAAGGCAGCGGAGTCGTCGAGAAATGAGTCTCAGTTCGCGAAGCGCCCGGCTGGCGTACATCATCTACGGCGCCATCCTTCTCCTGGTGATCGGCGCGCTCACGTGGGCGACGGTCGCTTCTCTGCGACTCCGTCAGGCCGAGCGCCGTTCGACCGCGCTGCGAGAGCGTCATAATCGCCTGCGTCTGGCGATGTACCAGATGGAGAACTGGGCGAATCCGATGCTCTTCAGCGAGTTTCAGCGCGACTACCACCATTACGCCCCCTTCTATTTCCCCGATACGGAAGAGGTCCGCCTGGCGACAGGCGAGCTGCTGATGCCCGGCGCGGTGATTCAGCCATCGCCCCTGCTGCTGGCTCCGCCCCGGCAGGACTGGATCCTGCTGCACTTCCAGGCCTCGCCCCGCAGCGGCTACCGCTCACCGCAGTTGATCCCGGAGGAGGCCCGGCTGTGGCCCGGTTTTGAAGAGTACGACACGTGGGACAGGACCCCGTATGCCGCCACCCTCGCCGCCCTGGAGCAGAGCGTGAGCGTCGAGGACCTCGTACGCAAGTACGAGGCGGCCGCGGCGGCATCCGCCGAACTGACGGATTATCCCACCCCCCCAGGAGAGACTGCCAGCGGCGCCCTCGTTGCTGACGCGTCCGGTACAACCCCCAGTGATTATGACGTCCGCCGGCGGAATGCCTCGCAGGTGCAATCAGTCAACACGCCCGCGGAGGCTTGCGCACCGCAGCAGCTCGCCGTGGCGAACATCCATTCGCCCGAGCGGCTCGACGAATCGCTCGTTGATGACGCGACCCCGCCCGAGGAGTTGTCCGAGGTAGGCATTCTCTACGAGAAGATGGTGCCCGTCTGGATCAAGCTCGTCGGCCGGCCGAGTGCCGACCTCGCGTTCCTGCGATCCGTCGACGTCGACGGCGAGATTGTCCTGCAAGGATTCCTCGTCGACTGGCCGAAGTTCAGTCACGAGTTGCAGAGTCGAGCGGCGCATCTTTTTCCCAACGCGGAGATCGAGATTCTCGATACGGCGCCGGTGCCTTCGGACGACAACGTGCTCAGCATCATTCCGGCCCGGCTGGTCACGCACGAAGTGCGCGAGGTGGCAGTGGCTGGTTGGGACACGACGCACACATTTCTGCTGATCGGCTGGTTGGCGACGATCCTTCTGCTCGCGGCGCTGGGGCTGGGCATTCGTTCACTGATCACGCTGTCGGAGCGGCGGTCGCAGTTTGCCTACGCCGTGACGCATGAGCTGCGCACTCCGCTGACGACGTTCCGCCTGTATACAGACATGCTCGCCCAGGGTCTGGTCAGCGAGGAAAGCCGGCAGGAATACCTGAACACACTGAACCGGGAGTCGCGCCGGTTGGCGAACCTGGTGACCGGCGTGCTGGAGTATTCCCGGGTGGAAAACAAGGCCGTACCGATTACCCGCAGCAAGACCGCCGTCGGTGACGTGCTCGCGAAGGTGAAGGAAAGCTGCGGCCCGCGGTGCGAGGAGGGGGGAGCGATCCTGCGGATCGACAATGGGCAGGCGGCCGGTCAGAGCCTGCTGACGGATCAACAGTTCGTGGTGCAAATCCTGAGCAATCTCGTGGACAACGCCTGCAAGTACGGCAAGAAAGACGGTGTTGCCGATGTCACGCTCAAAGCGGGGCAATCCAACGGTCAGATTTGGATCGACGTTATTGACCAGGGCCCCGGCGTCCCGCCGCACCTGCACTCGCGGATTTTCAGGCCATATCAACGCGGCAGCGCGGACCCGGCTTCCGCCACTGGCGGGATCGGGCTGGGGCTGGCACTATCGAGAAGCTGGGCGCGCCGGCTCGGCGGCGACGTGCAGTTACTGGCCACTGGTCGCGAGAGCGGTGCCCGGTTTCGCCTGACTCTTCCATCCTGCGAGGGATAAATCACCTCGCAAGCCGGACGTGGGCTCAGGGCTCGCCGGTCCGGCTACCCGCCCTTCGTGTCCTCTGTCCGGATGTTGATGGTGTTGGCCCGGGGACCGACCTTCTGATATCCGAGGTAGTGGATTATCTCGAAGATTTCGGAGATCGTGGGGTATGGGCGCTGATTGATCCGTTTGTATTCGTCGACGGCCATCACGAACTCGAGAAGATCGCCGTCGATCTCACCCTCCTCGGCCGCTCGCCGCACCTCCCCGCGACGCCGGCCGGGGCCGCGGCGGCGATCCAGTCCGCTGCGGCGATCGACGCTCCCACGCCGGTCGGTTGCCGCCCGCCGACGGCGATCCGGAGTCTGCCGTCTCTCCTGCTGAGGGCCATCCTCCTTCGTCATGACTGCTCCATTCTCAGACCGTGGTGGCCTTGCTGGTCCGGCGGTCACTCGTCCTCGTCAAAGTCCTCGAATTCCTCTTCGTCCTCTTCCTCCTCGTCCTCGTACTCGTCATCGAGATCGTCGAAGTCCTCGTCGTCGAAATCGTCCTCGTACTCCTCGTCGTCGTCCTCGAACTCCTCGTCTTCGTCGTCGTAATCCTCGTTGCTCTTGGCGGAATCCGTGGTTCTCAGCGACTCTTCTTGTGCCGCGACGATCTCGCTGGCCCGATCGTGCATCTCCTCGGGCACCAGCACGGGCACGCCTCGCGGCAGGACCGTGTAGGGCTCCTCTTCAGTTCTCTCGTCGTCGATGATAACGACGATGTTGTGTCGCTCGAGCAATTCCTTGAGAAATGCCGCGCTCTTTCGGTCGTCCGCGAACACAACCGGTACAAACTCCGGGTGGACGGTCTCGACCCCAACCTGTTTTCGTTCCATGATTGTGCGCTCCATCGGATGGTTCACGAAATGACTCAACGTCAGACATCCCCGCCAGCCGAACCGGCCCCGCACGTCGCGATGGCGTGGCCGGTCACGCATGCATCTTAGCCCATACTGCGAAAACCGGTCGTCCGCAACTGCGCGTTTTCGGGCTCGCCCGCGAAGGCACACGCATAACACTCGCGCTCGTTTCAGCGTGTTGCCTTCGAATGAGCGGCCGTATTGTGAAAAGGGGGCAAGGCGTGTCAAGGGAAAATAACGGTCAGCCGGGCAGGACTGCGGTATCGCCTTCCGAGGGGACCTCGAACCGCCAGTCACCGCTTGCGAGCGATTGCCGTTCGACGGGCGTAAAAAGAAAGCACCGGACTATCCCATTGGGACAGACCCGGTGCTTTCCGGAGGGGAAAAGCGCTATGGTTTACGCCATCTGGCGTTGATCCTCATTCGTCGTACGCTTGTTTCTAGGCATGCCGCCGCACAAAGGCAAACGCAGGGCCTTTTTTTTTCGGACCAACTCCCGCCATAGACTGGAAAGCAGTCCTAAGCAACTGAAAAAGCAGCACTTACAAAAAAGTAACCGTCAGCTTTCAGCCGCTTTCTGGTGCTGGGCGATCACCTGCTGCTGCACGTTCGGTGGCACCGGCTCGTAGTGCGAGAATTCGAGCGAATAGCTCCCCTGGCCACCGGTGATGCTTGAGAGGCGGGAATTATAGTCCGCCAGTTCCGCAAGCGGGACGATCGCCTTGATCACCGACAACCCGCCGGGAAGGCCTTCCTGCCCCTGCGGACGCCCGCGACGCGACGCGAGGTCACCCTGAATATCGCCTACGCAATCGCGCGGAACCGTCACCTCGACCTCGACGATCGGCTCGAGCAAGGTGGGCTTCGCCTTCATGAACGCCTCCTTGAAGGCGCCCCGGCCGGCGATCTGGAACGCGATATCCTTGCTGTCCACCGGGTGCGTCTTGCCGTCGATCAGTTCCACGGTCACGTCGACGATGGGGAAGCCGGCGAGCACGCCTTCCGTCATCTGGGCGCGAATGCCCTTGTCCACGCTGACGCGAAACGGCTGGTCGATCGCCCCACCGAAAATCTTGTCCACGAACTGGTATCCCTGCCCCCGTTCGCTCGGCAGCACGTTGATCACGACCTTGCCGTACTGACCGGCGCCGCCGGTCTGTTTCTTGTGCGTGTACTCGATGTTGTCCGCGCGGCCGAGGATCGTCTCACGATAGGGAATCTTGGGCGGCTTGGTGTCCACCTCGAGCTTGAAATGGCGGCTCATCCGATTGAGGATCGTCCGCACGTGCAGGTCGCCGACGCCATTGATCACGAGCTCGTGCGTGGCGGCGTCGCGATCGACCTGGAAGCACGGGTCCTCGTCCATGAACCGTTTCAAGGCCGTTCCGACTTTCTCCTCATCACCGCGGCTCTTGGGTTCGATGGCCAGGGCGTACATCGGCTTGGGTAGCTTCGGCATGAGGATCTCCCCACCGCCGGCGCTGTACACGGTGTCGCCGACGCGAAGGTCCAGCTTGGCCACGGCAATGATGTCACCGGCCGCGGCGGCCTCCTCTTCCTTGTGCTCGCCGCCCTGAAACCGGTGAATCTGGCCGAGCCGCATGCCCTTCTTCTCGCCCGGCGTCCGCACCGTGCCATCACCGCCGAGCTCGCCGCTGTGCACGCGAATGAACGAGTACTTGATGTTGCTGCGCGGATCCGTTGAAACTCTGAACACCTGCCCGACGAACATACCGGATCGCGAGGGCTCGATCGGCCGCTCCTCGCCTTCATCGACCAGCGCACGTTTTTTCCCCACCATGGGCGACGGCGCGAAGGTGACGAACGCGTCGAGCAGCTCATCGATGCCCACGTCGCCGCGGGTGTTGGTGAACAAGACCGGAATGATCTCGCCGGCCGCGGTCGCCTTGCTTGCGGCGGCGAGAATCTCATCCTCGCCCAGATCGCCGCCGAGATAACGCTCCATCATCGTGTCGTCCACGCCCACGATCGCCTCGATGGTCTTCTCGTGCGCTTCGGCGACGTCGGAGAAGTCCGCCGAGCCCGAGTCGTTGCGAATGCAGTCGATGACGGACGAGCCGCCTTTCGCCGGCAGATTCACTGGCACGCATTGTGGGCCGAACAGCTCCTGGATGGCGGTCATCAGCTCGTCGATCTGCGCGTTCTCGGCGTCGATCTTGTTGATGACGATCATGCGCGCGAGGCCGTACTCAGCGGCCTTCGCCATCATCTTGCGCGAGTTCACCTCGAGGCCGGCGACGGCCGAAACCACCAGGACGCCGGTCTCGACACCGGCCAAAGCCGACATGGCTTGGCCGCAATAGTCGGTCGCCCCCGGCGTGTCGACGATGTTGATGTGCTTGTCCTTGTGGTGCACCCAGCAGCACGCTGTGTCGATCGAATGGGCATGCTCCTTCTCGTCGTCCGCCGAGTCCAGGATCGTCGTTCCGTCGGGCACGCTGCCAAGGCGGTTGGTCTGGCCGGTCTTGAAGAGGATCGCTTCCGCGAGAGACGTCTTCCCGGCGCCGGAGTGACCGATGAGGGCGATATTCCGAATGTCGGGAAGGTCATGTACAGCCATGCGGGGACTCCTTGCACGTGACTTCGTTTGATGTTGCGGACTTCGAAACGCGGCAGTGTAATCAACATGCCTCAGGGACGCCAATCCCCGCCGCGGTGGTGAGGAACGGCTTTACGGCACCCCCAAGCCCGGCCGCCGCGGGCGATGGCAGCGCCGCCGTCTCCGAGTCGGTGACCGCGAGCGCCGGCGAGACGCGACGCCGGAAGACGGCTGTTGGGTTATCTCCCAGAAAGGCCGGAGCGGCAATGTTGCCGCTGACAAACACCGTACCCCTTGCCTGCACGGGTTCTCACCTCCCATCGCCAACGCAAGCTGTAACCCAGCAGTAACTTCGGCGTTGACTTACTCCTCGCCGGCCGAGAACATCGCCAGTGCTTCGGATCAACCGGTGTCCTGCGCCTCGGCGGACATGAAGATGAAGGCTGTAACATACACGTTGATGCAATTCCTGGTCGTGGCCGGAGGTGGCCTGCTTATCGGACTGGCGGCCAACGCCGCCAACCCGGAGGGCCTGCGCGTCGACCGAGATTACTTCCGCGGCGCCGCTCGACCGACCGGTCAGGAGGCCCGGCCGACTCCGCAGGCGACGCCCGCTGCCCTGGCGAACGCGGGCTCCCCGTCCGCTCAGCCGCAACCGGAGGCCACACAGCAGCCCGCCCCGACACCGGCCGCCGAGCGGCAGACGGCGCCAAATGAGCCGTTCAAGCCTCTGCCCCGGAAAGAGGTCGTCGACGCGTACCTCGATCCGGACTGCCAGCAGGAGCAGACGATCTTCATCGACGCTCGCGACGACGACAGCTACGCCGAGGGGCATGTCCCCGGCGCGTACCAACTGGACCACTATCGCGTCGAACGCTACCTGGACAGCGTCCTGCCAGCCGCGCAGAACGCGCTGAAGATCATCATCTACTGCCACGGCGGCACGTGTGAGGACAGCAAGCTCGCTGCCTACGATCTGCTCGATGCCGGAATTGACCCCTATAAGATCTTCATCTACACGGGCGGCATGGAGGACTGGAAGAACACGGCGTTGCCGCTCGAGGTCGGCGAGCGAAACAGCGGCCAACTGGAGTACACCGGGGAATGAGTTCACAGCCAGGACTTCTCCGACGCGCAGACGATACCGGCGTTCCGCTGCTGGCGGCCCGGCTGGTTCTGGGCGTGCTGTTCGTCGTGATGGGCTGGAACAAAATCTGGGATCCGGTGGGATTCCTCAAGCTCATTCATGAATATCAGATCGTCGGCGACAGCTCGTACGTGCTGCTGAACCTGATGGCCGTGACCATTCCGGCCATCGAAATGCTCTGCGGCATTCTGCTGATCGCCGGCGTCCTGATCAGAGGTGCCGCACTGACGCTCTTCACGATGCTTACCGGTTTCACGATTGTTCTGGCGATCCGCACGTGGCGAATCCACGCCGGGGGAGCCCCGCTTTGCGAGATCCACTTCGACTGCGGCTGCGGCGGCGGCGACGTGTACATGTGCTGGAAAATACCGGAAAACATCGGACTGTGGTTGCTGAGCTTCGTCGCCCTGGTCTCGCGATCGCGCCGGTTCTGCCTCCAAAGCGCTTTCTGGCGGCAGCCCGACCGCCCACCGACCGGCGCTGCCACCGAACCGGCATGATCAACTCGTGCGTCGCTTCAGAACACCGCCGGCCAAAGCATCTCGCCAGCCTTTGCACCCCGCTGCCACTTTATCGGGCGATAACGGGTAGCTCTTCGCGCGCTACTGTTGACTGGACGCCACCGTGCAATGATCATGGCTTGGCTGGGAAGGGGTGCCTTCTGGGGTCGCGTGAATGAAAAGCTGGTTCAGGGTCGCTCTTGTGTTGAGTGTCGTCTCTGCGCTGTTCGCTGCCTGCGGTTGCGGCGTGGACTTCGCGTACCTGATCCCTGTCTCCGTCGGCCAGATCGACCTCCTGATTCACAGCGTTCCGATCGAGCAGGCTATCGCCGACGGATCCGTTCAGGGCGAGGAACTGGCCAAGCTGACCCTCATCGACGACGTCCGCTCCTACGGTCGTGACGTGATGAAGCTGGACGTGACCGACAACTACACACTCTTCTACGATTCCGGCGGCGAGCCCGTCGCTTTCAACCTCTCCGCTTCGCGCAAGGACGCCTTCGAGCCGGCCATCTGGACCTTTCCGATCGTCGGCACGGTTCCCTACCTGGGCTACTTCGACGAAGACGCGGCGAAAGCGAAGGCCCAGACGCTCGTGGATCAGGGCTACGATGTCTTCGTCTACGAGGTCGATGCCTACAGCACGGTCGGATTCCTGCCCAACCCGGTGCTGTCCCCCATGCTCCAGCGTTCGGAATACGACCTGGTCGAGACCGTGCTTCACGAACTCCTGCACAGCACGATCTGGCGAGAGAACGACACGACATTCAACGAGAGCCTGGCCACGTTTTACGGGCGGACCGGCGCCCTTTCCTACTACGCCGCCCGCTACCCGGACGAGCCGCAACGGCTGGTGGAAGTCCGCCAGGGCTTCGAGGACGCCGACACGTACAATGAATTCGCCATGAGCCTGTACGAGGACCTGGACACCCTCTACTCGTCGGACCTGAGCAGCGAGGAGAAGATCGCGGCTCGCGACGCCGTCTACGAGGCCGGAAGGCAGCGGTTTTTCGACGTTTACGCCCCCAGGATGAACGACCCCGACCAGTATTCCTGGGTCACGGAGCTGCCCGCGAACAACGCCTGGCTCCTTGGCGTCCGCCGGTACAACCTGAATCTCGACGTTTTCGCCCAGGCCTTCGAGGCCACGGGGGAGGACTGGGCTACCGCCATTGACCTCTTTCGCCAAGCGGCACAAGCCACCGATCCGTACGCATTTCTCAGAACCCAGACCGGTTCCGCCCGGCTGCGGACCGCCGTGCCGGCCGCGCCGCAGACCGCTTCCGCACCTGCCGATTCGGCGTCGCGCGGCCCGTGCGACCTGCGCCTCTCCACCACGATTCACTGAGTTGAAGGCAGTACCGCCGGCCGGTTGGACCCGCTACACCAGCCCTCCGATCGCCGCCCCGGCGCGCACTAGTGGAGCGCGCCGCGGCCCATCGCCGGCTGTTCGATCAAGGTTCGACTCTCGAATTCGGCCGCGAAGTCGCCGGCCACCAGTTCGTTTTCGCCTGTTTTTCAGGGATTTTCAGGGAATTTTTGTTGCCAACGCCGGAGTTTTTGGCCAATGTACGCACCGGCGCGGTTGTCGTGACCTGCGACATACCGAGGATGGACTCGTTTTTCATCTAACTGCCGTGATCGGCACGACAGAGTTTTGGAAAGGATTCTCGAGATGGCAAAGAAGGCAGCGTTGAAGCCGGCGGACAAGCCGAGGTCGAAGGGACAGGTTTATCGCGAGTTGGGCGAGCGCACGGAACTCACGCGCAAGCAGGTCGCCGCGGTGTTCGACGAGATGAGCGCGATGATCAAGAAAGACCTCGGCAAGAAGGGCCCCGGCGTCTTCACGATTCCGGGTCTCGTGAAGGTCAAGGTCGTTCGCAAGCCCGCGACCAAGGCGCGCATGGGCGTCAATCCGTTCACCGGTGAGCAGATGATGTTTAAGGCAAAACCCGCTCGCAACGTCGTGAAGGCGCAGGCGCTCAAGGGTCTCAAGGACATGGTCTAGGCTTCGTCGCCGAAGAGCGATCGACAGATCTTTCAGCGGAGGATTCGTCTGCGGGTGGTCCTCCGCTCTCTTTTTCGGCGGGGAATTCCAATATTTCCAAATCGGCATCATCCCGACGGCGCGTCGCGAACGAGCGGATACCCTGCGAATAATGCGGCGTTCGAGGGCGGCCGCTCCTGTTCGGTGGCCTTGCGCGATCGATCACCGCGATTGGAAACGTCCCGACCTGTCCGGAAGTAGTAGTCGACGCGTTCGATGTCCTTGCGAATCGCGGGTAGCCCAATCTCATCGAGCGCGCAGACCGGGGCCTCCGGCCGAGTGCGCCGTGTTCCCGGTGGAGACGGACGTCAGCGAACAGTGCCACACTGCGTCATTCCACGTCCGCAGTGCTCTGCTCGCGAGGCATCTTTGCCGCAACAGCCACCTGCCGCGCGGTGCGCATGGGACTGGCCGCAAGTGAGCGTACCCGAGCGCTGCTGCGCCCCCATATCGAGCCTCGTCTCACCGCGCGGAAGATTACCGAACGTTGCCCGGGCGCGACCCGTATTGTAACCTCGGTCTGCCCATCCACACGGATGAGGCCGGCAGGATTATCAGGCGTCAAACATCGGAATTGACGAACGCGCATGCCAGCTTTACCATTGCATCGACGTGGACTGCCGAGAAGGCGGGGCGATGACCATATACCGACCGGAATCATACGTCCCCCCAATACCCTCGCCCACCTGACCGACCAGCCACGTCAAGCGCGTCCGTCGGTTATCGCAAGCCTACAGGAGCACGCGCCTCGTTTTTCACAAGCCAGGCGGCCTTACGTGACGCGGTCTCGGCGTGTGAGCCATGCGCCGTACCTCTGTGGCGTCTGTAATGTGAACTTGGGCGATATCGGCGCTTCGGCGAAGCCAGATGCCGGCGGAAGCCCTTGATCGAGGCAGCCTGAGTTAAATCGGGCGAAAAATGTAAAGGCCCGCTGACCGAACGCGAATATATCTTCGGAGGTCCGGTTCCGGCGATGCTGTTGGCGAGTGTGCCGCCGGGCCGGGACAAGGTGGCGATGAGCATCGACGTTCCCAACTACCGGGTGATGGAAAAGATCGGCACCGGGGCCGGCAGCACGATCTACAAGGCCAAGTGCCTGACCACCGGCACCCTCTACGCCATTAAGCACGTCAAGGTGCGTTCGCCCGAGGACATGCGCCTCATCGACCAGATGAAGGATGAATACACCTGCGGCTCGACCCTCGACCATCCCGCCCTCCGCAAGATTCACGAAATTCGCTACGTCCGGCGGCGCCTCCGCGTGAAGGCGGCCATGCTGTTCATGGAGTACGTCGAGGGCGAAACCCTGTCTGAGTGCGGGGCGCGGATGGGCCTGATCCCGCTTATCTACATCATCGAGAAGGCTGCAGAAGGCCTGGCGGCCATGCACAAGGGCGGATTCGTCCACGCCGACCTCAAGCCGGGCAACATCATCGTCCTCTCTGACCGCAGCGTGAAGCTGATCGACTTCGGCCAGTCTTCCCGCATCTACCAGGCCAAAACACGCATTCAGGGGACCATTGACTACATGGCCCCGGAGCAGGCGAGCCGACTGCCGCTGGACGCCCGTACGGACGTGTTCTGCCTCGGCGCGACGCTCCACCGCGTCATCACCGGCAAGCCCGTTGCGACTGAGATGAACCAGCAGGTGGACATCCACTCGCTCGGCCGGCTGGGCATGCGGGCTGAGGACAACAAGCAGCCCTCGCTCGACAGCTTCCCGGCGGTCCTCGTTCGGCTCATCAACGATTGCTGCCAGCGCGAACCGGCCAAGCGGCCCCGCGACATGAACGAATTGATCGACCGCTGTCGCATGGCGCGGGTGATTCTCGCCAAGCGCAGCGAAACGGCGGAAGCCCGCGCAGCCGACGAGCAGAGCGACTCCGACCCAGCCTAGCCGCAGATCTCTGCCTCCGCCCCACTTCGTGGCGCCGACAAGACCACTATTCTGTTGCGGGCACGAACACGCGCTGCTATGTGTACGCCTTCCGTGGGGCACTGATCCACCAGCACGAGCCGCGTGGCGACTCTCGCCCGCCGGCCGCAGGAGCAACCACCCTCGACCGGCCCAGCCGGTCCTGTCAGGACCTGACGATGCCGACCCAAACGACAATCGGAACCTCCGCCGACGAGCTTTGCGTCAACACGATTCGCACGCTGGCGATGGACGCCGTCCAGAAGGCGAACTCCGGCCATCCGGGGGCGCCGCTTGCGATGGCGCCGCTGGCCTACACACTTTTTTCGCGGTACCTGCGCTTCAATCCCGCCAATCCGGACTTCGCCAACCGAGACCGCTTCGTGCTGTCGGCCGGCCACGCCTCGATGCTGCTCTACGGCACGCTGCACCTGAGCGGCTACGACCTGACACTCGATGACATCCGCGCGTTCCGCCAGATCGCCAGCCGAACGCCGGGGCACCCGGAATACCGCGCCACACCCGGCGTTGAGACCACCACCGGGCCACTCGGGCAAGGTGCGGGCAACAGCGTCGGAATGGCCATCGCGGAAAAGTGGCTGGCGGCCCACTTCAACCGCCCCGGCCACGAGATTGTCGATTACCGAATCTACGCCCTGCTCGGCGACGGCTGCATGATGGAAGGCGTGACGGCCGAGGCAGCCTCGCTGGCCAGCCATCTGCGCCTGGACAACCTCATCTGGTTCTACGACAGCAACGGCATCACCATCGAAGGCCCGACCGCGCTCGCGTACTCCGATGATGTGCAGACGCGCTTCGAAGGCTACGGCTGGGCGACCCAATGTGTCGAAGACGCCGAAGACCGCGACGCCCTCGCCCGGGCAATCGAAACCGCGCAAGCGACCGAGGGCAAGCCAAGTCTCATCGTGGTCAAGAGCATCATCGCCCGCGGCGCTCCGACCCGGCAGAACACGTGCAAGGCACACGGCGAACCGCTCGGCGACGAGGAAGTACGCGGAACCAAGAAGTTCTACAACTGGGATCCGGACGCGACATTCCTCGTACCGGATGCTGTCCGCCAGCACTGGACGCGGCCGTCGTGCGACCGCGGCCGTAAAATCGAAGAAACCTGGCTCCGCCAGTTCGAAGCATACGCCGCCAAGTACCCCGACCGCGCCGAACAGTGGCAGACGATGCAGTCCGGCCGGTTGCCGGAGGACTGGGACGGCAGACTGCCGTCGTTCGCAAAAGAGTCCAAGGGCATAGCGACGCGCGCCGCTTCGGGCAAGGTGCTGCAGGCAATCGGCGCCGCCGTGCCGTGGCTGATCGGCGGGTCGGCCGATCTGGCGCCATCCACAAAGACGCTTCTCGCGGACACCGTCGATTTCGAGGCCGGCGCGTATCACGGCCGCAACCTGCGGTTCGGCATCCGTGAGCACGCGATGGCCGCCGTCTGCAACGGCATGGCCGAATCGAAGCTACGCCCGTTCGCTTCGAGTTTCCTTGTCTTCACCGACTACGCCCGGCCATCCATCCGTCTTGCAGCGATGATGGAACTGCCGGTGGTGTACGTCTTCACCCACGACAGCATCGGCGTGGGCGAAGACGGCCCGACGCACCAGCCAATCGAACATCTCGCGGCCTTGCGAGCAATCCCGAATCTCGATGTGTTCCGCCCGGCCGACGCCAACGAGACCGCCATAGGCTGGAAGCATGCCATGACCACGAACGACCGGCCGGTGCTATTGGCGCTCACGCGACAGAACCTGCCCGTCTTCGACCGCGACGTGTGCGCGCCGATCGGTGGAGCGCTTCGCGGCGGATACACGCTTCTCCACTGCGACGGCGAGCCGCAGATCATCCTGATCGGTACGGGCTCGGAGGTGCAACATTGCGTGGCCGCCGCGGAGAAACTGACCGCGGAAGGCGTCCGCGTGCGGGTCGTCTCGCTGCCGTGCTGGGAATTGTTCGAGCGACAGGACACGGCGTATCGCGACGAAGTCCTGGCGCCGCACGTCCGTGCTCGCGTGGCAATCGAGGCCGGCGTCGCCTTGGGCTGGGAGCGATACGTCGGCGAAGGCGGCACGGTGATCAGCCAGCAGAGCTTCGGTCTATCGGGGCCGCACACGGAGGTCATGCGGCACTTCGGGCTCACCGCGGATGCGGTCGTGGCGGCCGCCCGACTACAATTACGAAAAACGTAGTTGAAAGGCAGATACATGCACCCAATTCTGAAACAGCTTGCCGACTGCGGGCAGTCCATCTGGTACGACAACATCCGCCGGGGAATGCTCAAGTCCGGCGACATGCAGCGGCTGATTGATGATGGCGTGACCGGCGTCACTTCGAACCCGTCGATCTTCCAGAAGGCGATCACCGACAGCAGCGACTACGACGAAGCGATGGCCAGGCTGATCGCCGCCGGCGCGGACACGCCGGCCATCTACGACGCGCTCGTGCTGGATGACATTCGCAATACCGCCGATCTGTTCCGGCCGATCTACGACAAGACCAACGGCTGGGACGGATACGTCAGCATCGAGTGTGACCCGCGATTGGCGTACGACACAGAGGGAACGATCGTCGAGGCCCAGCGGCTGTATGACGGCGTCAGCCGGCCGAACGTGATGATCAAAATCCCCGGCACGGAGGAAGGCCTGCCGGCCATCGAGGCCACGCTGAGCAAGGGCATCAACGTCAACGTCACGCTGATTTTCAGCACGGATGTCTACGTGCGCGTGATGGAGCGTTACGTCGCCGGCGTTGGCAAGTTCATCGATGCCGGAGGAAGGCCGGACGGCGTCGCATCGGTGGCGTCGTTCTTCGTCAGCCGCGTGGACACGCTCGTCGATGAGAAGATCAAGGGCAAGCCCGAACTGGCCGACCTGGCCGGCCAGGCAGCGGTCGCGAACACAAAGATTGCGTATAAGCGGTACCAGGAGTTCCTCGGCGGGCGGCGATTCGGCACGCTCAAGGCCCGCGGGGCGCGGCCGCAGCGCCCGCTCTGGGGCAGCACGAGCACGAAGAATCCAGCCTATTCGCCGACGATCTACGTCGATACCCTGATCGGGCCGGACACGGTCAACACCGTTCCGCCCGTGACGCTCGATGCGATCCGCGCGGGCATGAAGGTCGCGACGACCATCACCGAAGGTCTCGACGCGGCCCAGCGCGTGCTTAATCGACTCGAGGCAGCCGGCATTTCGATGGACGAAGTGACCGAAGATCTGCGGACGGCCGGCGTGAAGGCCTTCGCCGACGCGTTCGACAAGCTCATCCGCAACATCGAGGCCCGCGCCGCCGCCACCAAGGTCTGACGCTCCCCCTCAGCGGCGCGGGCATCTTGCCCGTGAACTACGGGCTGGAAGCCCCTGCCGCAACAGCGCGTTCGCACGGCTCATTTGCGAACGTAGATCGTCTGCCCCGTGCAGTGGCGAAACTCCGAGCCGGTCAGCGAGACAATCACGTCCGCGATGGCATCCGGCTGAAGCACCTGATCGGCCGGCAGGTCGGGGAACGACGCCCGCAGCATCCTCGTCTCCACCGCTCCCGGTCCGACGCCGATGACGACGATATTGTGCTTCCGGCCCTCTTCCGCGAGACCCTTGGTCAGGAGGTTCACAAACGCCTTCGTCGCCCCGTACGGCACCAGGCCCGGAAACGGATCCTGCGCCGCCATCGACGAAATGTTGATGATCGTCCCGCCCCCCTGCTCGAGCATCACCGGCCAAACCGCCTGACACGCATAGAAAACGCCCGCGGCGTTCACCGCCAGCATCTCGTCGAACACCTCGCGACTCATCTCCGCGGCCTTGGCCCGCGGGCCGGCCCCGGCGTTGTTCACCAGCACGTCGACGCGGTCGAATCTGTCTACCGCGGCCTCGACCAATCGATCGACCTCCGTGGCCTCGCCGATGTGCGTCGGTACCGCCACGCACTGCCCGCCGAGCGCCTGCACGCGGGCGACCGTCTCGCTCAGTCGTACGGCCGTCCGTCCGGCGGCCACGACGGCCACTCCCTGGCGCGCGAATGCTTCGCATGTCGCCAAACCGATACCTGAGCCCGCTCCCGTTACGATAGCCACACGCTGTGGCATGATGTGTATCCTTCGAATTGCCTGTTTTTCGCTCGCAACGTTCACTTCCGCCGACAAAGGAGGGTAGTGATGCGTGAAAGCGGTGTCCAACGGGAATGCCGCACGCTCTGCACGCCGCAGAAAGCTCTTCCGGCCTGGGCACCGCGCGCCGCCTTGCGTTGACCGCAATGCAGGTCTAAGCTGACGCACTTTTCATGCGGCGGCAAAGGACGGACGACTTGACCATCGACGAACTGAAACACCGGCTCAAGAGCATTGAGGTCGAGGCGGCGGAGGCATTCGCCGCGGCCGGCACCGTTGACGATCTGCGCGCGTCGCGCAGCCGGTTCCTGGGCAAAAGCGGCTCGCTCGGCCAACTCATGGCGACGATCAAGGAGTATCCCCCGCAGCATCGCGGCGAAGTGGGCAAAGTCCTGAACGCGGCCAATCAACGCGTGCAGGAGCTCGTCGCCGAGCACACCCGCCGGATCGAGCAGGCGGAGGTCGCCGCCGACGCCAGCAAGGCCGCCGCCTTCGACGCCACGCTGCCCGGCCGCCGCCCGCGGCTCGGCTCGGTCCACCCCGTGACCGCCGTCCAATGGGAAATCGAGGCCATCTTCGAGCGGCTCGGCTTCACCGTCGAGGCCGGTCCGGAGATGGAGACCGACTACTACAACTTCGAAGCCCTCAACATCCCCGCAATGCACCCGGCCCGCGACATCCAGGACACGTTCTGGCTCAAGAACGGCCTGCTCCTGCGGACGCACACCTCGCCCGTACAGGTGCACGCGATGGAGAAGTTCGGTGCCCCGCTGCGCTGCATCGTGCCGGGCCGCTGCTTCCGCTACGAGACGATCGACGCCTCGCACGAAAACACTTTTCACCAGTGCGAAGGGCTGATGATCGATCGCAACGTCTCCATTGCCAACCTGATCGCGGTGATGAAGCTGCTCCTGCGCGAGGTCTTCAAGAAGGACGTGAGCGTTCGCCTGCGGCCCGGCTACTTCCCGTTCGTCGAGCCGGGCTTCGAGATGGACATGACCTGCCTCATCTGCGGCGGCAAGGGATGCCTGACGTGCAAGCGGACCGGGTGGATCGAAATCCTGCCCTGCGGAATGGTACATCCCAATGTGCTGCGCTTCGGCGGCATTGATCCGCACGAGTTCACCGGCTTCGCCTTCGGCCTCGGCCTCACGCGGCTGGCCATGATGAAGTACGGCGTCAGCGACATTCGCGTCATGAACGAGGGCGATCTGCGAAGCATCGTCCATCCCAGCCGGCTTGACGGCCCGATCATCGTCTCGAAGGACCAGGCACCGGCGTAGAAGCGCCAAAGCGGATTAAGCATGCTCATCTCCCTGAACTGGCTCCGTGACTTCGTCGACCTGCCTGCCACGCTGGACGTGGCCGAGCTCGCCCGGCAGTTCACCATGACCTGCGCGGAAGTCGAAGGCGTGGAACGGATCGAGGTGAGAGCGAAGGGGTTGATCGCGGCCAAGGTCGCCTCCGTTCGCGACCTTCCGGGCACAAGGAATCTCCGGCATGTCACACTGGACGTGGGCGGCCGGACGGTCGAAACGGTCAGCGCCGCGCCGGTGCTGCGCGTCGGGGAACTCGTGGTCTACGCCCCGCCGGGGGCGAGCACGCTGGCGACCGGCAAGATAGGCGTTGGCGACGTGGCCGGCCACGCCAGCGAAGGCATGATCCTTCCGGGCGATGCCCTGGGTATCGCCATGGCCGCCGACGAGGCCATCTTCTGCCCGCCAGCGATGTCGCCCGGCGAGGCCCTCGACCCCGCCATGCTCGACGACTGGGTCATCGAGATCGACAACAAGTCGATCACGCACCGGCCGGACCTGTGGGGCCACTACGGCATCGCTCGCGAGATCGCCGCGATGCTGGACAAGAAGCTGAAGCCGTACCCGATGTGGGAGCTCGCCGAGCTCGAAAACCGGTCCTTGCCCGTGGTGCCCGTCGAGATCGACGATCCGGCGTTGTGCCCGCGGTACACGGCGTTGGTGATGGGCGGCGTAACTGCGCAGCCCGCGCCGCTCTCGATGCAGTTCCGCCTCGGCCACGTCGGCATGCGGCCGATCGACTTCCTCGTCGACCTGACGAACTACATCATGGCGGAGCTTGGCCAGCCGATGCACGCATTCGACGGCGACAAGCTCGATCGCATCGAGGTCGGCGTTGCCAAACCGGGCAGCAGGTTCACCACGCTCGACGGCGTCGAGCGGCTTCTGCCCGCCGACGCACTCATGATCATGAGCCATCGCACACCAGTGGCACTGGCCGGCGTCATGGGCGGGCTGGAGACGGAGGTCTCGCCGCAGACGAAGCGCATCCTGCTCGAAAGCGCCAACTTCGGCCCCGCGTGCATCCGCCGCTGCGCCGCAGCGCTCGGACTGCGGACCGAAGCCAGCGCCCGCTTCGAGAAATCGCTCGACCCCGCGAACACCGTGTACGGCATCCGCCGCTTCGTCCACCTGGCGCGCCAGGGATTCGCCGGCCTGCGAATCGACAGCAGGCTCTCGGACTGCTATCCGACGCCTGCGCCGACGATACGTGTCGAGGTGGACCCGCATTTCGCGCAGCGGTTCATGGGCCATCACGTGACCCCAAAAGAAATGACGCAGATTCTCACGGCGCTCGAGTTCGGCGTAGAAAAGGCGGAGCACAAGCTCGTGGTCACTGTGCCGAGCTTCCGTGCGACCAAGGACATCTCCATCGAGGCGGATGTCATCGAAGAGGTCGCCCGCTTTGTCGGCTACGACAACATCGCGCCCGCCCTGCCGGAGGTGCACGTTCGCTGCTTCACCCCCAACGCCCAGCACGAGTTGGAGAAGCGCACGTTGCAGACGCTGTGCGTCGGCATGGGCTTCTCCGAGATTCAGCTTTACATCTGGTACGACAACGAGTGGATACACCAACTCGGCCTGGAGATTCCGCCGGCGATCGAGCTGCGCAATCCCGCCGCCGCAGGGCAGGAGTACCTTCGGCACACGCTGATGCCCGGCCTGCTGCAGGCGACCGAGCATAACCGCCGGCATGCCGACGCCTTCAACCTCTGCGAGGTCGGCAGCGTCTTTCCCGGTGGGCCCGACTCGCACGAAGAAGAGCGGCATCTCGGCCTGATCGTCGCGAAACGCGGGCGAGATATCGAGGATGACCTGCTCGCCGAGCTCAAAGGCCTCATCGAGGCGTGGGCGTGGCAGACCATCGGCCGGCCGGCCACTTACCTGCTCCCGGAGGCTGCCGACCTGCCGGCCTGGGCGCACGAGTACAAGACCGCGTGCGTCGTCATCGGCGGCCGGACGGTCGGAATGGCCAGCGTCGTGCCGCTGGTCATGCGCCGCCGGATGGATGAGCATCTGGCCAACTGGGGGATCGCCTGGGCCCAAATCGCTCTCGGGCCGCTGGCCGCGATGCCGCCGGTTGATGAGCGCCGGTCACGCGTGCCCGAGTTCCCCGAGGTCGAGCTCGATTTCTCGATGCTCGTCGATGCGGTGCTATCATTCAATGACGTGAGCGCCCGACTTTCGCAATTCGACGACCCGCTGCTGCGGCGCATTTCGTACGTCGGCGCTTACGAAGGCAAGTCGATTCCTCCGGGCAAACGCAGCCTGACCTATCGCACGCGAATCGGCGCAGCGGACCGCACGCTGGTCGAGAACGACCTCGTCGCTTTCCGCAACGCCTTCGAGAAACACATCAGCGCGTGCGGATTCGAGCTTCGGAGATAATATACGTGTGGTGCAAATGCTATCCGGCCCTCATCGCGCGAGCCGCGGTCGTTCTGTCCCTGATGCTTCTCATCGCCGGCTGCCCGCCGTACACGGCGCCGAACGTGCCCAACGCCATCCGCCAGGTCACGGAACCGGTCACGCATCGCGACTATCGGATATACGTCCCGAGCACGTACGATGCGAGTCGTCCCATCGCCCTCGTCGTCGCTTGCCACGGGACAACGCCGTGGGACACGGCCACCCGCCAGATCCGCAACTGGGCCGGACTCGCAGAGAAAGAGGGCTTCATCGTCGTCGCCCCGGAGCTGGCCGGCACTCGCGGTGACACGATCCGGAGCACTGCCAGGCAACTCGATCTTCAGCGCCGCGACGAAGCCGAGATTCTCGCCGTCGTGCGCCATGTGCGCGGAGCGTACAACATCAATCCCACGCGGATCTTCATGAGCGGCTGGTCGGGCGGCGCGTTCGCCGTGCTGCACACCGGCATGCTCCATCCGGACATCTTCCGGGCCCTTGTCGTGCACCAGGGCAACTTCAATCCCGACTACATGACCGACGTCGAAGGACACATCGATCCCTATCAGCCCATCCTCGTGGTCTATGGAACGACCGACATCGTCGCCCGCAGCCAGCCGAAGGACTGTCTCGACTGGCTGTACGACCATGACGCCTACGTTTTTCAGGACCAGATCGCCGGCCCCCACCGCTCGCACCCCGAGCTGGCCTATGAATTCTTCACCCGCGTGATCCGCAAAATCCCCTGGCTGCGTCTGCACGCAACAACGGCCGAAGGCAACGATCCGCTGACGGTCAGGTTCAGCACCTACGCCTCCTTCGAGCCCGCCACATACGACTGGCGTTTCAGCGACGGCGAAACCTCGCCAATCGCCTCGCCGGTGCACACGTTCTCCCGGCCGGGCACCTACACAATCCTCCTGCGCGTAACCAGCAAAGGCGGCAAGGAAGTGAAACGCCGGTTCGACGTGACCGTCCCACTGCCGCGGGTCAGCGCCCGGCTCGATCAGTAGCTCACCGGCAGCGCTGCGTCACCATCAGCAGCGTCGGAAGCAGGAGCAGGTCCGCAGCCAGCGCCCCCACCATCGTCACGCCGACCAAGCCACCGAAGTACGCCGTCGGCAGAAAGTGCGATAGCATCAGTATCGAAAACCCCCCGGTGATGACGATCGTCGTAAAGATGCATGCCCGGCCGACGCTGGCGTGCGCCCGGCGGATCGCCGTGGTGCGGTCGCCGCACGTCGCCAGCTCCCGCCGATACCGCCACAGGTAATGCAGCGTGTCGTCCACGGCGATGCCCATCGCGACCGACAGCATCATCGCGGAGGTCATGTTCACCGGGATATCCGCCCAGCCCATCGCCCCAAGGCACAGCACCACCGGCAACACGTTGACTATCATCGCGATGATCGTCAGCCACAATGAGCGAATCAGCAGCCAGATCACCACTGCGATCGCCGGCAGCGTCAGCGCGAACGCGCGGTACTGATCGCGCAGCAGGTTCGAGACCAGCTTCGCATAGAAGTAGTAGAGGCCGGTCACCTCTACCGTGTACCGGTCGCCGAGCTCGCGGCGGGCCTCGTCGGCGATGCGCTCGCACGCGGCGAGCTTCTGATAGACGTTGTAGCCCTCGATGCACCGGAAGTTGAGACGCAGTGCCGTGTGGTCGTCGTTGATGAAGTTGCGCAGAATCCGGCTTCCGTCCGGCAAAGCGTGCAGCAGCGTCAGCCGGGCTTTCAAGTCGGCGTCCGTCGCCGGCACGTTCGGCATGACGAGCGTGAGCGCGTCAGCCAGCGTCAGCGACTTCTTGACCATCGCATTGTCCCTGACGACCTCCGCGGCGAGCTTGTCCGCACGCTGGATGAGCTGCGCATTCTCGACTGTGTCGCCCGCCTTGGCGCGAACGACAAGCTCGACGGAGCCGAGCGGCGACAGGTTTCGCTCGATGAAACGATAATTCCGTCGTACCTCGCTGCCCCGCCGGAAGTTCTTGACGAAATCGCTTTCAAATCGGAGCCACGGCGTGCCGGCGGCCACGGCCGCGCTGCCGGCGACGAATGCACCGATCACAAGCCACGGATGCTCCACCGCCGCGCCAGCGCAGCGCGCCAGCAGTCCGCCCAGATGCCACCGATGGACCGCCGCCGCCCGGCTGCCCCGTTGCAAAGCGACGACGCCCGTCAGGGCCAGCACGAGCGCGAGCAGCAGGCCGAACACCATCAGCGCCCCGAAACGCCGCACCGGTGCGATCTCCGATATGCACACCGAGCCGAAGCCCGCGGCCGTCGTGAGCATTACCGCGGCGCACGGCGCCTGCATCCGCTGCAGCGTGGCGATTGCTCGCCCGCCGCCTGTCGCCTCGGGCATGATCGCGTCTGTCTCTTCCGCCCCGACCGCCAGGTGAACACAGTTGGCGACGGCCAGCACGATGATCAGGATCACGATCATCTGCGTGATCAACGACGTGACCACGCCGAGCGCGACGGCCACGCCGAGCGTGCAGAGAATGGCCGCGGCACCCACGCTGCCGGCGTACAACACCGGCGCAAGGCGTTGGAAGACTGCCCACAGCGAGACGGCCGTCAGGACGAACGCCGCAATCGAAAAAACGAGCAGATCCTGATCGACGTAGGCGTACATGTCGATCAGCGTCACGTAGGGACCGGTCAGGATGATCTCGATGTTGGGATTGGCGGCTCGAACCGATGCGACAATCTCCTTCATTCGCGCGACGCTGTGGCGGCGCTGCTCGCCACCGAGCGCTTCCGCGGACATCTGGCAGAGAATGGCCGCCGTTCGCTGGTCCTCGCTGATCAGGTTGCCGGCGAGCAGCGGATGTGACAGAAGTCTGTCGCCGAGCGCTATGCGGACGAGCGGCGGAATGTCAGCGATCGAGCTGCACCGCTCGACGGCGGGGATTCGCCGCAACCGGGCGCTGATGTCGCCGAGCAGCTTCACTTCCTTCGGCCCGACTGGCTCCGCGCCGTGGATCGCAACCAGGGCGAACTCGTTGCTGGTGAACTCCTCCAGAAGATGCCGGAAACGCTCGTACGACTCGTCGTGCGTCGCCACGAACGCTTCGAGGCGATAATCCGCCTTCAGTCCCTTCGTCACCAGCGCCGTTGTCGAGACCAACGTGGCAATCGCCGCAATCACCAGCAAGGGCAAGTGGACGCGGACGATCCAGTGTTCGATTCGGGCAGCCATCCCGAGCGGATTCTACCGGGCCTCGCCCGACGGCGCGTCCGCCCGGTCGCGTTTTTTCAGGACACAGACGATGTGAACGAAATGGTCGAATCGCGCAGAATCTTGCCGCCTCCCTGCCCGGTACGCTCTGCCGGGGAACGCAACTCATTGTTTTTACTAGCGTTACGCTCGCAGTGGAACAGCACGATAGTTCGCGATTCTGCCTCTTGCTAGATGAATCCCACCCGACTACACTCCGACGAGTGAACGATTTGAACGAATATATGCTCGGAGGTCGAACATGAAACACGCGCTGATTGGATTGGCCGGATTGATGACCGGCTGCACCGCCGGCTGCGGCGCCCTGGCCATGAATTCTCCCCTGGAAGTCGTCGACAATGTCAACCTCGCCCGCTACACGGGCAGATGGTACGAGATCGCCAGGTATCCAAACTGGTTCGAGCCGGCCGATTGCGTGGGAACGACTGCGGAATACGAGTTACGCGACGATGGTACGGTAACCGTGATCAACACATGCTACGAGGGCGAGTTGAACGGCCCCCAGAATAGGATCGAGGGAATTGCCCGGATCATTGATTCCCAGACCAATGCCAAGCTGAAGGTTCGTTTCTTCTGGCCCTTCGAGGGCGACTACTGGATCATCGATTTGGACGACGATTATGAATGGGCGGTTGTGGGCGAACCGAGTCGGCGATTCCTCTGGATCCTCAGCCGGACGCCTGCATTGAGCTCGGACACCTACGAAGGGATACTGTCGCGGCTGCCGGCGAAGGACTACTCGCCGGCTCTACTGCAGCTAACTCCACAACCTGTCGCCGACAGCCTCTCGGAGTGAGACCGGTAGGCAACACGCAACGGAACCTGGCATCTGCGATGGCGCGTTCCGCTCCGCCGCGACCGATCCCAACACAGCGCATGCAAAAGCGGTATGCCCGCCGCGTCCGGCGGCGGGCATACCGCGTTGATTCAAGCAAGCGAGAGATGGGTGGCCACACCTTTCGGTGCAGGCCTTCCCTGTCAAAAGCGTCAATCACAGCCCCTGTGGGGGCTGACTGGTTACCGACGGCGAACCACGAGCAGCATCCCGGCGGCCAGCAGCGCCAGCGAAGCCGGCTCCGGAATCGCCGTGTCATCCGGGATCATCTGGAACTGAGTCTGAGCCACACCCGTCCACGCGGGGTGGGTCGCCCAGTCGTAACCGCTAAGGTCTTCGCCCAAGTTGATGATCATGCCATCAATGGAGCTGTAGAGCGTCCCATTCGTCTGGCCCGGGGACCAAATGCCCGAGCCCGGCAGCACGGTCGTCGAGGCCATGAACAAGCCTTCAGCGTCCAGGAAGCTGTTGCCGCCGACGACGTTGTTGAGGCGCACCTGGAGGGCATTGATCGGCCCGCTGATCTCGTACGGCCCCGGCCACCCCGGCGCGACAGGCGAGTTCGCAAACGTCACCGACAGGGTGCCGCCAGTGAAGACCAGGAAGAAATTGCTCCCGTCGAATCCCACGTGGTCGAAGTCCGTGGTGAGATTGACGGTTGCCGTGGCATACTGGTCAATCGTCGACGGAACAAACGTCGCCTCATTAACCGCTACAGGATTCGCCGGCGCCACGCGCGTTTGGGATACCAACAACGTCGTGCCGTCAAATGTCGTATCCTGCGTCGCATCGATCCAACTGGTTTGAATGTTGTCAATCTGAGCAATCGCGGGCCCCGCCGCACACAGGACCGCAACTGCGCCCAGCACCACTACCCCTCGCTTGATCATGCTCATATCACTTTTCCCTTTCATTATCCTCCGGTGGCTTCTTGCCCCTGGAGCTTCTGCCCCGGCGCCGAGGCACGTGACCCCGGCTCCGCCTTCCTCCATAGTTTTCCTCGCGTGCGCAACGCCCGCTGAGTCGGCGTCGCCCGCGATTCACTTCAATCCCGAACACTAGCCCCGCCTGCGGCGCAAAACGCCCAGTCCACCAAGCGCCAGCAGCACCAGCGATCCTGGCTCCGGGAGGTACAGCGCGAACTGTGTACCGCTCTGTCCGGACGAGATGGCGTACGAGAATCCTTCAACGTCGATCGTTGTCGCCGCCTCCGCCGCCTGAATGCTCAGGCCGAACGCGAGCATCTGGCCGACGTTGTAATACAACCCGTTTGCCGGATTCGTCAGCAGGCCGCCGGTGACCTCAAACGTCTGCGCCACGATCATGTCGAGGTTGTTCGGCGACGCGGACTCTCTGACGCGAAACTCGTGAACGACGCCCTCGAGCAGCACGCCCGGACCGACCATCGCGAAGAACGGCGGATCGGCCGGAAACAGCGTGGCGCTGCCCACCATCTCGAAGTTGTGATCGCCCGGCCCGGTCGGCGTGTAGCCCAGGAACGTCGCATCGGCCACCCCGCCCGCTGACTGATCGCCCGGGTAGGGGCCACTCGGCAGTTCAAGCCGATTACCCGACCACGTAAACGTTGCGCCGGGATCGAGATTGCCGACGCCGCCCCCCGTGCCCACCAGGGTGCCGAGTATCGCGGAGTTGTTGTGCTGCCAGGTGCCCGTAGCCGGATATGCACCAGGCACGTCCGCGGTATACATGAGACCCTGCGGCGCCGACCAGGTCGTCGACAATATCATCTCAGCCGACGCGCTGGATGCTACGCACGCCAGCACCCCGACCATGAGCATGACCGGCAAAAGCCGCCATACTCGATGTCCCTTCCACTCCGTTACGTTTCTCATTCTTCCCTGCTCCTTGAAGGTCATGACCCGCTAGTCGCTTCTCTCGCGCAACAAAAAAAGAGCACAGGGCGCAGCCCTTGCTCTCTCTCTGAACGGAACCCAGTAATTCCGGGCTCCCCACCGCCCAAGCGCCTCCCACGCCTGGTCCGCAGCTTGGTTATCAGGCATCAGACTACCGCATTTGACCGAGCAATGTCAACGGTTTTCTTTTCACTTTTCTTCGAATTCGCCGCTCGGTCGACGCCCCCGAGCCCCGGTGGTGCGAGGCCATAACAAACTGTCGATAATGCACTTACGACGAATATTACCCGCCTTCGCCATAGTGCTGGCCGTAGTTATCCAACACTTCGTCAAGGTCGGCTCCGTCGATTTCGCCGTCGCGAGTCAGGTCCGCAGGCACGTAGTAGTCGTCTTCACCAATCGCTGTTCCATATGCCCCGAGCACGATGTCGATATCCCTGTAGCCGACGATTCCGTCGTCATTGACGTCTCCCGGCCGCGGTGTGAGATCGACGACACCCCCCTCTCCGGTGTGCAGGCGCATGAGCGGATCGCCGATGAACACCTCCGTCCAACTCAGGTATGGCAGCGCGCTGAAGGCCACCTCGACCGCCGCCATGTCGCCGACGCTGTCGCCGTCCTCGTCGCGCAACAGGTTGCGCATGAGGTAATCACCCTGGACCTGGGCATAGTATTCCGGCTCGAACGAGTGGCCGATCGCCGCCGTCCCGCCAATTGCAATGAAGTCAACGATCTTGCCCTGATTGGTCGAGGCGTCCGAGAACATGGTCAGTGCGTTGAAGCTCTCCAGTGAGATGAACACGGCGCCGTAGGCGCAGTTGAACAGCGCTCCGCCGCCGGGACCGCTCGTCAGCAGATACGTCTTCGGCCGGCCGTCGGACGCGTTCTTGCCGAACGTCATCAGTCCGATGATCCCTTCGTCGGTACCGATGAAGCTCTGGTTCATCACCGCGGAAGTCGGATCATAGTAGACCGTGCCGCCCAAGCCGACCGAGATGGCCTCTGCGGACGGATTTGTGCCATCAGGCGACACTCCGCCTGTCAGCCAGCGAAACGCATCGGTATAATGGCTTCCGGCATGCCACGGCGGGTCGAAATCCTCCGCCCCGGGCGGAATCGGATCGTCATCGAACGTCAGGAACTGGCGCGACGACGGTACGTTATACGTCGCAGTGTACTGTAACGACCAGACTGCGGGCGCATAGTCGATGGCCACCGCGGATGTTGTGCCCGAGTAGCCCACGAAGTAAAAGCTCGCCGGGTTGCTCACCGCCGCGGACCGCTCGAGCATCTCCCGCACGGAGAACACGGGGTACTCTCCCATGTTGTGCGGCCCGTCGAGGCGGGCGACCAGGTAGATCGACCCGGGATTCAGCATCCGGTCACGCGCCGTATAGCCGCCGCTCGCGTCGAAATCGCCTTCGAAGCTCGGACTCTTGCTGATGCGCCACGCCCACGTCCATCCGTAGTCGGAGAGCTGCCCGAGTATGTCTCGATCCTCCGCCCATCGCTTGACGCTGGTCCCGTAACCCTGGTACGGGTTGACGATGCGGTTCGCGATCGGCGCTCGTATTCCGTCGCTCAGCGTCGGGTCTATCTGGAAGAGCAAGGCGAGGTCGGATTCCACCGAGGCCGCGTTCAGCAACCCGCGCTTGTCCACGGCCAGCGACGCGTTCGACGCCGCCGGATCGACAACGCTGTCGTATGCCGGATTCGTATCCTCGATGCGGTACGGCATACCCGCGGTCGTGATGATCACGTACGTGCGATTCACCAGGCCGTACGCCATGAGATGCTGGCGCGTCGGCTCGGCGATGTACGTCGCGAAATCCGCCCGCGTGATGATCTCGTCGGCCGGCGTCGCCACGAGTGAAGCGCTGTCCACCAGCCCCGACAGGTAAACGACCTGGTTGTCCTTGATGGAGGGGTAGAACTCGCGATACATCTTCGCGACTTCCACGCTCGCCGGGCTGTTCGCATTCACCAGCAACAGCACGTTCCGCGGCCCAAGCGGTATCTCGCTGTCCGGCGTATATGGTGGAATGACCGGTGGCTCATACGGTGGCGGTGGTTCAGTGGTGCCCGGAACGACCACATTTCCGCGCGATGCCCTTACTCCCGCCGAGAAAGCGATCAGCACAGACATCAGTGCACACGACGCCGGTCTCACTCTCCTCCCCTCTACCGATCGAATGCCCGTGAGACGGATGACGCGACACATTCCACAACTCGCATGCAGAGGTAAACGTTGACCAGTCCTGTCAGGCGTCTGCCGCTCGCGCGAACAGCAGCGCCCTCGGCAGCAGTCTGGACCGCGCTTCGTGCGCCAGCGTTGGCGCGCACTACCGACTTCGCTTGTTGACGCCTGACAACTTCCCGGAGCGGGGAATCGGAATGATCAGGTGCACGCCTTCGCACACCTCGAGCCGCTCGGCTTGGCCTTTCCCCGTGCGCGAGTGCATCAGTCGGCGTGCAGCAACCGCCCCTGATGGCCTCCAACCCCACTCCAAGGCCGAACAAAACCACGACGACTCGTTCGACCTACCGTATTTCCCCTACCTGTAACTCAGCTACTTCCCGTAAAAGCCAGTTACCTGTAACGTCTAGTATACCTCAGGTGGCGGCGAGGTGAAGTGAAAAACTGTGAACCGGGCCGCTCTTATCACGCGTTTTCCGGTGCCGCATCTAAAGTGATACTTGACCATCGCGACGACTCCCTCGCCGTCACGGCAAGTGGAGTTCCACTCCGCTCCCCGTCCCCGCGCCGGGAAACTCGGTGGCCGCCGCTGCTTGATTGCGCGCGATCTCCACCACGCCAAGGGAGTTGACGAGCACGACTCCACTGCCCTCCGACGCCTCCGCATATGTGGATTGCCGCGCATAGGTCCGGGTCTGACCTTTGATCGTAACGTCGATCGGTGCTCCGGGATTGGCCGGTATCCATTCGCCGGGGATGTTCGTGATGATGTTCCCGTAGCCGTCGACCAGCCGGACGACGCCGGTGAGTACCTGTCCATCTCGTCGCGGCTTGTAAAGTGCAAATGTAACGGGCCGCTCAATCGCGGTGCCTAGTCTCTCCGGCTTGGCCCCTGCGGCCAGCATTCCCGCCACCGGACCGTAGACATCCCGGCCGTGAAACGTCCGCGACAGCGCCCCGGGCGGCGCGAATCGCGCCTCATCCAGCGCCCAGACACCGGCAACACCTTCGTTCGCGGCAACGTCTGTGAAGATGCCGTTGTCCGGCCCGACGAATGTCCGCCCGTCCTTCGTCCGCAGGATGATTGATCGTCGTGACGTGCCCACGCCGGGATCAACCACCACGCAGAAGACCGTGTCCGCCGGAAACGCCGGCGCCGCAATTCCGAGGATGAAGCTTCCAGCGCGAATGTCGAAGTCCGGCACTTCATGTGTGATGGGGACAAGTGTCACATCGCGGCACTGACGAACGATCGTCGCTTGAAGAACGCCCGTGTAGGCGTCGGCGCTGCCGTAGTCAGTCAGCAGCGCCACCAACGGCCGGTGCCGCGCGCCGGTACAGCCACTCGATACGACCACCGCACAGACCAGAACGCACATTGCGAACGACTTGCACCGGCTCCATCGTCGAGTCAGCATGGACATGGCGAACTCCTCACCACGGAAGGATGAATGTCCGCGCTCAGGCCGGCGCCTTCACGCCGCCAAAGCGGCGATCGCGACGGGCGAACTCCCGAATCGCCTCGTGAAAAGCCTCGACGCCGAAATCCGGCCAGCAAAGATCGCACACCACGATCTCCGCATAGCTGATCTGCCAGAGCAGAAAGTTGCTCACCCGATGCTCCCCGCCGGTGCGGATCAGCAGATCGGGATCGGGCAGACCGCCGGTATACAGCCGCGCGGCGACCAAGTCTTCGTCGATCGCCTCCGGTTCGACACGTCCGGCCTTGACGTCCTGGGCGATCGACCGCACGGCGTCCGTGATCTCCATACGGGCCCCGTAGTTCAGCGCCAGGCAGAGCTTGAGCCCGGTGTTCCCGCTCGACAGTTCGATCGTCTTGTCCATCTCGGCCAGGACGGAGGGTGGCAAAAGATCGCGCCGGCCGACGTGAATCAGCCGCACGTTGTTGCCGAGGATCACGTCGCGCTGCGACACCAGGTACTGGGCGTACAGGTCCATGAGGAACGAGACTTCATCCTTCGGCCGGCTCCAGTTCTCCCGGCTGAAGCTGTAGAGCGTCAGGGCCTCGAGCTGCAGCCGGGCGGCGTCGGTGACGATCGTGCGAACGGTCTCCGCGCCGTGAACGTGGCCTTCGCGGCGAGCCAGATTCCGTGCCCGCGCCCAGCGTCCGTTACCGTCCATGATGACGGCAACGTGGCGAGGCATCTGCTCCGGCTCGATTCCCAGCACTTCTCGCGTATCAAATGGCTCTACACTCATGGCGAATCCGGCAGGGTCCAGGCTGTACGACAACGAATACTACGTATGTGCTCGCGTGCGGATCAGATCGCGCCAGTGCCTCGTACGGAAAACGGTCTGCTGCCGGTCGGCTCCGACACTGACGATCTCGACCGGTATCTCCATCAATTCCTCGATCCGGGCGATGAAACTCTGCGCACCGGAGGGCAGATCGGCGATTTGTTTGACGCCGCGTATATCGCCCTCCCAGCCCGCGAGAGTTTCCAGTTCCGGCTCGACGCGTGCCAACACCTCCGGATCGGCAGGCATCGTGTCGATCAGCCGGCCCTCCAGTCGATACCCGACGGCGATCCCCACACGCTCGAAACCGCTGAGCGTATCGAGATGTGTCAACGCAATCTCGCTGATGCCGCCCAGACGAACGCTCCGCCGTATCGCCACGGCATCAAGCCATCCGCAGCGCCGTGGCCGGCCCGTCGTCGTACCATATTCGTGGCCTTGCTCGCGAATCCGTTCGCCCGTCGCGTCCGTCAGTTCAGTTGGAAACGGCCCCTCGCCGACGCGCGTCGAGTACGCTTTGGTGACCCCGATCCGCCGCTGAACGATCCACGGCGATACGCCCGCACCCGATGCAACGCCCTGCGGCCCGGTCTGGCTCGACGTCACGTACGGATACGTCCCGTGATCGATGTCGAGCAGCATGCCGTTGGCCCCCTCGAACAGCAGCTTTCGTCCGCTCGCCATCTCGGACTCAAGAAAAAGGCTGGTATCGCACACGAGCGGCGCCAGCCGGTCCGCGACGCTTCGGAGACCTTCGAATAAGCGTTCGGCATCCAACTCTTCGGCTGCGCCGTATGCTGCCTCCAGCACGCGCCGCTTCTGACCAACAATCCGCGTGAGCGCCGGCTTCAGCCGATCGAGTTCCACAAGGTCGATCATGCGGACGGCCGTCGTGCGGCGCATCTTGTCGGCATAGCATGGACCGATTCCCCGTGCCGTCGTGCCAATGCGGTTCGACCCGTCCAAGTTCGATTCGCTCAATCGGTCCTCGAGCAGGTGGTAGGGCATGACAAGATGGGCGCGGTCGCTGATGCGGAGCCGATCACCGGCCGGTATGCCGCGGGCGATCAGTGCATCCGTCTCGGCAAGCAGCGCAATCGGGTCCACCACCACACCCGGGCCGATGACGCCGACCGTATTGCGATGAAGCACGCCGGTCGGCAGGAGGTGCAGAGCGAACGCCTCGCCGCCGGCACGCACAGTGTGCCCGGCGTTGGCCCCGCCGTTATAGCGGACGACAACGTCGAAGGCCGGGCAGAGCATATCGACGATCTTGCCCTTGCCTTCGTCGCCCCAGCCGAGGCCGACGACGCAGGTATGTTCCATTGCGGCAGCGCTCATGTGGCCCCCATATATCGTCAGACAAGCGGGCGGAGGCACAAAAAATGGGGTCTCCTTCGACCCCACCTGGCGCTCGCGCCAGTTAACTGGTATCGCCCGGGCTGCTACGTGTCAAGGATGTGGGTCACGCCGCACGGTGATCACTCTTTCGGCCACAGGTGCTCGGGCATGACGATGGGCCGGCCATCGCGCCCGATGCACGCCAGCGTGGACGTGGCCTCCGTCGTGAGCACGCCTTCACGGTATATCCGGTACGAATGATCGACGCGCGTGCGCGTGATCCGCTCGACCCGCGTCTCCACCGTCACCACGTCGTCGTAGCGGATAGGCACGCGAAAGCGAATCTCCATCTTCGACACGACGAAGAACACGCCCTGCTCCTCGCACTCGCGATAGCTCATCCCCGACGCCCGCAGCAATTCCGTGCGTGAAACTTCGAGGTATTCGAGATACCGGGCATGGTGGAGGTAACCCATCGCGTCGCACTCCGCGTACCGCACGCGAATCTCCACTTTCGATTGGTTGGGCGCATCCGCCGGCGACATGATATCTATCTTCCCGCGAGCGTCACCTTGAACGTCATCTTCTTGCCGTCGCGCATGACGACGACATCCACTACTTCGCCCGCCTTGTGTTCATTGAGCGCGTGCATGTGATCGTAGATGTTGCGTACTTCGGTGTCGCCCAGGCGGATGATCACGTCGCCGGCCTTGAGGCCCGCCGCCTCCGCCGGACCGCCCTCGCTCACTGCATCGACGCCCAAGCCGTTACCGTCATCAGCAAAGCTCGGCATGATGCCGATCACCACCTTGTAGCTGCTGCGCTTCGCGTCGAACTTCGGCGTCACTTTGTTGTACGTGATGCGCTGATCCTCGTCGGCGATCTGCCGGGCCGCATCGTAGACCATGGCCAGTACGTCGGTCGCGCCTTTCGCGTTGATCTTGTCCGCGTCGTCGCTGGGCAGGTGGTAGTCCTTGTGCAGGCCGGTAAAGAAGTGCAACGCCGGCACGCCTTCGAGGTAGAACGACGTGTGATCGCTCGCACCGAACCCGCCGGCTTCGCCCTTCAATTCGAACCCGTGCTCCCTGGCGTCGCGCTCCAACAGCGGTTCGAGCTCATTGCCCGACTTCTTGCCGAATACCTGCAGCTTCCGGCTGTCTTCCGGCAGCCGGCCGATCATGTCCATGTTCAGCATCGCATCCATCTGCGCGACCGGCACCGGCGGATGCTTCACGAAGTACCTGCTGCCGAGCAGCCCGCTCTCCTCGCCGGAGAACGTGATGAACATCAGGCTGCGATCGGTCGGCGGCCCCTGGCTGAACGCGCGGGCCAGTTCGATCACGCCCGCCGTTCCGGACGCGTTGTCATCCGCGCCGTTGTGAATCTGCGGGCCGCGAACTTCGGGAGAGTTGAACGTCTTGCGCGGCACGACGATGCCGAGGTGATCGTAATGCGCGCCGATCACGACGTATTCGTCCGCGTGCAGGCCGCTGCCGGGAATGATCCCGACCACGTTTCGCGTCTCGGCGTTCGCCCTTTCGACGCCCGGTAAGCCAGCGACCTGAACGCCGTCCAGGCCGTCGGACACCCGCTCCCCGTCGTCCATCCGCTTCTGCAGAGCGTCCAGCGAATCGAGACCGCCGGCGTCCAGCATCGCGTCCGCCAGCGACCGCTTGACGTGCATGGCCGGCAGGCCGAAGTCCGCTTGCGGATCGCCGCCTTCCGGGCGGTTCCAGTCGAACAGTTCGTCCGTTTTCCCTTCTTCCGGCCGCTGATTGGCGATCAGCACGGCCACCCCACCGCGCTCGCGAACGTTGTACACCTTCTTCGAGAAGTTGGCGTGCGGCGTGTGCTCGAGTCCCTCGGTGTCGGCCCATCCCGGCGGTTCGCCGCGGAGCAGCAGCACGACCCTGCCGGTCACGTCGAGATGGGCGAAATCGTCGTGGTTCTTCGCTTCGTTGACGATGCCGTAGCCGGCGAAGACCACGTCTCCCTCGAACGCGTCGCTCGACGAGAATGGAAACGCGACGAAATCCTGGCCTTCCTTCGGCGAAACGTCCGCTCCGGTCACGTCGAGACGGCCGTCATTGGTCCGCGATGCCGCCAGCCTGACGGTGAACGGCTGGAAGTAACTGCCGTCGACGCCGGCCGGCTCGAGGCCGCATTGCTTGAAGTGCCGGGCGATGTACTGCGCCGCCAGCTCGATTCCGTCACTGCCCAGGCCGCGTCCCTCGAGCCTGTCGCTGGCCAGGTACGCCAGGTGCGCTTGATACTCCTGCGGGCTGAACGCGATTTCCTTCTGGCGCGATCGACATCCCCATGCGCCCGTGGCAATCGCAATGACGGCAAACAGACTTCCAAACTGAATCGAACGGCAAGACATGCGCATCATCAGACTCTCCACCGCGGTGGTAATGGATTACCGTCGGAGCCAGTGATAACCGATGGCCAGCCGGCCCGCCAGCCCATGCAACGGATCAAGCCACCGCGGTCGAGGCCACGTCGCCGGCGGAGTCGAACTTCACGCTCACGCGCGTCGAGACGCCCGGCTCCTGCATGGTGATGCCGTACATCTGGTCGGCGATCGTCATCGTCCGCTTGCTGTGCGTGATCACGATGAATTGCGACCGATCCAGGAAGGCGCGGATGATCTCGTTGAATCGCACGTTGTTCGCCTCGTCGAGCGCCGCGTCCACCTCGTCGAGAATCGCGAACGGGCTCGGCCGCGAACGGAAGATCGCCATAAGCAGCGCGATGGCCGTCATGCTCTTCTCGCCGCCGGACAGGAGCGTGATGCTTTGCAGCTCTTTTCCCGGCGGGCGGGCGAGGACTTCGATCCCGCTCTCCAGCACGTCGTCGGGATTCTCGAGGATGATGTCCGCCTTGCCGCCGCCGAACAGCTTGCGGAACAGCTCACGGAAGTTCTCGCGAATCGCTTGGAAGGCATCGAGAAATCGCGTGCGCGACTCCTCATTCAGCTCGGCGATCAGCGACTTGAGCTGCCGGATCGACACGTCGAGATCGTCACGCTGCGAGGTGAGGAATGCGTGCCGTTCTTCGAGCTCTTCCTGCTCGCTGATCGCGTCCAGGTTGATGTTACCCAATCGCTCGATCTTCTCGCGCAGCTCGCGGATTTCGTTTTCGACCGCCTCCCAGTCCTGCTCCGTGTGGTCGTACTGTTCGTACATCGCCGCCAGGTCGAGATGCAACTCCTCGTGAACGCGCTGCACCAGCTCCTCACGATGGATGCCCGCTTCCTGCAACGCCATCTGCCGTTCGTGAAGCTCCTGCTCCGTCTCCGCCAGCTCGCCGCGCAGCCGCTTCACCTCGCCCGCCAGCCTCTCGAGCTCCGCGCGAAGCAGTTCGCGCTGGTGGCGTAGCGACGCGCCTTCCTCTTCCACTCGCTGCGCTTCCACATGAAGCTCTTCCAGCCGCTCCGCACATCGCTGCACGGTGCTCTTCGCCTCGTCGATCCGCGCCTGGGCGTCGGCGATTTCGTTTTCCGCCGCCTGTACGGCCTCTTCAGCCGCCCGCATCCCACGGCGCAGCGCGTTGATCGACTCCATCGCGGCCGTGCGCTTCTCCATCAACTGCCCGGCCACGACGCGCGCCTGCGTAAGCTGCTCGTTGAGCTCCTGCCGGCGCGCCCCCAGCTCTTCCGCCCGCCTCTGCAGCCGAACGACCTCCCGCTCACGAGCCTCGTTCGCTTCTTGAAGCTTCGTCAGCGAATCCTGATTCGCGGCTTTCTTCGCGTGCGCTTCGGAAAGTTGCTGCTCGATCGAAGCCACCTCGCCGGCGATCAGCGGTTGCTCCGCGGTGAGTCGCCGAATGCTTTCCGCCACGTTCTCGAGCGCCGCCTTCGTCTCGATCCGCGCCGTGTGCAGCTCGTAGATCGCCGTGCGCAGCTCCTGCTGGACCTCCTCCAGGTGATTCGCCTGGGCCGACGTGCGATTGAGCTGCTCGCTGAGCGAATCCACGCGCGCGTCCAGTCGCTCCAGCCGCTCGTCGATCACCCGCAACTCGGTCATTCGTGAGATCAGGCCGGCGTGGCTGTGCGGCGGACCGATGCGAATCCGCCCATCGGCCTCGATCACCTCGCCCCGCAGCGTTACGAAGCGGTGATGCTCCGTGTCGAGCGCGCTCATCGCAATCGCGTTCGACAGAAGATCCACCACCACCGTCTTGCCCAGCAGGTTCCGCGCCAGAAGCTCGATATCCTGGGGATACCGCACGAAGCTCAGCGCCGGCGCCACGTACCCCGGCTGATCCGAAAAATCCCGCGCGTTGACGATCGGCTGCAACCGGTCCAGGCAGATCGCGTTCGTCCGCTCCGGAAGGCCGGCCAGCAACGTCGGATCCGCCAGGAATCGCCGGCTGTCCGTGACCACCAGGTCCTGATCGTGCTCGCCCAGCGCCGCCTCGACGATATGCGCCCGCTGCACGTCCGTCTCGAAGACGTCGGCAACCAATCCGAGCACCGCCGCCAGCGGCCCGCTCTCATCACCCAGCTGCTTGCGATCCAGAATCTGCCGTGCTCCGGCGCCGACTCCCTCCATCTTCCGCTGCAAATCGTCCAGCACCTGCCGCCGGCTGCGCAGCCCGCTGCGCTTCTCCTTCTCGACCGCCAGCGCCTCGACCAATCGCGCCCGGTCCGCATCGATCTGTCCGGCCGCGACCTTCTTCTCGCTCAGCCGAGCCGTCTCGGCCTCGATGAGCGCCGCAACCTCGCGCAGCTTCTCCTCGAGCGCCTCCCGCCGGCCGATGTGGGATTCCAGCTCGCCGGTGATCTCCACCCCGCGCTCCGAGAGCCGGCCCTTCTGCCCGCTGAGCGCCTCGCTGTGTTTCGCCAGGCTGCTGATCTCGTTGTGCAACTGCGAGGTTCGCCGGAGCAGATCAAAAACGCCCGCCTTCTCGTCTTCCACCGCCGCCAGCGTCTGCGTCAGCTCCCGCGCAACCTGCTGCTCCTCGATGTTGGTCCGATCGATGAGCTCGTTCTGTTCATCCACCTTCTGCTTGAGCTCTTCCGCATGCTGCTCCAACTGGTCGAGCTCGCCCCGCTGCCGATCGTGCCTCTCTCGTTCCTGATCGAGCCGAGCGCTCGCCCGCGACAGGTTGGTCTGCTGCTCCTCGATCCGGATGCGCGCCGCCTCCGACCGCTCCTCGTGCGCCGTAATCTCCGACCGCAGCGCGACGTGCCGGTTGTCGCAAGCGCTGATCTGCTCGGCCAGCCGATCGATGGCCGTCGTCTTCTGCGCCGACTCCGCCTCGTTGCGATCGATCGCCGTCCGCAGCCCGGCCACCCGATCGGTCGCCGCGTCCACCTCGGCCCGCATGCGGTTCAGCGTCTCCGTAAGCCGGTGATATTCGGCCATTGAGAAGGTTGCCCGCAGTTGCCGCCGCCGCTCGTCATATTCCTTGAAGCGCCGCGCTTTGCCCGCCTGCAGCTTCACGCAGCGCAGACGCCGCTCGACCTCCTCGATGATGTCCGCCACGCGCAGTAGATTCTGTTCCGTTCGATCGAGCTTCCGCAGCGCTTCTTTCTTGCGGATCTTGTACTTGCTGATGCCCGCCGCCTCTTCGAAGATGCTTCGCCGCTCGCTCGCCGACGATTGCAGCAGAACATCCACCTTGCCCTGCTCGATGACGGCATACGCGTTCGTCCCCACGCCCGTATCGAGAAACAGCTCGCGAACGTCCTTCAGCCGCGCGGTTTCATTGCATATCTGGTAGACGCTTTCGCCCGAGCGGAACAGCTTCCGCGTGATCGTGACCTCGTCCCGATCGACCGGCAGCATCCGGTCGCCATTGTCGAACACCAGATCGACCTGCGCCATGCTCCGGCTCTTGCGCGCGCTCGAGCCGTTGAAAATCATGTCCAGCATCTGCCGGCCGCGCAGTGACCTCGCCGACTGCTCGCCCAACACCCACTTGAACGCGTCGACCACGTTTGACTTGCCGCATCCGTTCGGCCCGACGATGCACGTCACGCCCGGAGCAAAGTCGAGGTCGACCTTGTCGGCGAAGCTCTTGAAACCCGATACCGTCACCCGTTTCAAAAACACGCTGCCATCCTTGCTTCAGCCGCTGTCACCTTCCCTGTGCCATTGCCCCTCCAGGATGCCACGGCTCTTGAGCCGTGCTCTCTACCCCTCCCTTGCAGGGAGCGGCCGCGGGAGGGTTTATCGAACGCCCCGCCGTCCGCCGTGTGCCACAACTCACACGCGTGTCACTGCTCTTGGGCAGTGTCGATCCGCGTCTCCCTCCTGCGGCCCACCGGCCCGGCGCCGTCGTTATAGTTCGCCGCATTATCCGAAAGTCCAACCACGTTCGGCGTGCTTTCGCTGGGCTTTTCGCAACGGGTCCCGGCGTGCGAGATGGTTCGGCAACCTCCTGTCACCATATTCCGGCCAACCCTGGCCTGAGAACGACCCCTTCGCGGTCGCCACAGGCTGCCTCGCGGTGCAGCCCAAACGCCGCGGACACGCCAGAATAACAAGCCACCCCCCGCGTTGCAAAGCGATTCTTGGCTTTACGGATGGCGTTTCACCTGCGGCCTTGCCAAGCGTGCCTCTTTCCCCCTGACAACGCACGACGGCCTCTGTACAATTCCTCCCGCTCGGTTGCCGATCAAAAGACAAGTGAGTCGGCCCATAGACGGCAACGAGGAACGCCGAGGAGTGATCCATGCGACATTCGGCCCGTACGTTACTTCTGACCGCGCTTGCCGCCGTTGCAATCGCCCCGGCCGGCTGCGGCGTTCTCACCTACCGCCAGCCGGACTTCCCTGACGCCGAAACCGGCGAGAACGGCCAGGTCTACGTCCTCGACGACCTCGAAGCGATCGCCAACGATGCCAACCTCACCACCGACGAGAAGATCGCCCAGTTCCACGACCTCGGCATCGAGGACGAGGACCTCATCAGCGCCCTGCTCGCGCTCTAGTTTCCAGTTTTCAGCATTCAGCTTTCAGGGGTCGGGGCGTCCGGGCCCTCCCCAGAGCGCGGCGAGACCATCAAGAACGAAATGCGGACAGTACTCGCCGCGACGGCTGGTCCTTCAGCCGTGTTGATAGCGGATGGCTTGCTGATCATCTATACCCCCTCCCGCCGACGGAGGGGCCGGGGGAGGATCGAACACAAGTTGCCTTCTTCGCTGCCGGCCGATCGGCTGGCGACAATCCACCCGCCCCTCCTGGTCTGGGGCGGCTAGCCAGGAGGGGCGGGATCGTGGGCTCACTTCACAATCGACTCAGCGCCTCGTCTCAATTACCGATCACAATCCTTGAATGGTTTCTTCCTCACCGGCGTCGTTCAGCTTGAGGTAGTCCCCGCTGAGGCCATCTTCACCATCCGTGCCGCCCGCACTGTTGCCGCCGCGGCCGGGCTGGCCCAGCACGACGCGATTACGCTGACGGGTACTGGAACTGTTGGCGTCTTCGACGATGCCGATGACGGGCCCGCCACCGCCGCCACCACCGGCGCCGCCGGCTCCGCCCGCGCCACCATCGCCGCCCGCACCTCCGGCGCCCTGACCTCCGAATCGCGACCCGCCGGCGCCGCCGCCACCACCTACACCACCCACGCCGCCGTCACCGCCGTCTCCGCCACGTCCAGCGTTGCCGGTGCGCAGTGCGTTGTTGTCGAGCACGATCCCGGTGGACTGAACCAGCGCAACCGCGAAAGACCCGCCGCCACCTTCGCCGCCGAAGCCAGCATTGCCGCCCTCTCCGCCGGCGCCGCCGCCTCCACCACCAGCGCCGCAGGCAAAGACAAGCGCGCCGCCGCCGCCGCCACCTCCGCCGCCGCCGCAACCGTTGTCGCCGGGCGTTCCATCCGCGCCGAGAGCCGGATTGTAGAAGCCGTCTGTGCCGACATACCCGAATCGCGCCCCACCGTCGCCCGGCTCACCGTCATCGGGCAGGGTGGACGTGTTTCCCTTTGTACCGGCGTTGCCGTTGCCGCCGAGCGCACCGCCGCTGCCGCCCGACCCGCCAAACGGGCCGCCGCCTGCGGATCCATCGAATCCGCCAGCCGCGCCGCCGGTCCCGCCTTTGCCACCGCCGACGGACTGATTCTGGACTTTTAAGCTCGAAGACCCACCGCTGCCGCCGTTTCGGTCCGGTGGGCACACGCCCGCGTTGGTACCGCTGGCGCCGCTCGCACCCTTTGCGCCGTCGGAGCCGGCAGCGCCTGGGTCGCCGTCGCCACCATCACCGGCGCTGATGTCGTTGTCCGCGAGTTCGACGTCGGTTGCGCGAATCAGCGCGACGCCGACCGACGTCTCTCCGGCCGGCGCATCGCCGGCAACGATCGTCAGGTTGCTGACGCGCAGCGACGAGACGTCTTCTCCGCGTACGGCCGTCGACGAGCCGATGACCGTCGTTGTCTTCTGCTCGGGGCACAATTGCCACGTGCTGGCGTCGTAGCCACCGGTGACGTTGACATTGGAACGCAACGTGATGCTCTCGTTGTACGTGCCGCCGGCAACGAACACGTCGCCCCCGCTATCACCGGCCAGATCGATCGCCGCCTGGATCGACGCGAGCGGCGAAGCCTTCGTTCCCTCGTTGGCGTCATTACCCGTACCGGCCGCCACGAAGAACGCATCCGGCGCATCCTGTGCCACCGCGCCGTTGCACGTCCCCGGCGTTGGTGAGGGTGAGGGTGACGGTGTTGGATTCGGCGTCGCATTGCAGCCCGCTCCCGGCAGCAGCACCAAGATCGCCACCGCCGCTACCGTCGCCGCACAAATTGCGAGGCCGCCCACTCGTACTCGTGGCGTAAAACGCAACCCCCGGCTGCGTCTGCGCATACTACATCGCCGACTCATGTTCATTCTCCTCGTGCTCATGTCCACAAAAGGTGTGACTTATTCCGGCCCGGTCCACGAGGACCGTCGAATCAAGACTGATCTTCTAACACCGTTCGCGTATTATGTCGAATTGCCGCCACCAGGAGTGGCCATTTCCCACCGGCGGTGTCTCGATCGTCTGAAGCGTTGACTCCGGGCGAAGTGCACGATTCATTCGCGCGGCTTTCCCTGATTTCCTGCCCGTTTATGCGGTGAAGGGAACCCGCCAGGCGACGCGCCGACTGGTCAGACTTGAAGAGACCGTGTAGTAAGATGCCCCATGACCGGGGATCTTTTGATCCAGCTTGCAGGCGTCATCGTCCTCGGTGCGGCCGCCCAGTGGCTCGCCTGGCGGCTTCGCGTACCGTCGATCCTCCTGCTGCTGGTGCTCGGGTTCCTGTCCGGGCCGGTGGCGGGCCTCATCGATCCGGATGCGTTGTTCGGCGACCTGCTGCTGCCGTTCGTCTCTATATCCGTGGCTCTCATTCTTTACGAAGGCGGCCTGTCACTCAGCTTCGCGGAATTGCCGAAAGTGGCCGGAGTTGTCCGTAACCTCGTCAGTCTCGGAGCGCTCGTCACGTGGTTGGTCGCCGCGCTCGCCGTGCACTTCATCTTCCGCCTCGCCGCGCCGCTCGCGATCCTCACGGGTGCCGTTCTTGTCGTCACCGGTCCGACTGTTATTCTCCCCCTGCTCCGCCACATCCGCCCTACAGGCCGCGTCGGCCCCATCCTGAAGTGGGAAGGCATTGTCATCGACCCGATCGGCGCGATCCTCGCGGTTCTCGTCTTCGAGGTGATAATCGTTTCCAACCCCAACCACGCGGTGGCCGTCCTGGTATTCGGCGTCATCAAGACACTGCTGATCGGTGGCGGCCTGGGGCTGCTGGCCGCCGGCGTGCTCGCCTTGCTGCTCTACAAGTACTGGGTCCCGGACTACCTGCAGAACGCCGTGTCGCTCATGCTCGTGGTCGTCGCCCACACGACGTCAAACGCCCTTCAGCACGAATCGGGGCTGCTGGCCGTCACGGTCATGGGCATGACCCTCGCCAACCAGCGACGCGTGGATGTCAAGCACATCGTCGAGTTCAAGGAGAACCTGCGCGTCCTGCTGATCTCGTTCCTCTTCATCCTGCTTGCCGGCCGGATGAAGCTCGAGCACTTGCACGGCATGGTTCTTCCGGGCCTGCTCCTCGTCGGCGTTCTCGTCGTGATCGCTCGCCCGCTGGCCGTATTGGTTTCGACAGTTCGCTCGAAGCTCAGCGTGCGCGAGAGGCTGTTCCTTTGCTGGATGGCCCCTCGCGGCATTGTCGCCGCGGCGGTCGCCTCGGTGTTTGCCCTTCGGCTCGAGATGGCCGGGGTAACTCGGGGATATATGCTCCTGCCCATCGTGTTCACCGCGATCATCGGAACCGTCGTTGTCTATGGTCTCACCGCGCCGCTTGTCGCGTGGAGGCTTCGCGTGGCCGACCCTCACCCCGAGGGCATCCTGTTCGCCGGCGCTCCGGAGTGGGCCCGCGAACTCGCCGCAATGCTCAAGGCCCGTGGATATTCTGTCGCGCTCGTCGACAACACGTGGCAGAACATCGCCGCCGCCAAGCTCGGCGGATTGCCCGCTTATCACGAGAGCATCCTGGCCGAGCACGCGCTTCGGGAGATCGAACTCGGCGGTCTCGGCCGCCTGTTTGCCGTCACTTCGAACGACTGGGTGAACACGCTTGCGGTTCAGCGCTTTATCCCGGTGTTCGGGCGTGAACACTGCTACCAGCTTCCACCGCAGAAGGAGGCCCCGGGCAAGAAGACGCTGCACAAGCATCTGCAGGGCCGGTGGCTCTTCGATCCCGAAGCCACGGATGAGAGCATGCGGCGTCGCTTCGCCGCCGGCGCGAAGATCAAAGCCACCACTGTGACCGAGTCCTTCACATACGGCGAGTTCCGCAGGCTGTATGGCGACCTGGCCGT
>JBECKQ010000061.1:0-4155 GCA_040235375.1 Phycisphaerae bacterium | reverse complement strand
GTTGAAAACAGCGGCCCGGTCACGTGAGCCCTGAGGTGTCCGCGGTCGCCAAGCACTGATGCGAGGCGTGCCTACAGGGTGTGGGAACGTCCGCCTCACGCCTCGGCTGGCGTCGGTGAGGTCTGCGACGCGGGATCGAATAATACGCAGATCTGTGACCCGTAGACCGGGTAATGTATTCGGCAGCGGTAGCCGCGGAAATCCAGGTAGTTCCACTTCAATCTGTCGCAAACGTACTGCAGGATGTCAATGTAGCTGGGCACTTCGGGAATTCTGAATCGCCTGGCATTCTCACCCAGTGACTGAATCGATTCGTTCAGGTCCAGGCGATCCAGCGCCCGTGCTTCGTCGTTCGGGTCCGCAGGTCCGCGCACGATCATGTCGTAGATGGACAATTCGGGGTCGCAGCCGGGCCAGACGTCCTTGTGGATGAGCATGTCGAAGATCAGGGTCTTCGTGGGCTGCTCGATCTCCGCGGTGCCACCGGCTTTGCGGCGCGCCTTTGGCTTCTTTTTGAAGAAAGCTCGATTGAATTCACCCAGAACGACGTCCACTGCCGAGTTCGGTCCCAGCTCCTCGCCGCCGAGGATGTAATGCATCGACGTGCCGACATGACGGACGACGAGCTTGGAGCGCAACGGCGAGCAGTACTGCTTCAGCAAAAGCCCGTCGATGCTCTCGGCGGGTTCGCCATCCAGGGTGAGCCTTGTATCCGCCCTGCTGCTCTGGGAGACGTGCACGTTAGAGACCTGCACCGTTGCTCGCGGACGCAGGCGTCGCAATCCCAGAAGCCCGAGGATCATGGCGTAATCATGGTGAAGAGGATCGTCGCCGGGATGAACCATGTACGTCCGCAGGCCGACGTCCACTTTAACTCCTTTGAGATTAGCGATGGACTTGAACATCGCCTGCTTGTTGTACATCTCGAATTTGTTGGGTGTGTGCACGAGACCGTCGCTGACCATGGCGTCAAATGCTGCGCGGTCGCCAACGTCACGGCGAATAAGCTGGTCGAATTTCCTGACCGCTTCCTCGGCGTCGGCGATTGCGTCTCGATCGGCGCCCTGTCTGGCGGCGGCCTTGAGGAACATCCGCAGTCCCTGGGGACCGGGTATCGACTGCGCGGACGCCCACGGGTCGGGGGTACGGGCGGCCTTGGTCAGTCGACTGGAAAGCGTCTTGTTGAGCCTGAGCGTCCGGGCCAGTTCCTGGGGTCGATGGGGGGCCCCCGGGAGGCTGTCGAGCACAACATTGAGGGAGTTGCTGAGTTTCCGCATGACGCGGTCGATGCGTTTTTCGATCGCCGTGGCGGTACAGGCTGTTCCGGCTTTTCCGTCTCGCATGAATGCAGTGTAGTCGAATGGCGGGGCGGGCTGCCAGAAGAAAACAGGATTCTCTGAGAGAATTCCTTTGGATTGCGCCAAGGGGATCGGTAGAATGCACGCGACGGTCCTGTCGGACGGTTCCGCCCGCCCCCAAAGTGGCCGTTACCGACCGCGGTTCCGTGGAGGAGGACAAGAAGCCATGCCGCTATTGCGCACCGCCGATCCGGGGCGTGCAGAGAACTTGGACCACCATCGTAACCGTTCGTTGTCGGTGGCGTGCTCGGCGCGCTGCGCACAATGGGTTCGCCGCAGTCGCACGACGTAACACCGATCTGCGTGAGGTGATGACATGAGACGCTTATGGATTCTGAGTCTGGCTCTGTGTACGAGCCTGCCGGTTGCGGCAAAGCCCCCGGCCACGGACACTGGCAGATCAGCCATCAACCCCGCCGCGGCACCGGTGACTCCCACCGACGCGCAGGCGGCGAATCTCGCGGACGCGGCGATCGGCCCGGACGCCGCCAGCATACCCATTCCGGCCCGCGTGACCGAGACGCAGATTGTAACCACGCCTGCCGCGCCGCGCGGCGCGGGCCAGCGGCAGGGCGGGGACACCTGCGATGTCGCCATCCCGATCACCACCCTGCCTTTCAGCGCGTTCCACGATCAGGGCACGACGGTTGGCTACGCGGATGACTACGCGCCGGGATGCATCAGTGTCACGGGGCCGGACGTCGTCTACTCGTTCACGCCCGCCTACGACACGATCATCAATGTACACCTGTGCGGCTCGGACTTCGACACCGTTCTGTACGTGATCGAGGGGGACTGCCTCAACGGCTCGCAGATCGCCTGCAACGATGATTCGTGCAGCGTGCAGTCGGAACTGCTGGGCGTGTCAGTGACGGCCGGCACCACGTACTTCATCGTCGTCGACGCCTACGGGGACCTCTTCGGCAACTACGTGATTGACGTTGACGAGGACTACACGCCGGTCTACGGCGCCTGCTGCGACGACACCGCCAGCACGTGTACGGAGGGCATTGAGGTGATCAATTGTCCGCCGCCGATGCGCGTGGCGCCCAATGGGACGTGCGGCGACTTCGATCCGCCGTGTGGCGCGGCCACCGGCGCGTGCTGCCATGCCGATGGCAGCTGCGACTTTACCGCCGAGGTGAGCTGCGCGGACTATTGGCTGGGGGAAGGCGCAACCTGCGATCAATGCCCCTGCGTGGTCCCCGTTCCGCCGGGTGCAATCACCGAGGACGAGCCGCTGTGCGGCACCGACTACCTCGATGTCACGAATGGCGGTTGCAGCGCATCAGTTACCGCCTTTGGCACGATCAGCCCCGGTGACGTGATCTACGGTGAGGCGGGCACGTACATCGCCCAGAACAGCTACTTTCGCGATACCGACGTGTACGAGTTCGTCGCGGACGCCAGCCACAGCTATACCTTCACGGTGCAGGCCGAGTTCCCCGTTCAGGCGATTATCTTCGCCGCCGGGCTCGAGCCGAACCCCTGCTACGGGCGGACGTACATCGCCAGCGGCGCCTCCGACGCTTGCACGCCCTTGACGCTCCAGACGCCCTGTGTGGGCCCGGGCAAGTACTGGTTTTTCGTCTCGCCCTCGGTCTTCACCGATGTCGCTTGCGGAAGCCGGTACACGGCGACGTTGACCGCCGACGATTGCAGTGTCCCACTCGGCGCATGCTGCCTGGGAAGTGGAAACTGCATACCGGGCGTCAGCGCCGACACCTGCACGATGTGGGGAAGCAACTGGCAGGGGGAGGGCACGGCCTGCGATCCGAATCCGTGCCCGGCCTGTCAGATCGACTACGTCATCGATGGCAGTGTCGATCAGCCGGTCTCGGTCACGGGCAACACTTGCGGGGCCGGCAACGACTGCCCCTTCCGTACGTCCGAGGAGGAAGTCTGGCAAGTCAATATCCCCGTCGATGGCCCGTGGCGCTTTGAGACCTGCGGCGCCGAATGGGACACCTACATGATCCTGAGCACCAGCTGCTGCGACGGCATCATTGCGGAGAGCGATGATGCGTGCGGTCTGCGTTCCGTGATCGAGATGCCCAACCTTGCGGCCGGCACGTACTACGTGACCGTCGAAGCGTACGGCAGTGCCTGCGGTGGATACCCGCTCACCGTCACTTATGCGCCGCAATGCCCTTCTCCCTTTGTGTGCCCCCCTGCCGCCACCCCCGAGGGCGAGCCACAGTGCGAAGGCAACTACAACGCCGGCTGCACGAGCACCCCGGCACAGTTCACATCGATCAGTGCGGGCGAGACCGTCTGCGGCACGGCCGGCACCTATCTCCTGAACGGCAGCAATTACCGCGACACGGACTGGTACGAGACCACCGTGGCCACGGCAGTCCGATTCACATTCTCCGCCCACGGCCCCTTACCCATGACCATCGGCATGCTCGAACAGAACGAGCCCGGCGTGGCGGGCTGCGACAACCTCGCCGGCCCCCTGGCGCCCTATGCGGAAGGAAGCTTCTGCTCGCCGATCGAGTTCACGACCGAGTGTCAGCCGCCGGGCACTTACTACTTCTTCTTTGCTCCCGGTGTCCTGGCCGGCGTTGACTGCAGCACTCCGTACTACGTGACGCTCGATACCGAGCCCTGTCCGATGGGGGCTTGCTGCTCCGGACTGGGAGACTGCACGGTCGTTCCGGAAAACCTGTGCGTGGGGACGGGCTACCAGTACATGGGCGACGGCGTCTCCTGTGATCCGAGCCCGTGCGTGCTGGGGGCGTGCTGCTCGGAAGTCGGCGAATGCACGGAGATATCGGAAAGCCTCTGCGCGGCG
>JBECKQ010000276.1:0-2625 GCA_040235375.1 Phycisphaerae bacterium | reverse complement strand
TGGCCTCCTTTCGTTGATGTCGTTGACTCACAACATCATGACAGGAGGCCTTGGTTTGCGCAAATGTCTATAAGTGCCTGTAGTAAAACAACTTACGTTTTCTGTCCGGCTAACTTAATGGCATTCGCGACTGTCCCCAGTTTCGCCGGTTTCACGTAGTGTGAGTGTCCCCGGTTTCTGTCGCCGGTTTCAAGGTTCTGATCCCGAAAAGTTGCCCCGGAGGAGGCCGTTGAGCCCGTCAATTGCCCAAGAACAAGCGATTTTCGCGCCGCTCGGGCCTCGGGGTACCCGTCCGCAGGCACGGCCAACGGCCCACCCTGCCGGTCGTCGCCTGCTCGCTTCGCTCGAACAGGGCGAGCGACGGCCGACAGGCCCGAGCCGCAGGCCGAACGGGGGCCAATTCACCAGCTTCTTCGGATGAGACCCGCATTTCATGCTTGCATTCGCAAGCCGTATTGCTTATACTGACAATAGTAGCTTGGATCGGGCTGGTTCTTCTCTATTGACAGCAGCCGCGTCGAACGGAGCGGCGCTCTCAGCGCAAGCTTAATACTCTCGTAACGTACGAGCGCCCGGCCTGTCCGGGAGCCCACGTCGACTTGGCTCAATGAATCAGTCAAAGGGGCTGTGGTGAGGCTCGTGGCCTCGCACTGCATCGGCAGCGATGTGCATTGCGAGCCGGCCGCGATCGGCTGTATGCACCTCGTACGTAGAGGCGATCCATCCCGAACAGGAGGCCTGCCATGTATGAGACGAGCAAGCCCCGTGCTCCGCTCGTGTTCATCGTAACTGCAACCGCCTTGATCGGTGCGGCCGATGTCCGCGGTCAGTGCTCGGCCGACTGCACCAGTGAATGTGGCGGCCGCGAGGCCGTGTATGGACAGGTGACGTACGGCGACATAGATCACACCCCGGAACTGGAGGCCGACGGAATCACATCTGATTGCTGTGACGATCATGGGGGAACCGGATGCGAGGACACGACGTGCCAAACGGCGGTATGCGCCGTAGATCCCGACTGCTGCTCGGTCCAATGGGTGGAATCGTGCGCGGATCTGGCACGCCAACTGTGTACGCCTCTTAGCAACACGAATGGTTGCATTGGCGACCGCAGCAGCGTTTTCGTCAGGGGCCTCCAGGAGGGTGCTCCGGTTCCTTTTGTGACGGTGGAGCTACGTGGGAGCGTGGCGTGTGGTGTTGCCGGTCGCATCGATGAGGACATAACAGACTCTGACGGATGCTTCTGCGTCTGTGTTGGGGGAAGCGGGTGCGCCACGCCCAACACCTTACGCATCAAGGCGGAGAATGACCATGTGCAGGTCAAGGCTTCAAAGCTGGTCCCCCTGGAGACGAACAGCTCGATTTCCACGGACTTCACCATTGATAATTCGGCGTACGGCAGCGGCGACGTCGAGTACAACCTTGCCGTCATCGATGATTACCTCGACACGTTCGAGGCATACCCCGGTTACTGGTTCGGCGATCGCTGGCCTGTCTCGCGCGCCCTGCACCTTTGCCGTATCGTCCAAACGTCGCGTGAACACATCCGGGCGCTGACCGGAGAAACGGTCGATAGCGTCACCGTTCGTCTCGGTTATTACTCGACTGCGTGGTACGACGCATACCTTGTTCTCGGCCAGACCATCCACCTGCCCGGCACCGACGCCGAAGTGCTGTGGCACGAATACGGGCACCATCTGGAGAACCGGCTCGGGGCGTTCGGCGTCATTCCAAGCTACGTTCTGCACGGGCTGGTGCCGGGCGGCCCTAAACCCGGGCACGCGTTCTGCTGTGAGCAAGTGACCACCGGAGGAGGATGGGATTATTGCTGGTCGTTTCTGGAGGGGGTTGCCAGTTGGTATGGCGCAATCAACTCATACGGCTTTACCGAGGTGAGCGACATCGAGTTCTACGGAGATCCGCCGGATACCGACACAGACGGGCTGCCGGACTGGAACACCTACGGAGAACTCTACGCCCTGGGGGACAATGCGGGTGTCGAAAAGTCGCCGTGCGGCACCAACGGCGTGTATTTCACTTGCGATGGGAATAATCCCTGGACCGAGCCGAGAGCGGTCGAGTCCATCACCGCGAACGTCCTCTGGGACCTGGTGGATACCAACGTTGACCGGAAGGACACGCACGGAACGGGGATCTGGGAAGTCGCCCAAGTTCCCGTCAACGACGTGCTCGACGTGCTGATGGCGACGACGCCCAATAGCAATAACTGCGCATGGGTCACCACCTACACGCATCCGGTTACGCTCGAGGACTTCTGCAATGAGTACAAGGACCAGCATGCTGGCGACACGCCGCACGGCGTGTTTCCCGACCTGTATGCGGCCTACGCATTCAACATCGCCGACAACATCGCCTGCGCCGCCGACACAGGGCCGCCGGACGCGGTCGACATTTCCAGCCCCACGCACCCGCTGAATCAGTGGCGCAACAGCGACCTGGTCGAGATCGTCATCGAGGACGGCGCCGACGACATGAGCGGAAGTTACTATTACCGTGACCTCTGGGACACCAACGACACCACCGACCTGACCGGGACGTGGGGCACGGGGTCGGCGAGTTTCTGCTCAAAGAGCACGACCAATTGTACGCCGGCAACATCACAGT
>JBECKQ010000246.1:0-7844 GCA_040235375.1 Phycisphaerae bacterium | reverse complement strand
CGAATGCACCGTACGGGCCGGGTTCCGGCAGGCGTGACAAGCCGGCCGGAAGCGCAGGTCGGGCTCGATCCGTACCAGCGCGGCCGGCGCCTCGGTGACCACATTGGAATACACGATCTTCACTCGAAGCCAAGGGAAGTAATGGGCTACACTGAGTCCGGACACCGTGCTTCTCCTTGCAAACAGACGAGTCGTTCAACAACGCCTGTTTAGCTCGTGGAGAGCCGGTGTCCATTGTTTTTCAAGAGGTTACGTCACCAACTTTTTCGGCGGAGAGCCTAAAACTATGGCTTTGGCAACTGGACAAAGGAGTTGCACCTGACGTCGGCACCGTTGGCCTATTGAGCTTCAACTGGATCCGTGACGGTGAGGGCTATCCGACTACGGTGACCGAGACGGGTACGCTGCAGCCGACGCTGGAGCAGTTGATCGTCGATTACGAATACCACGCCGACCACCGGCTGACGGAGTCGAGTCAGGGCAGTTACCTCTACGATAACAACGACAACCTGACATCGCGAACGGTCCAGGACACCACGACGACCTTCACCTACGACGCCGAGGATCGGCTTACGTCGCAGACGACGGGCAGCAGTGTGGTTCGGCACGTCTACGAAGGTGACGGCCAGCGCATCGCCCGAATCGACAACGGTGTCGAGACGCGCTACGTGCTCGATCGTGGGCGGGGCATGAGCCACGTGCTCTGCGAGACAAACACCAACGGTCTCATAGAAGCCTATTGCATCCAGGGCCCGCAGCTGGTCGCCCGGATCGGCGCCGACGGCACGCAGCGCTAACTACCACGCGAACGACGTCGGCTCGGTTGGCAATCCTCGATGGGCGTGTTCCAGGCCTGTGCACCGGAGCACGGGTACTCAAGGACCATCAAACCCCGCTTGAAACGCGCAGAAGTCGTTGACGTCAACGTCGCCGTCACCGTCAAGATCCGCGGCCTCAAACGCACTGGGTTCACGGCCCGGCGGCGGGTCGGTTACCCCCGGTCCACCCATGCAGGGCGCGAACAGCACGAAGTCATCCATATCGACGTCGCCGTCGCCGTCGAGATCGCCGGGAAGCGGCGCGCTATGGTCGACGGCCAGGATCTCGACATCATCGATGTTCCAGCCGGAGTATTGCCAGATGTTGTCCGTCGTGCCCATGGTCCAGCGGATGAAAACGGTGGACTGTCCGTCAGCGAAGCTGGAAATACCGTATTGTTCCTCTTGCCAGGCGTCTTCTTCCAGCGTGATGTAGTTCTCGTTCGCCCAGACGTCGGTCCAGTTGACACCGTCGTTGCTCACGCGGATGTAAGCGTGATCGTAACTTCCCTCTTCAAGGTTGAGCCAGCGGTGGAAGCGGAGGGAGACAAAGCTGAGGTTGGAGCAATCGATGGCGGTGGTGGTGAGGTTGGTTTCGGGGAGGTTGTTTTCATAATCGCCGTTTAGGTTGTAGCCGTAGACGTTGGCCCCGGTGTAGCCGCTCGTCGGGTCGGGATTACCGTGCTGGCCGCCCTGTCCGGTTGGTTGGCCGAATGCCCAGAGGCCTTCGGTCTGCCAGCCGGGATCGCTGTCGAGCGGGAAGCTATAGACGACCTGCGGCAGGCCGAGGGAGACGGCGCGTGTGGCGTCGACGCGCCCGTCGGTCTCATTGCGGATCATGAGCGTGTCATCGTACCGGCCGGGCGGGAGACCGTTGGCATTGCTATTGATGTGAACGGTCACATCGGCGGCGCCGGCGGGCGGGAGCGTGCCGGTGGCGTTATCAATGGTGATCCAGTCGGCGGTCTTGGTAACGCTGTAATCAACGTCGTGGTCAGTGTCGTTCTTCACCGTGTAGTGCTTGAAGGGAGGATCGAATGGTCCGCCTTGCGGACCTTGGGCGGCGTAGTCGGCAGCGGGGTACACGTGCAGGCCGGTATTGCCGGTGATGGAGTTATCGACGCCCCAGAGCTGGACATCGTCGATGTTCCAGCCGCAGGCGCCGCCGAGATAGGTCGGCCCCATGCTCCACTGGAGGTACACGGTCGACTTTCCGTCGGCGAAGGGGAGTTCGTACTCCACCCACTGCCAGCCGCTGTCGTAGACCTCGTCCTGGTTGAACCACACGGTCAGGAAGAAGTCGCCGTCGGTGCTCAGGCGGACGTAGGCACTGTCGGGTTGGTCATTCACGCCGAGCCAGCGTCTGAACCGCAGCGACACGTGGCTCAGGTTCGAGCAGTCGATGGCGCCGGTCGTGAGATTCGTATACCACAGGCCGCCCGGGTAGTCGCCGTTCAGGTTGTAGCCATACACGTTCGGACCGGTGTAGCCGCTGGTGGGATCGGGCGATCCGTACGCGCCGCCCTGGCCGGTCGGTTGGCCGAACGCCCAATCACCTTCGGTCTGCCAGCCGGGGTCGCTGTCCATCGAGAACGAGTAGATGACCTGCTCGATCCCGACTTGCAGGGTGACTTCGCGGGTGCGGTCGCCGTGATGATTGGTCAGGTTGACGAGCAACACCGTCGCGCCATAGTCGCCGCGCGGCAGCGAATTGGCGGCCGCGTTGATGCTGACGTTGACGTCGACGCTCCCGCCGGCCGGGATCATCCCGCCCATGTTGTCGATCGTGAGCCAATCGGCGTCCGCGCTGGCGCTGTATTCGATCGGGAAACCCTCGTTGTTCGTGAGCGTGTAGGTCTTGCTCGGCGGATCGAATGGTCCGCCGTACGGCCCGATCGAGAAGAAGTCGTCGAGCGGCTTCACGCCCATGCCGATCGTGGCGGGAAGCTGATTGAACAGCAGGTCTGAGGCGTTCGCGAGATCGGTGTTGCCGTCGTTGTCGAGATCGGCCGCGACGATGTTCTCGCTGCCCTGCCCGAAGTCGACGATCGTCTGATGGAGCGTGAGGCCGCCGTCGCCGTCGTTGAGCAGCAGGCCGGTCTCGTAATGGTGCTCCGCGTCACCGTAGACGATGCTCGTGACCGCCACCTCCGGCGCGCCGTCGCCGGAGACGTCGGCGACCTTGAACACCTCGACGTTGAAGTTCGCCGGGTCGTGTGGCTCGTAGATCGTCGGGCTGCCGAACGTGCCGTCGCCGTTGCCAAGGACGACGGAGACGTTGTCGCTGGGGTAGCCGTTGAGCGTGACCACGTCGAGATGGCCGTCGTTGTTCATGTCCACCAGCGCCATGTCCTCCGGCTCCGGCTGACCGATGTCGGCGGTGTACGGCGGTCCGGGGTTGCCGAAGCCGTCGCCGAGCCCGAGCTGGATCGTGATGACGGGGTCGTAGCCGTCGACGCTGACGATGTCGAGGACGCCGTCCTCATCCACGTCACCGATACCGACGCCGATGCCGCCGGCGACGTCGCTGCTAACGAACTCCGTGTAGAACGTGCCGTCGCCGTTGTTGAGCAGGACCGGTCCGGTATTCGGGGCGACGATATCGATGTCGCCGTCGTTGTCCATGTCGCCGAAACCGAGGGCGTAGCTTGTGCCGTGTCCGTTGCTGTACTGGATGATCGGTCCGAACGTGCCGTCGCCGTTGCCGAGCATGACGCCGATGTCGTCGTCGATCACGTCCAGCGCGCCGTCGCTGTTGAGATCGTTGGCGAAAACGGCGTGCGCGCCATCGGAATCGATGAGCGTCTGCGAGCTGAACGATCCCTGGCCGTCGGTGTTGAAGTTGATCGTGTAATCCCCGGGGTCGATGAGCTGGCCGAAGGAATCGTAGGTGGGCGGGTCGGTGGTGAAGAGGTCGATGTCGCCATCGCCGTCGAAGTCGCCGGCGACGGTGGCGAAGTCGTAAGCGAAGCCCCAGAACTGCGGCTCACCGAAGATGTTTTGGTCCGCGCGGGCGGAGGAGATGATCGCCGACGCGGCGAGTACGGTCAGGATCGGCGTGAAACGTCTCGTGCGGAAATACATTTTTCGCTCCTTTGTGACGTGACCGTGTCCCGTATAGCCCCCCAGACCGTTGCACGGCTACCGGTGATTGGTCGCACAGCCGGCCCACCCCTTACAGGCTGAAGGTGAGCCGCTAAATTGGGGAAGCCGCGGCATCTGGCGGCACGAGGCACCTCCGTTCGCGGAAGCTGCCTGCGTCTTTTCACGTCTATTGCACACGCGCCGCTAAAGGGCGCCGGTGAATTCCAAAGCGAAAGTGGAGAAGTCCGCGTGGTCCACGTCTCCGTCGTTGTCCATATCGCAGGCGGAGAACTCCCCGGCTTCGCACCCGGCCGGCGGCTTGGTGACGCCGGATCCGTGGAAGCACACGGCGAAGGTGGCGAAGTCGTTCAGGTCCACGTCGCCGTCGGCGTCCACGTCTCCCGTCTTGGCGCCGCCTTCGGTCAGTTTGACTACCTGCAGGTCCGTCGGCGTATGGACCTCGCTGGACAGGTAGATATCGCCAGCCGGGTCGAACACCACGCGCGCCGTCGAGACGGTTGTCGTGTCAAACAGCGCAGTGTACTCCAGCACGGCACCTGCGGCGTCCAGCTTGGTCAGGTACACCTGGAAGAACGTCCCCGAAGCATACGGCGGGAAGTCCTGAGACTTGGTGTGCCCGGCCACGTACGCTTGGCCTGTCGGCGTGGCGGTCAGTCCGTAGCACTCGTCGGTCTGATGCCCGCCCAGATACGTGGCGTACTCCACTTTGGCCCCGTCGGCTGACAGCCTGGCGACGTACACGTCAGGGCAGTTGTAGTGCCCGCCGAGCGGAATCTCGCACGCGAGGATCCCACCAACGTACTCCTCCTGGTATGCCCCCGGCGTCGTGGGGAACATCAGCGATGACGTGCCCCCGCCGATGTACAACCGCCCCTGCGAATCGAGGGCCATTCCGTGCACCGACTCACCTGACTCGCCGCCGAGGTACGTACAGTATTCCAGCGTTTGGCCGTCCGCGGAAATGCGCGCAGCGAAGGCGTCGCTTCCTCCGCCGAGCGCGCCCTGGGCCGGGTTCACCGTCGGCAACTCGGCGCTCCGTGTCGTCCCGACGATGTGGATGCGCCCCGCGTCGTCCAGCGCAATACCGCGCCCGTCCTCGATGTGCTCGCCGCCGAAGTACGTGCTGTACAGCAACGCGCTGCCGTCGGCAGAAATCTTGGCGATGAAGGCGTCTTCATATGGGTAGTACGGATCGCCGCCGAGTGTGCCCTGCAGCGGGTCGACCATCGGAAGATAGGGGGACTTAGTCTGACCCACGATGTACATCTCGCCCTCGTCATTCACGGCGATGTCACGGGCCCTATCCGAGTAGGTGGAGCCAAAGTACGTGCTGTAAAGCAACGTGCCGTCCACGCCGGATAGCTTCATGACAAACGCGTCATTTTGGACGCTGCTCAATTCGGCCTGCAGTGGATTCAGTGTGGGAAAGTCGGGCGAGCCCGTGGTTCCGGCGATGTACACATCCCCCGCAGCGTCGAGCGCCATGCCTCCCGGAATATCAGCTTGGCTGCCATCGAACTCTTGGAACCAGATCAGATTGCCTTCCGGGTCAAGCTTCAGCATGCGGGCGGCGTAGTTGTTGCCCCATCGGCTGGCCAGAATATAGGCGTTGCCTGCATCATCGACCGCGATGTCCTCTGGGGTGATCGGTGTGTACTGCGTGAATACCTTCTGGTAGACGACATCGGGCAACTCTGCCTGCGCGCCCGTGACAGCCGCTGCGAGAATCCCGAGCATTGCTACCAGCCAGGCTCGTCCCCGATGCGTACGGTCAAGTACAGTTGCTTGCGACATGACCTGCTCCTTGTGCAGCCGTCGGCGGTGCCGACGAGAGGTAAGGCGCCAGCGTCGCGCCGGCGCACGATCGACGAACGGCATGGTGGTGCGGACGTGATCATCGACACGCCCTTGCGGACGGCCGACCTACGGCCCTTCGACGGTCGCCACGCGGAAGCTGAAGGAAGTGAGGTCCTGGATGACGACTGACGATTGTCGCAGTCGATCTGTACTACATCCTACAACGAAACCACGTACGTTGCACGACAAAAACCAGAAACTACGAAGGCCGTCGGCGATTGCAGCCTACAGTGCGAGTGTCACGGACGAGCTGGCGGCTGCGCCTATCTGGCGGCAATGCTGTCCCACGCAGAAACTCAGAGTCGCACCGATCGGGTTTTCCGGGATTGCCCCAGCCAAGTGCGGCTTGAATCAGGCGCGGCCGCTGCGGCTGGAGGAGGATGCATGGCTTCGCGCGCTTACACCTTCCACGTTTCCGACACGCCGTAGCGCCAGGCAGCGAGGTTCTCCCGCCGCGTGTTCGAATGGTGTACCTTGTTGCGCGCGAAGAGGCGTGGCTCAGTCTCACCGTCCCGCGAATTCGCGCATTGCGGTTCGGGCATAGTGAAGTGGGAGGGTGACCTGTCAGACATTGGAAACGCCCAGCGCCGCAGCCCTACGCTGGCGCGCCGCCTTTCGGATCAGCGCGCCAGTTCGGCCAACTACGCACTGATCTCAGCCAAGCTCGTCCAGATCTGTTTCAGGATCGCGCGACGCGACGCAGTCAAGAGCCGGACGGTCGCGCCTGCCACCAGAAGGAATGGAATCGCCTGGAGGCATCTGTAGTGCCGAGGCAGGTGTGCCTGGAAGCATCGAATCGAGTGCATTCGGCGGAGGTTCTTCAGTGCGGACTCCGGTGGGGAGTCGGCTTGTTTTCCTTGTCTTCTGGTGTCCTCTGATGTACCGTGTTGTCCGCTCGTGTCCGCATTCGAGTGGCGATGCGGTCCGAAGAGGGCGTTATGGCCGTCTGCGCGGGTCTCCTGAAGGAATCGATTCACCCCGGCCTGAATACACAGTGGGCGGCGCCGAATTCCTGCAACATCGACTGTTCCCAGGTTCACCGAACTCGACGTGGACGTTGCGGCTACCGCTTTGCGCATGCAAAAAACGCGAACCAGTGCGAAGCGGTGCGACAAAGCGCGAAACTTGCGAGAAGTGCGAAACGGCGCTAACGTGCTGTCCGACAGTAACTTCCGTTGGTTTCGGCGCGTCAGGTTAATTGGCTTCCTAAGCTGGACGTCGTCGGTTCGAATCCGATCGCCCGCTGTAAATCCCTTCCCTAACGGCAGCTACGCCGCTTGACCCTCTGCGCGTTTTTGCTGTCGAACGAGGAAAATCGATGCATTTTCGTCGTTGTAAGTCGTTATCGTCCCGTTTCGGTACATCCCAACCGCCAGCGTGATGCCGCAGCGCGGCGGGTAGTCGGGTTCCGCCGAAATGCCATCGCCGCAGCGGGGGAACGCGAGTCGATCCCGTAGTGAGGGGAGGTACAGGTAATGGCAATTCTTCGACAAGGCGGTGATGATTCTTGTGAGGTCACGTTCTCTCGAGCGAAGCCGACGGGTGGCGGAATCCGCCTCGGGTGAATGATATTGAAAGGGAGTGAGATGGGCCCGAAACGAGCAAATGTGTCAGAGGGCCTGCTGAGCGATTCCAGACTGGTTTCGCCATCCGAGCAGGTTCAGAATACAAGATGGTAAGCTCGTCTCGCTGATTTGAGCTTCGCAATGCTCGTCGCTTCGTCGCCGTGAATCGCCGTCTGCGGACCGCTTGAGGGATTCTGATTCCCTCAACGCCATCGGCGCGGCGATCCATTAGCAACGGTTCGGCCGACAGTTGGGAGCGAGTTGCCAACAGCAGTCCACGTATACACACTCCTCTGAACGCGGCGACACACGGCGGCGCTATCGGCTTACCCGGTGAAGTAGCGCATAAACGCGGCGAAGTCGATCAGGTCATTGTCGCCGTCACCGTCAAAGTCAAAGCACTCGCAGCCGGCGCCGAGTCCGCCCTCGAGAACAGCGTCGCGAGCAGTTGGTCGCGTCCATCTGCCAGGTTCATGCCGACAGCCGCGGCACCTACGGC
>JBECKQ010000240.1:0-9331 GCA_040235375.1 Phycisphaerae bacterium | reverse complement strand
GACTCACGCCTCAGAAACGTCCGCCCACATCCGCATGGCACTCACTGGTTGGCCGGTCCGATTCAGCGACGGACGTTCGAAGCCGCGAACGGCCCAGCGTCAACCACTTGGTGAGAAATGGCGGCTAGATCCAGATCGCCATCGTGATCGGCGTCGCCCGGCGGCGGGGCCACAAGCAACCCACGGTCGCTCGTTCCGGACGCGGCCGTCCGCCCGTTGCCGACCATCACGTCGTCGGCGTTGATGCCCTGGAAATATCCGTACGTCCATCCCGGCAGGTCCACGGGATGCATGCTCTTTGATCCCGGCCCGTCGCTGTACCAACACCATCTGTTCGAGCCGATGTCGGCATGGCCGACGACTCTTCCCGCGTTCGTGATATCCTTGGCCTGTTGGTTCACGATGACAGTATCATCGATGATGTTGAACGCGCCGTCGTGCAGGATGGCGTGGATGGGACTACTGGTATGGGAATGACCCCAGCCAACCACAACCCCGGTGTCGTTGATGGCGGACGAAAAGTAATTTTCGGTCGGGATGATCTTGCCCAGCACGGTCACCGTCCCGGTTCTGATGTCGTAGGTGTAGAAGTTGTAATACCCGGTTCCGACGTTGTCTCTGGCCCAACCGCAGATCAGCCCGCTGCTGTTCAAATCTTCGGCGTAGCTCTGCCTATCGTACAAACCGAGGCCAACCGCCTGCAGCGCGGAAATGAGCGAGTGCGTTGTTCCGTCGTAGTAGTAGGCGGCTGGCTGCTCCGTGGTGAGACTGCGGTAAAATCCCACGACGACCCCCGCATCGTTGATCCCGTACGCCCGCATCATGCTGTTTGTGTCTGCGTCCGCGGGCAGTGGAACCTGCGTGATCGACATGCCGGTCCAGAAAACGGCACGCTCCTCGCCGGCGGCATTGCGCGACCAGCCTGCGACCACGCCGCTGTTGTTAATAGCCTGACCAACCGCGTACGGACCGGAGGGCGGCGATCCGTGCAGATAGGGCAACTCGGTCACCGTCGTACCGTCAAACCGGAAAGCCACGCCGGATGACGCTGACACGTGGTTGCCGGCGCCACAGGCCACGCCGCTGTCATTGATGTCATAGACTCTCGTGCTGTAGGACCATCCGGCCTGCTGGGGCACCTCGGTCACCACCCACGCGCCGCTCGCCGCCGCGCTCCGGAGCAGGAACACCACGGCAATGGAGGAGTGTACCGTTTCCCGTCAAATGAGACATTCTCCGTGATGGTTTAAGATACGTCTGCTGCGGGGCTCAGACCTCGGGGAGCCCGTCCGCAGGCGAGGGGCCTGTGGCCCACCCGTCCGGCCGTCGCCCACTCGCTTCGCTCGGACAGGGCGAGCGACGGCCGACCGGGTCCCGAGCCGCAGGCCCCGGCCACCGGCTGTTCAAAGGTGGAGGCGCACCAACCGGAGGATTGATCGATGAGCGAGAAGAAGTCGCGACGACAGTGGACCGCCGCCAAGAAGCTCAAGCTGGTGCTCGAGTCGATGGACGGCGAGACCAAGATGGCCGACATCTGTCGGCGTGAAGGGCTTTCGCCCAACCTGCTGCACCAGTGGCGCAAACAGCTGCTGGGTTCGGCGGACGACGTCTTCGGCCGCAAGCACAAGGGGTCGACCAGCAACGCCGCCGAAGAGCGCCTGCGGCACGAGAACGACCGCATGAAGAGCGTGATCGCGGAGATCACGGCGGAGAACCTGGAACTAAAAAAAACGCTCTCGGACTGACGGACCATGCCCACCTTCCGGTGGAGCTCAAGGAGCAGGTCGTGATGCTCGTCGAGCAAACGCGCGAACGCAGCGGATGGACGGCCCGGGCCACGCTCACGGCGCTGGAGATCACGCCGTCGAGCTACTATCGCTGGCGATTGCCGCGGCCGGCGGGAGCCGGCGGATCGCCTGCGAATCCTCGGCGGTCGTTGTACGAGATCACCGAGGTGGAGCGCCAGGCAATCGTCGCGTATGCCCGCAGGCATGCGGATGTTCGGCACCGGGAGCTGGCGTGGCGGATGCTCGACGACGGCGTCTGTGCGGTGTCGCCTTCGACGGTGTACCGTGTGCTCCGCGAGGCGAACCTGATGTGCCGCTGGCGGCCGAAGCCACGCGCCCAGGGGAGCGATCGTCCGGAGGCGCCGGTCCGGCCGGACGAGCGCTGGCAGACGGACATTCGGTATACGAAGGTGCGAGGGCGCAACTACTACCTGCTGAGCTTCATCGACGAGTATTCGCGCTACATCGTCCACCACGAGTTGCTCACGAGCATGGACGGCCTGACCGTGTCGACCGAGGCCCAGGCGGCCATCGACACGTTGCCGGACGGGGCGGATCCGCCGACGATTCAGAGCGACAACGGCTCGTGCTTCGTGGCGCACGAGTACGCCTCGACGCTTCGGGAGGCGGGCGTGGGGCGGACGCTGATCCGCCCGCACACGCCGACGGACAACGCCCTGATCGAGCGATTCCATCGGACGTTCGGCGAGGCGTATGAGAACCACGATCCGCAGGACCTGGTGGAGGCCAAGGAGATCGTCGGGCGGATCATCGCCGATTACAACAACGAGCGGCTGCATGCCGCGTTGGGTTATCTCCCGCCGATCGAGATGTACCGAGGCGCCCCCGAGGCCCGGCAGGCCGAACGCCGCCGCAAGCTGAAGGTGGCGAGGGAACAACGGAAACAGGAGAATCTGACTCTGCGCCAGAAACTATTGACGCTGGACCCGGGCAAAAACGTCTCTTATTCTCAGGGGGCGAAAGTCGCATTCTGACGGAAACAAATCAGGAGATAGTCTTTCTCATTTCATGGTTCATCGCTCGGGGCCTCCGGGTTATGAGGCGATTGGGGCAGAAATCGTAAGTGCGCGTCAATGCTGTATTTACAGCAATAGCATACACTTAGTTGCCACGAAAGCAAACAGCATGTTCACCATGAACAACATGGTCACCGCGAAATCGTGGCAGAATCGTGGCAGTTTTCGGTGTGGGTCGGGCAAAGAAGGTCAGCGTGCGGTAGTGGTGGGGCGGTTGCCGCTCCGCGGGCGAGGGTCCAAAATGTCGGGCCGTTCTCACTGCCGTCTCTTCAACGGTTCATGTCCGAGGATCACGCGTCATGCTGCGCTGGTTTTACGTCGCTGTGCACCTCCTAGTTGAAGCGGATGTGGCACGTCGGGACGCCCCGTGCGGTCAGGCTGTCGCCAAGACCAGGACGACCAGACCAAGGAAAGGCAGCCCGTGGATCGCCGGACCGACACACCCGCCCACGAAGCGGGACGAGACCGGCCAGGCCGAGTGGTCAGAGCGCTACCTGATTCGGCCACGGTTCATGTTTTGCTGTTCCCCAGAGCTTGCTGATGTAGTCAATCGACAAGATATCCTCGAGCGCGTGGAGCCAGAAGGCGCCGCTATCTGACAAAACGACCTGCGTCGCGTCGTGCTTCAAGAGACCAAGGAGCGCCAGGAGCTTGCAATACCAGCCGTATGCATCGTCGATATCGGTTCCGAACCGGTCCTGGTAGCGCGCCTTCGCGAAGCGTGTCTCGTAGATGCGCCAATACAGCCACCCGGCCTGCTGCATCCGGTCGCTGAGTTCGATCGACAATGCAATGGGAGACTGCCCGGATTCCAGAGCACGGATGTACTCCGACACTCGAAAAGTATTCAGGTAAAACAGGTTGCGGAGGTATGAACCGCCGCTGGCGCCCAAGCCGAGATACAAGGGCACGGTCACCGAGCAGTACCGGGGCACGCCCCGCTTGGTGAACGCCCACACCGAGGTCCGCTCGTATCCGGCACGATAGAAAGCCCGCTCGAGGATGCGGAGCATTCTCCGGCGCGCCAGCGCCAGAAAGAGACCGTGGTTCCCCGGTGAGCCGTTACGCCCCATGCGCGTGTAAGGAAACCGAAAGAGCGGGTAGGCGGCGATCTGATCCACGTTCCATTCCACCAGCGCACGCCCGGTTTCTGCGATTTCCTCGTGGGTCTGCCCCGGGAGGGCGAACATCACATCGACGTTGACGCATTTGAACCCGCGCGACATCGCACGCCGGACGGCTTCCTCGGCACCCGCGACGGTATAGGGGCGTCCCAGAGTGCGGAGGTGCCGCTACTGCAAGGCCTCGACACCCATGCTCAAGTGCTCGACACCCAGCGCGCGGATCGCGTCGAGATTATCGTCAGTCAGGTGATTCAGATGACTCTCCATACGGATGTCACACTGCAGACAAAAGACGCGGCGGACGTGCTCGACGATCTCGCCGAGACCGTGAGCCAGCATCGTGGTCGGCGTACCACCTCCGATATAGAAGGAGGTAAGCGGCCGGTCACGCACGATGTCGGCGTACAGATCGACCTCCGTCTTCACGGCCTTGACGTAGCGCTCCGCCATGTCGGGGCGAAACATCTCCTTGTTGTACGGGCAGTACGAACAGATCTGCTCGCAGAAGGGGATGTGCAGGTAAAGGCCCAGATCCGCGACACGATCAAACTCTGCATGCAGCTCTGATCGCGAAGGGATCCTGCGCTGGACGGTGATCTCACGCTGGCTCGTCAGCGCCCTGAGAAGTAGCTGTCGGATCGTCCGCTCCATGGCGAGTGTCTCGCTGCTCAATCACGCCGGTCGCTTGATCAGAAGGACGGCAGAGCGTTACCGATCGCCGACAGCTTCAGCGGCCACATCTGATCGAGCTCCGCACGCTTCACCGTGTCATCGACGGATCCGACCACCAGGCACCCCAGCGCGAATGTGCCGGACTTCCCCGCGCGGTCCAAGCAGCCAGCGAAATCCTAACACACCGACCGGACGCAGCAACGACCACGCAGCGATCTGTGAGTCCGAGTTATCCATCGCCGCGCTTCTCGTGCCGCGTTTGATCTCGAAGACTGTCACACAGAGTACAGTTTGTGGAACTGAACTGGTCGGTACACCGCCGGTTTGTCCGCCCCGGGGGCCCCGATCGGCCTCGGGGACCACCTCCAACGTCGCGCCCCTTGGTCGTTTTCGTGGGACAACTTCCGGTGCTACCGGCACTTGGGCACAACATCAGCATCACAGGCGCAAGTGCCTGCAGCAGAACGAGGCGCCTGGGCGGCATGAGCCACCCCGTCCGAGACTCGACACCGCCCAGGATACCCGCTCGTCAACTGGCCTCTCGACGTCCGTGGCTTCCATCAGCCAATTGAGACGGAAGACGTTGACGGGTGTTCGATTCCGGGCTCCATCAGAATGATCTCTGCTGGATGTCATACCATTGGCCGCAGGCGGCCGTGTATCGCATGACGAACGGTAATCGCACCTGAGATGCGTGATCGGTGCCAGGGCGCACAACAGAGTCTTCGCGCTCGACAAGGTGGATGACGCAGATTCATGTCGGGCGCGGCGCACTGTGTTAAATGTCGATACGCAGAGCAGAACACCCCGCAATCGGCGTCACGTTCATGGCGGCGGGTTCCACGTTCTCGGGTTCGTAATAGAACCTGTTCATGCGCTGAATGACATCGGGTGCGGCCTCCGCCTGCGCGAGCACCATGATGCAGCCGCCGAATCCTGCCCCTGCCAATTGTGCACCCAGCACACCGGGTGTAGCCAGGGCGATGTCCACCATGCGGTCGATCCGCGGCACACTGCAGGCGTACGCACCCGGCTGCAACCGCAGTTGCGCAGCACTGCATCTACGGGGATCCCGGCTGCCCAAGTCCTGGATACGAGCATTGAGGAACGGATCACCCACGGAGAAGAAAACCGGCTGACCATCCTGCCCCACCACGCGGTCTCCATCATGAGAGACGACCATCAGCTGACCGAGTTCCTGCATCCGGCATTCTCGAAGGAGCTCGAGGCAGAGTTGACTGCGCTCGCATTCGGCGATCCCGTAGAGCATGCGCGCACGCAGGGAGTACATGCGTCGCGGACCGTGGTCCGAAGTCACTTTCTCATAGATGTCGCGTCCCAGTTCAGCGCGGAGCTGCTGGGATGTCGCCGTTTCCGGTACGCCCCGGAGCAGCCGGTAGATCTCGGCTGGTTCCACTCCAAGGCGTGCCGGGCTGATGTCGCGCAAATGCTCGATACGGCCGGCGTAGCGTGGAAACCGCTGGCGGATAATGCGCACTCCAAGCTCGTATGATGCGATGCGTTCATTGAACGCATCGAGTGCCTCGGCCGACTTGCGCGCCTGGATTCGCGAATTACAGACCACCATGGCGTAGTCTCTGGGAAACTCCACGTAGCCGCCTACGCTGAACGGAAAGAACTCAACCTGTGCCACCTGGCCGGACTGGCTCAGTTTGATCCCGGCGTGGTCCCCGGCGCCGCCACGTGTGCCCACGAACCACTCCCCCTCGCCACAGACGTTGACGAATTCTTGCGCGGTCACGTCGAGGCGATTCGCAAGCACCAGCGCTTCAGCCATCGCGACGACCAGGGCGGACGAGGAACTCAACCCGGCCGCCATGGGTATGTCGCCACCGACAACACAATCCAGGCCTCGGATTCTACGGTCCCTGAACTGCTGCTGAAGTCGAAGCAACGCAGCCTTCAGGTAGTTGCCCCAGTCTCCACGGAGATCACGCACCATGCCGACGACCGTGGAGTTGCCGACGAAATCCCGCCAGTCATCGAGGCGCACCATGCGCAGCAGGTCGTCCACGCTGAATTCCAGATCAGGAAAGCGCACAGCGTCCGCGTTTCTGGCACGGACGACCGAGTCCTTGCGCGGTCTCGCCACCAGGATCTGTTCCCGGTCGATGGCCATCAGGTTGACACACCCGCCGCGGTGGTCGATGTGCCGCCCCATGATGTTGAGGCGCCCGGGCGCCCGAACGACCGCCACGCGACCCGCTGTGCCGAAGCAGTCGATGAAAAGCTCGACGGTTCGAAGAAGATGCTGGCGTTTCTCTGCGCAAAGCGACGCGTCGTTGGCGTAGATATTGCCGAGCATCGTTTGCACGGCGGGGTCCTGCTCGCGGAGCCTGCGGACCCATTGGGTCGGCGGCTGGAACACGCTGCGGTCCAGGGGCCTGGCCAGGTTCAGGCTCGCCCCGGCCCGACGATGCAGGTGCTCCTCGATTTCCAGGAGGTCCACGGGGTCGTTGAACCCCAGGACGTCGCCGGGGTCGTCCGTCGCAATCGGGATCACGCGCCTGCCGGACCGACTCAGATAATCGACGGTGTCGGTCAGATACTCTTCACCCTGGACATTGTCTCGGCCGAGATTCTCCAGTGCTTGGCAAAGAGCGTTGGCCTGGAACAGGTAAATGCCCTGATTCTCCCCGGTAATCCGCTTTTCGGTCTCGCGCGCATTCAGCACGACGCCACCAATGTCAAAGGTGCGGTTCTCCGCTTCTGCACTGCGCAGGTCGGCTGCCTCGATGATCCGCAGAATCTGGCCATCGCTCCCGGTCACGATGCGTCCGGCCGAAGAGTCGTTGCCTACCGGCGCTACCAGCACGGCAAGGTCGGGCCGATCGGCTCGGAAGCTGGCGACGAGTTTCTGGAGGGCCCGGGGCTCAATCACTTTGTCACCGGCCATCACCAATACAGCACCCTCGAACCTCCTCGCGGTGAGGAGCTGAGCGCCCTGTCTGGCCGCATGTCCGGTGCCAAGCTGTCGATCCTGGTATACGAACTCCACGTGCGGAAACGCCGGCTCAACTTCGTTTCTGACCGCTTGCGCGAGATGGCCTACAACGAGAATTGTCGGATCAAATCGGAAGCACGCCTGCAACTCAAGCAAGCGGACGATGGCCGGTCTGCCGCCTACCGGCGTACAGACTTTCGGCGTGCGCGGAGCCAACATTCGCCGACCCTTGCCGGCACAGAGAAAGATCGCCGCCATTGCAGATTCTGGAGCAGGCAGCCCCATCGTGGTGGATACACTCCTTGGTCGCCAAGCGAACGACATCGCATCGAAGTCCGTGAGTGGGCCCCATGGTCGACCGCTCCGGACCAGTTCGCGTGCCATCCACTTCCATGACGTTCCACATACCCATGTGGACGCCATATGCCAGTTTACCGTGCGGCCAGCAAATGGGTAGCGGGTCGCCAACTCGGCGAAACCAGGTTGGCCGGTCCGGGGACAAAGGCGCCGGCCTCGCGCGGCGTAAAGCCAGCGCCTCGAATCCGCACCCCCAGCCGCCATGAGCGCGTCTCCGGCATGAGGAGCCGCCCATTGGTGCGATCGACATTCCCCACTAGACAGGCCAGCGAGTTTGGGCACCACAACTCTTGCTCGGCATCCGAACATCTGCAATCCGCTTCGCACGGCCGACCGGTCTTCCACCCTACCGGAACATCCCACCCTGAGTTGTTCTCGCAGAGCGGTCTGGCATGCCACTGGCGCTTGGGTACCACATCAGCGTGTTAGGCCCAAGGGACAGTAGCAACAGGGGCCACGTTTTACGCCGGGTCACGCAGATCACGCGGGCTAATCCGGTTCGATGAGTTCCACGGGGGCGCCAGCCTGCTTCAGCTTGTGGACCAGAAGGCGGGATAGCCGGTTAGCCGCGCTAGCGACGCCGAAGTAAACCGAGCGGATCAGCCTACTGGGTGCCGCGGAACCGGCAGGGCATGGGGGACAAACCCTGGTTTATCACCTAATGGGTGAGTAACTACACGCCCTATACCGGCGAGTAGTCGCAACGAGAGCAGCGTAGCAGATCGCCATTCGAAGGAGATCGTGGTCGAGACGGACCTGATGGGATTGGCGCAAAGCAAGGCCCTGCCAGGGGTCCTGACAGGGTTGCCGGATTCGACGCTCCCCGAGCAAGACACGCGAGTAAACCTCCAACTTCTAGAACGACTGCTACGACCGCACCTACGCTTCCGGGCCGCGTAAACCGCTTAGAGAGCACACGCACCCGCACACCGCCGTCCTTGCCCTGCGTTAGCGCGCATTTGCCCCTGGTAAACTCGAGCCCGCCAGTCAATAATGGCCTTACCGCTGGCCGGACCGGCGGGCGAGATCCTGCTCCGGCACCGCGGCATACTATCGGAGGATCGTCATGCCGACTTCGTTTCGCACCTTGCTCGGTGCCGTGCTCGTTGCGTGGGCAACCACCACAACTGTGGCGCAGCCCTTGCCGACCGATCCGGCCCTCACGATCGGCCAGCTCGACAATGGGCTGACGTACATCGTCCGCCAGCACTCCAATCCGCCCGGCCGCGCGGCGATGTGGATTCACTTGCACACGGGGTCGCTTAGAGCCTATCCGGATAACCCAATGAAGCTACCGATGATGATGGCGGAGGCCAGGTGCAATTGGGCGGTGTAGTTCTCATCTTTCTTGCACCAGCGGATGAGCAGGCCGCGGAAGCGGTTGTACCA